>NZ_JBFBAF010000046.1:0-32663 GCF_040682095.1 Amycolatopsis sp. NPDC051372
TGGTCACACTGGCGCCGACGCCATCAGCACCGAGCCCAGCAAGCCCACTACCAGCGAAGACGAACCATACATCACGAAGTGCGGCTGGAGTACTAAGCCCCAGTTCACGAGTCCGGTAGCCCTGCCGAATCGAGTGGCGACCAAGTCAGCGAGACCGACCTGCACCTCGTCGACCAGTTCCTTTCGGTCGGCTGGGAAGTACTGGTCGGGTCAGGCGCCGAACACGGTCATGGTGCGGTGCGCGAAGAGCCACTCGCCGTCCACGCGCACGACCCGGTCGTCGAACCGGGCGAGTGCGGCGACACGAGGTGTGTTCTGCTTCGGCGGCTCGACCGACGTCACGACGAGGTAGCTCCAGACGCTCGCGGTGTCGGTATCGATCTTGATGATGAGATGGTTCACGGTGTAGTGCCGGTTACCGAGCCGCTCGGGCTCGAAGTCCTTCAGCCACTGGGCAAGCGCCTTACGGCCTTTGGTGACGCCCGCGAAGTTTTCGAGCTCACCGTCGGGAGTGAAAGTGTTGGCGAAGCCCAGCAGGTCGCCGGTGTCGACCGCCTGCCAGTAACGGGCGGCTAGCTCGAGGATGGCGAGCTGATCATCGGTGCTCAATCTGTCGACCATGAGTGACACCTCCCAGCGTCGAGCGCCATCGTGGCAGCCGAGCCGTTGCGTGGCAAAGCGGTCCCGATCACGCCCCTAGCGGGGCTGATCGCCAGGTCAGACCCGGCGTGAGCCACCCGAAAGGCACTATCTCTTCCCGGTCGGATCGTCCGAGTCAGATCGTCTGGGTCATGCTGCCGTCGATGATGATGCCGGACCCCCATCAGTTTGCCGGCGCGGCCGCTGGCCAGGAAAGCCACCAGGTCATCGACCCCATCGGGTCGTGTGAACCGCCCGGTCACGGAGTCCGCCGCCGCCTTCGCCGCGACGTTGCCCGGCGCCGCGCCCACCGCACCGGGGACCGTCTCCGCTACCCGGCCCTCGCCGAGCCTCACATCCGTCGCAACCGGTCAGCAAGCGCTGGGGCTGACTCAGCAGTCAACGTCGCCTGTGACCATTCTTTGCTCCTTGGTGCCGGCTGAGTTTCGCCAACGGACCCATCACGGGCGCGCGCTGTTCCTGGAACAGAGGCACCCCGGGCGTCCGTTCCAGCGCCGGCGCGCGCAGCGGGTGCGTGTGCTCCCGGCGTCACGCGACTTCCGATGCGCCGCAGCCACGCCCGCTTCGCCGGGCAGCAGTGACCACTGCTGCTCATCAGTTCGCCGGGCGCCGGTCACCGTCAGTACTTCGGCTGTGCCAAATGGAGCCGTTGACCGCCGTCACGACGATCGTGGCGAAGTACGGGATCACCGCCCTCGCCTGATGCTCTTACTGGGGCAAGGGCGTTGGAGCGTCGCGTCCGAGCCGATGCGCACACTCATCGCCGGCGAGGACCGGCTGGGAGAACCGCTCGGCATAGGACACGCTCTGGACTGGCCGAAACCGCACTCCTCCGACCGCCGCACCGAGGCGAGGTTTCCGGTCACCCTCGCGCGCGACCGTGAGCTCTGGACCGACCAGCGGTGCGTCGTGTGCATTTTCCCGACGACCTCAACCAGGTCATCGGGAGCTGCGGGCGATGGGCGGCGCACCGAAGTTTGATCCGTCGCAGACTCTGCCCAGAGTCCCGTATGCGGACTTCGCGCGCAGCATCGGGCTCGGCGGAATCGCCGTCGACGACCCCGAGTGACTCGGCCATCCCTGGGCCCCGGCGCTGGACGCTGACGTACCGACCCTCCTCGACGTACGCTGCGACCCGGAGGTTCCGCCGATTCCCCGCACGCGACGTTCGAGCAGTCCACTTCCATGACCGAGGCAGTGCTCAAGGGCGACCCCGCCGCGTGGCACCTGGTCGCCCGAAGCCTCAAGACGAAGGTCCAGGAGCTGCTGCCGTCGAGAAACTGAGAGGAGTCCCTGTGGACACCATTGGCCTGCGCCCGCTGACCACCACAACCGGGCCGTTTGTGTCCGTGCACTTCGACGAATCGCACGACACCGCGGACGCCGCGAAGCAGCTTCGGCTGCGGCTCAGGGAGATCGAGGCCGCGCTGACCGAGCAGGGCGCCGACGCACCGAGCGTGGCGGCGATCCTGCGCATTGTCGAGGCCGGCACACCCCCGGTCGGCAGGGCCGGGCGGAGCGTGATCGCCGCGCACGGTGAGGTCGTCGCCGACCGCCGGCTCCCGGCCCCGCCCGCCACCCAGGAAGCCAGGTACTCGGATCTGCCGTACTTCCTGCCTGTGATCACGCACAGCGCGGACGCGCCCGAACACCTCGTAGTACTCGTGGACCGCCTCGGCGCGAACGTCGAGGTGCACCACCCCGACGGCACCACGCGCGAGGAAACGGTTCAGGGCCGTGACGAGGAGGTGCACAAGGCGCGCACGGGCGGCGTGGATCATCGAGATCTGCAGAACCGCATCGAGGAGACTGTGCGGCACAACCTCGAGGACGTCGCCGCGCACATCACCAAGACCGTCGAACGCACCGGCGCCCGGCTGGTCGTGCTGGCCGGTGAGGTCCAGTCGCGAGCCGAGCTGCACAACCTGCTGCCGGAAGCGGTCCGCAGGATCACCACCGAGACCGAAGCCGGCGGTCGCGCAGCGGGCGCCGACCGGGCCGAACTCGACGAGCGGATCCACGAACTGATCGCCGGCTGGCACCTCGCCGAGCTGGACGACCTCGCCGAGCGCGTCCGGACCGAACTCGGTCGTGGGTCCGGCCTCGCCGTAGTCGGATTGGAAGGCGTCACCGGCGCGCTGGCCGAGGCGAACGTGGTGACCCTGCTGGTCGGCGACCCGGGTAACGCCGAAGTGCTGACCGGCCCCCAACCCGCGCAGGTCGGGGTGACCGAGTCCTGGCTGGCCGCGCTCGGCGCCACGGACCCCACCCCGCACCGGGCCGACGAGGCCCTGCCGTTCGCGGCGGTGGCCGTGGGGGCCGACGTGGTGGTGATGGACGAGCGGATCGACCTCCCCGACGGGTTCGCCGCTCTACTCCGCCACTCGTGAGCACCGGGCGGGGCGAGCACGCGCCTGTCTTGTCTCAGGTCCTCACAAACTGAACGGGACGTTGAGTCCGCCATGGTGTTAGCTCCTTCAGGTCGGCTTCGAGAGAGTCCGACACGCGGTTTCGCAGATCGCGGCGGGTCCGGAGAAGGGAAGTGCGGAATGCTGATCCAGATGAGCACCGACAGCAACTTGCGCGGCGATGAGGAATTGATCGAGCGCCTCGAAGCCGAGCTCAAATCGAAGCTGGCGCGGTTCAGCGACCACCTGACAACGCTGGACGTCCACCTGAGCGACGAAATGGGCAGGGGCACCGACGGTGAAGACCTGCGATGCGTGATCGAAGCAACCCCTGCCGGGCGGAAGCCGGTTGCTGTCACGAACTACGCGGGCTCGGTGGCCGAGGCGTTCAACGGCGCCGTGCACAAACTCGAGCGGGTCCTCGAAACGCTGTTCGGCCGCGCCGGCCACCACAAGGGAGGCGAGACCATCCGGCACATGAAAGAAGACGGAACCAGCTGAGCGGATCGCCGGGCCACGGGTAAGCGGCTCCGGTCGAGGGGCTGGGCGGATGAGCCTGCACCTGGCCGGGGGGCCGGTTCCGGTTGGTCGCGCGCTGGGTGGTCTATCGCTACAACTCACTCGTGAGTAGGCGCTGGGAGCCGGAGGTGGCCTTCACGAGCATCCGTCGGCCTCGGCCGGGCGGGATGACGGAGTTGATCCCCGATCGCCGCCCGATGGAGGGCAGGCAGCACCTCCTCCCGCAACTCGATGACCAGGGCTGGCTCGGGCGGCACGACGTACTGCAACGGGTTGGTGAAGATCGCAGCTCCATCAGTATCAGCTAAAACTGTGATGTCGGACGATACGTCGATTTCCTGGGCTGCGCCGTCCCTGATCCGCCGCACTGCGGCAGCAGCAGTTCGGACTGTCGTGAGCATGGCACCGGCTCCCGAAGCGGTTTCGATCTCGGCATCGAAATCGTTCCAGCCGTCAAAGGCCGGCTTGACGGCGCGCAGACGGATCGGGACGTCGAGAACTGGACCTCCCGTCCACCGCTGGCGGCCTCAACCATGACCGCTCGTCCGGTCACGCGGACACGCACCGTCATTGCTGCTGGCTTGAACGGTAACCCAGACGGCCCATTTCGCCGTGTTTATGCAGGTGGGGGCATCCTGCTGTCGATCGGTTCGCTCGACGCGACACTCCCGCCCTGCCTGGGTCAGCGGGCGCGGACCCACGCTGCAAGTCGAGCAGTCCGGAACTTGACGAGCCATGGGTGCGCAGCAGCGCCGAAAGGGTCCGGCGAACCGGGAGCACGGGTGTGCTCGGGTGCGACCCGGCGGGCACCCTGTAGCGGCAGGTAGGCATCCTCGTGGCCCCCGAGGGAGAGCTGCGCGCTCGCCAGCTCGATGCAGTAGTGAGAGCGGCGTCCCGCCGGCAGCGTTGCCGGCGGGTGCCAGGCCGCAGCCTGCTCGATGCCGAGCGGATCCCGCAGCTCCGCGGCAACGGCGAGCTCGTGAATACGCACCGAGGCAGGTCCGAATGCGGTGTCGTAATACACGCCCTCCGGCACACCGGCTGCGGCGCGGCAGGCGTCTCGCAGGTGCTCCGCGACGCCGGCTCTTCCCTCATCGAGGGCCTTGAGTAGTCACCCGACTTTCTAGCTTGAAGACGAGTGCCTCGACGGCCAGGGCGTAGCCGTGCCAGCCCGCGCCGGCCAGGTACACGGCGGCCGAAGAGGCGAAGATGTCGTTGCGCTCCTTGCCGTCGAGGGCGTGCCACTGAGAGATGTGCACGACGGCGAACGGGCGATCGGTGTCCCGGATGGCGTCGAGGAGCGAGTAGGCCACCGGGGTGAGCCCGGCCGGGTTGATCACGATCGCGTCGACCGCGTCGCGGTGGGCGTGCACCCAGTCCACCATCGCGCCTTCGTGGTTCGACTGGTAGTGAACGGCCGTGGCGCCCCATCGCGCCGCGGTCCGGTCGACGTCGGCGGTGATTTCGGCGAGCGTAGTGGTCCCGTACTTTTCCGGGCGGCGCTCCCCCAGCAGGTTGAGGTTCGGACCGTGGAGGACGGCGAGGTGCATCAGCGTCCCGTCTCAGCGATAGGTGGGCAGGATCGAAGTCGGCATCGGGCCCTTGTTGCGCCGACCGGAATTCGTTTCCTCCCAGGCGTGCGCGAGGATGCCCACGCTGCGGCTCAACACGAACAGGCCCCGCGCGAGCTCCGGCGGGAATCCGAGCTCGGCGTAGATCACCGCGGTGGCTCCGTCGATGTTCATCGGCACGGGCTCGCGTCGCCCTCGGTTCAGCTCCGTCTCGACCGCCCGAGCAGCCGCCACGTGCCTGCCCTCGACGATTCCCGCCGACACCGCCTCGTCAACGAGGCCGAGCAGCGGATCACGCCGGGGATCGACCGGGTGGAAACGGTGACCGAACCCGGGCAGGTACGGGTCGCGCGCACGGTACTCGGCGACCACTTCCGCCGTCGCAGCGTCGAGAGCCGCTCCTGCCGACTCCCGCGCCACGATGTCGGACAGCAGTTCCACGCACTGCTGTCCGGCGCCACCGTGGGAGTCGCCGAGGGCGTTGACGCCGGACGCGATGGCGTTGTTCATGCCGACGCCGCACGTGGCCGTCATCCTGGCGATGGCGATGGAAGGTGCCTGCGGGCCGTGGTCGACCGAGGCGACCATCGCCGCCTCCAGCAGCGCGGCCTCGGCGGTGGTCGGGCTGCTGCCGCGGACCATCAGCCAGATCGTGGACACCAGACCGCGGTGGCCGATCAGCTCCTGCACCGGGATCCCCCGGAGCTCGACCACGCCGGGCTCCATCCGGCAGATGCTGTTGGCCCACCAGTCGGCAACACCCCGTTGGCCACAGCGCTGGGACTGCGGACCGATCCCGACGCTCGGGTCCTCGACCGGCACCGGAATCCGATCCCGCGCCTCTACGCCCGCGGCAACGACGCGGACTCGGTCATGGCGTCGGAATACCCCGGCGCGGGTTGCCAGGTGGGCGCGGGCCTGATCTTCGGCTATCTCGCCGCCCGCCATGCCGCGAGGTAGCCGCCCTTCACCGACGACCTGGTGCCGGGCGGAGTCACGCACGCGGCCGCGCGGGCCCGGTCGACTCCCGGATCTTCAAGTGCGAAGGGAGCGAGAACCGGGGCGCGCGCACGGTGGCTTCCGGCTGTGTCACCAGGATCTCCACGGCCTTGCGGCCGGCCTCGTCGAGGGGGCCGGTGAGCGTGGTGAGCGGCGGAGCGCAGAAGTCGGCGCCGAAGATGTCGTCGAAGCCAACCACGCTGATGTCGCCGGGCACGGCGAGGCCACGGTCGCTGAACCGCCGCAAGGCCCCGATCGCGAGCAGGTCGTTGTGGGCGATCACCGCGGTGGCGGCGGTTCCGATGGCCGCGTCGGCGGCGGCCGGCCCACCCGCCATCGACGGCGGGAACGGGCCGAGGCGCGTCGCCGCGATGCCGAGCGACTTCGCGGTGTCGCGGATGACGGCCCAGCGCTGGGCCCCGGACCACGATTCCCGCGGCCCGCTCAGGAACACGAGCGCGCGGTGCCCGAGCGAGTGCAGGTGCTCGACGATCTGCCGCGGGCCGTCGACGTGGTCGGTGACGACGCTCGTGACGTCCTCGGCCTGACGGTTGATCAGCACCAGCGGTTTCGTGGCCGCGTAGGCGCGCAACTCCGCCGGCGGCAGCCGGCTGGCGGCGAGGATCAGCCCGTCGACGGATGCGTGGATCCGGTCCACCACCGTCCGTTCGGTCTGCGGCGACTGCTGCGTATCGCCCAGCAGCAACGTGAACCCCGCCGTCGAGGCCTGCCGTTCCGCCCCGCGCACCAGGGCGAAGAAGTGCGGGTTGGTGATGTCGGAGACGACCAGCCCGAGCGTCGAGGTCCGGCCTGACTCCAACGCCCGGGCCACGGGGTTCGGGCGCTACCCGAGTTCGGCCGCGACCCGCAGCACGTGTTCGCACGTAGCGGCGTTCACGCGCCCGGGTTTGGTGAACGCCCGCGACACCGTCGAGGGCGCGACCCCGGCGACGCGGGCGACGTCGGTCAACGTCGCCGGGCGGGGACGGCTCCCGACGCCGGTGGGCTCGGTCGGCTCGCGCACGGTCATCGGAAGGGCTCCTGTCTGTTCCAGGCGCCACCGTAGCCAGGGTTGGCAAATCTGGCAAACGCTTGCCGTCGTCGGGTGGGCCTCCTACGTTCCAGGCAACGGACCGCGGAAACCGTGCAGGACAACCGAAGCACCCACAGAGAGGAGCCCCGCGATGGTCGACGATGCCCCGGGGGCCACTGCACCCCCGCTGTTCGAGCGCACCCCGAAAAAGGCCGCGATCGCCGCCTGGATCGGCAGCGCGCTGGAGTACTACGACTTCTTCGTCTACGCCTCTGCCGCCGCCCTCATCTTTCCCAAAGTGTTCTTCCCCCAGGGCAACGCGACCGCCGCGGTGCTGGCATCACTGGCGACCTTCGGCGTCGGTTACCTCGCCCGGCCCGTCGGCTCGTTCTTCATGGGGCACCTCGGCGATCGTCTGGGGCGCAAGAAGGTGATGGTCGCGAGTCTGCTGCTGATGGGGACCTCGACGTTCCTCGTCGGCTGCTTGCCCGGTTACGGACAGATCGGCGTCGCCGCACCCGCGCTGCTGGTGCTGCTCCGGCTGCTGCAGGGTTTCTCGGCGTCCGGCGAGCAGGCCGGCGCGAACTCCATGTCCTTCGAGCACGCGCCCGACCACCGCCGCGCCTTCGTCACCAGCTGGACGCTCGGCGGCTCCCAGGCCGGCCAGGTCGTGGCGAGTGCGGTGTTCATCCCGCTGGCCGCGGGCCTCGACGATGCCGCGCTGTACTCCTGGGGCTGGCGCATCCCGTTCCTCGTGTCCGCCGTGATGGTCGTGCTGGGCTTCCTGATCCGGCGACGGCTCGACGAAACCCCGTTGTTCACAGAAGAAGTCGAACGCGGCGACGTGCGCCAGCTGCCGGTGGCCGAACTGTTCCGCCACCACAGCCGGCAGGTCGTGCGGGTGTTCTTCGCCGCTCTCATCGCCAACATCGGCACCATCTTCGCAGTCTTCGCGCTCACGTTCGCCACGGACGACGTGTACGGGATCGGCATGTCGAAGACCGTCCTGCTGTGGGTCACCGCGGGCGGCAACGCACTCGCCGTCGTCACCGTGCCGCTACTCGCGCTGGTGTCGGACCGTCACGGTCGCAAGCCGATGTTCGTCGGCGGCATCGCGGGCTGCGCGGTGCTGACGGCGGCGTTCCTGTGGTCGATCTCCACGGCCGATGTCGCCATGGTCGCCGTGACCGGCGTCCTCCTGCTCGGCGTTGCCTTCTCCGCAACACTCGCGGTGTGGCCGGCGACTTACGCCGAGATGTTCCCCACCGGCGTCCGGCTGTCGGGCATGGCGATCGGCACCCAGTTCGGCTTCGCGACCGCCGGTCTGACGCCCCTGATCACCGCGAGCGTCGCCGGGCACTCACCCTCCGGGTGGATACCCGTGTCGATCTACACCTGTGTGATCTGCCTGGTGTCGGCGATCGCGGTGCTCGTGGGCAAGGAGACCTACCGGATCCCGACCGCGCAGCTCGGCGCGCGTCGCACAACAGCCACGGCCGTCCCGGCCGAGCGGTGATGGGTACAGAAGGAGTGCACGTGGAGAAGGTCGCGATCGTGACCGGCGCCGGCGGCGGCCTGGGGTCGGTGATCGCTCGGGAACTGGCAGCCGATGGGTACCGGCTCGTGCTGGCTGACCGCGACGGGGCCGCCGCGGAAGCTGCCGCGACTGCTGTCGGGGGATCACCCGTGGTGGTGCCCGCGGATCTCACCGACGCCGGTGAGGTCCAGCGGCTCGTCGACGAGGTGGCGCAGCGGTTCGGCCGCCTCGACGTGGTGGTCAACAGTGCCGGGATAGAACGCGCGCATCCGCTCGAGACCACTCCCGAACCGGACTGGGACGCGACGATGGCCGTCAACGTCAAAGGCCCGATGCTGCTCTGCCGGGCCGCGGTGCCGCTCTGGCGTGCGCAGGGATCCGGCAGCGTCGTGAACATCAGCTCCCGCGCGTGGCACGGCGGTTCGGCCAACACGTCGTACGCGAGTTCGAAAGCCGCGCTGGTGGGCTTGACGGTGTCGATGGCCGTCGAGCTCGGCCCGCTCGGTGTGCGGGCGAACGCGGTCGCGCCCAGTTTCGTGCGCACGCCCTTCAACCAGCAGCGCACCGACATCGTCGACCTGGACCGGATGATCGAGCGCTACAAGGCGTTCACGCCGTTGCGCAGGCTCATCGAGCCGATCGACGTCGCGAACGCCGTGGTGTTCCTGGCGTCGGACCGCGCACGCAACATCACCGGCGAGGTACTCCACGTCTGCGCGGGCGCGCAGTTGCCGCCGATCCCCTGATGCAACCGAAGGAGAACCCCGTGCACGTGCTCGTGCTCCAAGGCCCGAACCTCAACCGGCTCGGCAAGAGAGACCCCCGCTTCTACGGCACCCACCCGCTCACCGAGGTGACCTCCCGGATCGACACCCGAGCCGGCGAGCTCGACGTGAAGGTCGACCACGTCCAAGCCAACTGCGAGGGCCGGCTCATCGACTGGCTGCAGGAACGCCAAGACGACGCCGACGCGATCATCTGCAACCCCGCCGGGCTCACGAATTACGGCCTGTCCTTGCGCGACGCCCTTTCCGACTCCGGACTGGACCTCGCGATCGTGCACCTGTCCAACCCGCTCGGACGCGAACCCTGGCGACGCGAAGACGTCTTCGCCGAAATCGCCGACCTCTACCTCGCCGGCGCCGGCTGGCACGGCTACGTCATGGCACTCGACGGCCTCCACGCACGCGCGGCGGACCGGACGTGAGCCTCGCACTGGTGGCGAGTCACGTCACGCTCTCGGGCGCCGGCTTCACCGAACCGGCCCGCTTCTCCCTGGCCGATCGCTGTGCTGCCGCGGCCGGCGCCGGATTCAGCGGAATCGGCTTGAACACCAACGATCTCTCCACGAACTCACCGATGGACCCGATTCGCCGGCACGGACTGGAACTCGTCGAGATCGAGTTCCTGTCCGGCTGGGCACGCGGCACCGACCCGGCCGCGGTCGCCTCGACCGAACAACGCGCCTTCGCCCTCGCCGATCAAGTCGGCGCGCGCTACCTCTCAGCAGGCGAGTACCACCCGGGCCCACTCGATTTCGCTCGCGCCGCCGCGGCCTTGCGCGAACGCTGCGCCCGAGCCGCCGTTCACGGGCTGCGCATCGCCGTGGAGCCCTTCCCGTGGTCGGCTATCCGCGACGTCCCCACCGCGCTGCACCTTCTGGAACTCGCCGACGCACCCAATGCAGGTCTTCTACTGGACACCTGGCACTTCTTCACCGCCGGCGGCCGCGTTGCGGACCTCGCGCGGATCCCGCCGGACCGCATTGTCGCCGTCCAGCTCAACGACGGCCCCGCCACCGTCTCCGGCGACCTGCTCACCGTCTCCCGCAACACCCGGTTGCTCCCCGGAGACGGCGCGTTCGACCTCCGTTCGGCGATCCGCGTCCTCTCCGAGTCCGGATACGACGGCGTCTACACCGCGGAGATCGGCAACCCGGCCTTCCGCGCCTTGCCGGTCGAGGAGGCAGCACACCTGGCGTACGAAAAAGTCCAGCGGCTGTTCACCTGATCATCGGCTCGCGGCACCCGGCGACCCGGGCGATTCGCCTCTACCAGACGACTTCGCCTCCGCTCTCGGCGAGGATCGTGGGCGGCGGCCGTCCGCGGCGGCCAAGCAGACGGCGGCCGCCGCGGTTTCGTGCGGGGTGGCGAAGCGACCGACCGGGATGCTGCGCTGTCGCAGCACACTCTGGCCGCTGCTGCGGCGGTGTAGATGGTCTCAAACTCAATGGGGGTGAGCTTGCCCAGGCCTCGTTGACGGCGTTTGCGGTGGTATTTCGTCTCGATCCAGGTGACGATGGCCAGGCGGAGTTCGGCGCGGGTCGGCCACCGTCGGGTGTCGAGAACGTTCTTTTGCAGCAGGGAAAAGAACGATTCCATGGCGGCGTTGTCGCCGCAGGCGCCGACCCGGCCCATCGATCCGGTCAGCCTGTGGGCGCGCAGCAGGCGCCGGTAGCTTGTGGATCGGAACTGGGCGCCCCGGTCGGAGTGCACGATGACGCCGCGCGGTTACGGAGTGCGATCGCGTTGCGCAGCGCGGCCACCGCGAGTGACGATCTCATGTGGGAGCCGATCGAGTACCGGACGATCTTGTTGGAGTAGCAGTCCTTGACCGCACACAGATACAGCTGCCCTCGCCGGTGGGGTGTTCGGTGATGTCGGTCAGCCACGTCACGTTCGGCGCGCCGGCCGCGGCTAGGTCACGGACGAGCGGGAAGGCTATTTTCCCGGCAGATTGCCCTGCGCCAGATAGGCGGCCGCCTTGCGCAGCACCTCGTTCTCTTGCTCCAGCAACCGGTTACGCTTGCGCAGTTCCCGCGGCTCAGCGGACTCACCCCGGGTCACCCCGAGGCAGCTGACGAAGCCGACGATTCGGCTACGCCAGGTGGCTCAGCACGTCGGCCTCAAGGAGAGGGACCATGCCAAGCGGCGTACGGTGGACGACAAGATTATTTCTCCATCAGGCAAAGGTATGGACCTGAATTCGGCAAAGTAATCCTTGACATCGACGATGGTGATCCCCAGCAATCGGTAGTCGACGTTCACCCGCGCGGTGTCCCCCGTCGGCGACGGCGACCTCGAGCGTGTTCGCGCCCGCGTTCAACGTGACCGGCACGGTCACCACCACCCAGTCGTCCCAACTGGCCAGGCTGGGCACGGACAGCTACTGGAGCGTGCCGTTGACGCTGATGTGGATCGTCTGCGGGCTGCCGCTGCCGTTGCCGTACCGAACGGCCAGCGTCGCCGGGCCGGCCGGTGCGTTCCGGGCCGGGATGACGTCGGTGCCCAGCGCCGCCTGGACTGTGGCTACGGTGATGTCAGCGGGTGATCAGGGGGCGGCCGAGGGGAAGGCCGCAGCCGCCGGTGGCGATGAACATGAGGTCGGCGTAGAGATAGACCGTAACCGCGACGAAGGCGAAGACAAAGGCACCGCCGACGCGGATGAGGCTGGTGGCTCCGCTCATGGTGCCGGCGAGCAGCAGGGCGAGCGCGACGTCGACCAGGCCCAGTTGGAGGGTGAGACTGGACGGCAGGCGGAGGGTCACGAGGGTGACCACGACGATGGTGATCAACCAGCACCACAGCCAGGCGACCTGGGCGTCGGTGGCCGAAACCGCTGAGGTGCCGAACCAATCGTGGGACAGGCCCAGCACGAGGGCCGCGTAGCTGGCGTAGAAGCCGAAGAACACGCCGAACAGGCTGGCAGAGGCGTTCTGACCGAGGGCCGCGGCCCAGACCGTGGTGATCAACAGTCCCACGGCGGTACAGGTGCTGAGGATGGCGAGCGTGGCGCCGGCGGCGCCGCCAGGCAGCGCGCCGATGTTGACCAGGCCGAGGCCGATGGCGCCGGCGATGACCGTGGGCACGCCCACGACTCCCGGGCTACCGCCAGCGGATTTTTCGTCGGTGCCGAGGGGTTCCGGCTCCGAGATGTTGTTGGTTGCACCGTTGCTCAGGTCTGGTTCGTGGCCGGAGATGACGGTCATCGCGGCGCCCCCTCGTGTTGCGGATCGGATCGGTGGGCGGCGTCGATCAGGTCGGCGTGGTGGCGCTGCTCCACGGCGGGATGAGCGGACAGCCGCATCTTCAGGATGTTCTCGCCGTAGGCGGCGAAATCGGGTTGGTGGCGCGACACTCGCCCCACTTGGCACCTCCGCTGCAAGGTGGTCGGGCAGAGCGATCGAGGACAGATCCGCTCCGAGGCGCGGGTTGACAGGCAGCCTGGCGACCCGGTGCACCCTGGCTTTGAGATAGCACCAGGCGAGCGAGCGTGCACGCTGCATCGTCCGACGGGGGTGGGCGTCACCGTTGTGCACGGTTGTACTGCACCGGCGTCCGGACCGTGCCCCCGAGCTCGGTCGCGGCTCGACGCGCCCAGTACGGGTCGCGCAGCAGCTCGCGGGCCAGGAGAACCGCATCAGCCTTGCCCGAGGTGATGATCTCCTGTGCCTGCGCAGGCTTGGTGATCAATCCGACGGCAGCCACCGGCATCCCGGCCTCGGTGCGGACCCGCTCGGCGAACGGCACCTGGTAACCAGGACCCGGGATAATCTTCGCATCGGCCACGTTGGCGCCGGTGGAGACGTCCATCAGGTCCACGCCGTGCGCCTGCAGCTCGTTGGCGAAGCGGACGGTGTCGTCGGCTGTCCAGCCCTCGCGGTCGTCGTCGGGGTTCTCGGCGAGCCAGTCGGTCGCGGAGATACGGAAGAACACTGGCAGGTCCTCCGGCCACACCTTCCGAACCGCGTCGACGACCTCCAAGGCGAACCGCGTCCGGCCCTCGAACGAACCACCGTACTCATCGGTGCGATGGTTGCTGTGGGGCGACAGGAACTGGTGGATCAGATAGCCGTGCGCACCTTGGATCTCGGCGACCTCGAACCCGGCTTCCCGGGCACGTTCCGCGGCCGCCGCGAACTCCTGGACGATCTCGCCGATTCGCGTCCGGGTCAATGCCTCCGGGACGGACGAGGACTCGCTGAACGGGATCGCACTGGGACCGACCGGCGTCCAGCCGTGCGGTTCGTCCGGTGCGAGTCGGCGTCCGCCGTCGACCCAGGGGCGCTCCAGGCAAGCCTTGCGGCCGGCGTGCGCCAGCTGGATCCCGGCTACCGTGCCCTGGGACTTCAGGAACGACGTGATACGGCGGAAGGCGTCGACCTGCGTCCGGTTCCAGATGCCCAGGTCGTAGGGGCTGATCCGGCCCTCGGGGCTGACCGCCGTGCCCTCGGTGAGGATCAGACCGGTACCACCCGCGGCGCGCGCGGCGAGGTGGGCGAAGTGCCAGTCCGTCGCGACGCCTGCCTGCTCGCCTTCGGGCGCCGCACTGTACTGGCACATCGCCGACATCCAGATCCGGTTCGGGATCGTCAGCGACCTGAGAGAGTACGGGGTGAAGAGCGTGTTCAACCTCGGCTCCTTTGTGGACTTCAACCTTGGGGTCGGCCCCGAGGCTCTTCCGATTGCGAGATTAGAGATCCAGCGTCAGGTGTGTTGTCTTCGCTCGGGAAACGCAGATCATCATCGTGGTGTTCTCGGCGCGTTCCTCGTCGGTCAGCAGCATGTCGCGGTGCTCGGGGATGCCTTCCAAGACAGTGGTCTCACAGGTGCCGCACACGCCCTCCTCGCACTGGGATATCTGCTGGATACCCGCGTCGCGGAGGGCAGCGAGGATGCTTTGATCGGCGCGTACGGTCCGTCGGATTCCCGATCTCGCACTCCTGACCTCGAACGCCACGTTTTGAGAGGTGTCGATGTCCTCAGCGGCGAATCGTTCAGTCCTCAGAAGAACGTGAGCGGGTGCGGCATCCTCGAGCGCGGACAGCAGACGGGAGGGCCCGCAGGCGTAGACGCAGGTGCCCGGGGACAGCCGCTGAAGCAGCTCCGGGACGTCGAGCCGCCTGGATCGCGACGGATAAATGTCGACGCGATCGCCGTAGCGAGTGAGCTCGGCGGCAAATGCCATATTCTCAACGCTGCGCCCGGCGTAGTGGAGTTCCCATGGGACGCCTTGTGAATGTGCCTCGGCGATCATGGCGCTGATCGGCGTGATCCCGATCCCCCCGGCGACGAAGACAACCGGATCACCGCCCGTGAAACCAAAATGGTTCCGCAGACCGCTGATCCGAAGCGTCGTGCCTTCGACCGCATGGCTGTGCAACCAAGCCGAGCCGCCTCTCGACTCGGGTTCCCGCAGGACGGCGATGCGCAGAAAGTCGGCCTCAGGCGGCCCGCACAGGGAGTACTGGCGAGTCAGTCCGGTCTGCGGAATGCCCACGTCGATGTGAGCGCCTGCATCCCACGGCGGAAGCGCCATCCCTGCCGGTGGCACGAGATCGAGCATGATAACCGCATCGGCTACGAGTCGGCGGCGAACGACGCGCAAGACGAGCGGGAAGGCGCCAGTGCCATCGATTACTGTTTCATTGCTGGACGAGGTGAGCGACACGAGCATCCTTTCACGGCGAGAAGACGATTTACCGATGTCCTCAGCGCGGTGCACAGCGGCCAGGTCGGGAACGGTGCTTACTGCCCAGGGTCACCGTGCGGCGCGCCGGGCCGACCTCGGCGTTGGACTCGGAAGGAAATCGGGCCGGGTGGGCGAGCGGAAGCACCGCTCGCCCACCACGGGTCCTGCGGGGGTGGCGACCGGGCGGCAGTCGGGCCTCAAAACGCGACTCAGGCCACGGCGGGCAGCACGGCCTTGTCGTGATTCTCCTTCGCTGCCTTGCCGAGCAGGCTCATCGAGATGAAGCTGATCACGCACAGGGTGACGGAGTATCCCGCCACGGCCATCCACGAGCCCGTCGCGGTCAGCAGAGCTTGCGCGATGAACGGCGCAAACCCGCCGCCGAGGACAGCTGCGACCTGGTAGCTCAACGAAATCCCCGTGTAGCGCACCTTGACGCTGAAGGTGGCGGCGAGAATCGAAGCGATCGGAGCATACGCAGCGGCGTTGAAGGCGTTGCCGACCATGCGCACGGCGAGGATCGCCGCGAAGGACCCGGTGTTGACGATCAGGTAGGTCGGGAAGGCAAGGACAGCCAACCCGATGAGGCCGACGTAGAAAACCGCTCGGTTGCCGATCCGGTCGGCCACCCGGGCCGCGACGAAGGTCATTCCGGCGTTGACCGCCGAACCCATGATCGTCACCAGGAGCATCGACGACGCCGGCACTCCTGCCTTCGCCGTGGCGTAGGACAGCAGGAATACCTGACCGAGGTAGAAATCCGTGCTCGTCACGATCGTCAGACCGATGGTCAGCGCGACCGAGCGGGGGTACTTGGTCAGCACCTGGAGCAGCGGCGGGCGTTCTGCCCTCTTGCTCTTGGCCGCGAATTCCGGACTTTCGGGCACGCCCGAGCGCACCACGATGGCGATGGCCACCACCACGATGCTGAGCAAGAACGGGATTCGCCAGCCCCAGGAAAGAAGTGCCGGCCGGTCGAGCGTGCCTTGGAGCACGAAGAACATCGCTGCCGAGAGGAGATAGGCGATGGGGACAGCTGCCTGGGTGAACGCGCCGTAGAACGTGCGACGGTGCTGCGGTGCGTGTTCGATGGCCATCAGCGTGGCCCCGCCCCACTCGCCGCCGGCGGCGAAGCCCTGGAGCAGCCGAAGCAGCACCAGAAGCGATGGCGCCCAGATCCCGATCGCCGCGTAGGACGGCAGGATGCCGATCGCGACAGTGGCGCCTCCCATGAGCAGTACCGTCGCCACGAGCATCGGGCGACGTCCGTACTTGTCGCCGAGATGCCCGATGATCACCGCGCCGAGCGGGCGCATGATGAATCCCGCGCCGAAAGCGGCGAACGCGGTGAGCGTGCCCGTCGCCGGATCGCTGCTCGGGAAGAAGACGTGCGAGAAGATCAGGGCGGCGGCCGTGCCGTAGATGAAGAAGTCGTACCATTCTATGGTGGTGCCGAGCATCGCGGCCGCAAGTACCCGCGCGGTGCTCACCTTTCTCTGGGGCAGAGTCGGTTTCTTCGACTCCGCCGAAGCTTCGATCATTACCGTACCTCCGTTGGTGCGGTGAGATTCACTCTGGCGTGAAAAGGATTTCATCCTGCTCCGCGCGCAAACGTCGACTGTCCAGCGCCTCGGCGACGGCCGCGGTTTCGGATCTTTGCGGCGAGGCTTCAGCCGCTGTTCGCGTGGATTTCAAAAGCCCTTCACGGGCGAACAGCTAATTCCGGGCGCTCGAGGCGCCAACCCCACTTTCGGTTCGCGAGAACACATGCGTTGCGGCAAGCCAGTCGGCGGCTGGAACACCGACGGAAAAGATCGGGCTGATTGACCCGAAGCTGAAAATCGCTGCCATCGTCAGATGCGAGCAGAGCTCACGGGAACACATGTTTCGACTCCGCTGACGCAAATAACAACCGCATCTGCGTTCGCGCGGTGGGGCGCGCTCCGCGGTGAAAGCATTTCTTGCCAGTCCCCCCGCGAAACCGTCGACCTGTTCAGGACCGCAGCGACGGACGCGGTGTCGGAATTTCCTGGTTGGTCTCCACCCGATGCCGCAACCATTGTTCACGCAGCCGTTCGAGCTGGTCGTGGGCGTCGAGAGCGTCCCTGCTCTCGGCCACACAGCCGGCCAGTTCCGGGTACTCCAGGCGGCAGACCCACTCGCCACCTTCGGATTCGCGAGTGGACACGTCCATCATGTACGGAATGGACAATGCGCGTTCGATGGCGCCGGCGCCAGAGGTGCGTCCGGCGGCTTGGCTGACCTCAGACACCGGCAGCCACTGCGGGATCGGTCGTCGGCTTCTCGGTGCCGGCACGAAGCCCTTGCGTCGCAGTCAGCCAGTCAGCGCCAGTCGGCAGCACGACCCCGCCGGAGCGCTGCCGATAGAGATCGGGCTCGTTGGCGCCAGGGGGAAGCTCGCCGCTGTCGACAAAGGTGCGCAGAGCTCGCAAGATCCTCCGCCGGACGCGGATGACCATCACGTCGGAGCTGCCAAGATGCTCACCACTGCGATCCAACACCCGTCCCATGCCCTCGGTCATCGCCCGGTCCTCAAGGGGCACGCTGTCAAGGCCCGTGAAGCTGCGCCCACTGCGCTGGGCGTCACGGTCGATTTCGAAATCATTCTCGATCGTACGGGCGGAGCGGAATCGGCCGTGCCAGTCGGTCGTGTTCGGCAAGAGCTTGAGGTTCTCGTAGGTCTCGGCGCCGATCGCGAGATCGCTCGGCACCTCGTCCGCTGTGGCCAGGTAGACCATGGTGTGTTCGTCATCGAGGGGAACCCGGGCGGTGACGGTTTTGGAGCTGCCGAGAAGCCCGGTGGGGATCATGGTGTAGAACGGGAATAAGTAGTGGGCGATGCGCCAGTACGTTTCCTGATCGTTGCCGGCAGGTCGATATGCACCGTAGGAGGAGCCGAATTCGGTGTCGACCACTTTGTACCTCGGAGCCCGGTCCTCCAGCATGTGGCGAAGGAAAGTGCCCTCGGGCGCGGCATCGTTGCCCAGGTGACCGACGTGCAGAAATCCGAAGTGGCTCGTGTCGATGTCGCCCTCAAGCGCCTGGAGCCAGTTGCAATTGATCTGGAAGACGTTGATTGACCGGGTCTCGCTCAACTCCTCGTCGAAGAACTCCAACGCGGGCAACGGCGGCGGCTCCTCCTGCGAGCCAAGGTAGGCCCACACCAGCCCACCCCGCTCGACAACCGGCACCGACCTGGCTCGGACCTTGTCCTTGAAGTTGCTCTCGACCGGCTCGTTCGGCATGTCGAGGCACCGCCCCGAGACATCGAACTTCCACCCGTGGTAGACGCACCTCAGACCGTTCTCCTCGTTGCGCCCGAAGAACAGTGACGCGCCGCGGTGGGGACACTGCGCAGCCAGCATCCCCACCTTTCCGGAGCTGTCACGGAACGCGATGAAGCGTTCGCCCAGCAGGAGAACCCGGGCCGGGTCGCAATCAGGCGCGGGCAACTCGGTGGACACCATGGCGGGCATCCAGTACTCGCGCATCATCGACCCCATCGGCGTTCCGGGCCCGACCTTGGTGAGTAGCTCGTTGTCACTCGAGCTGAGCATCGCTTCTCCTCGACTTTGAGGCGTGCCGCGTACACGGACACACGGGGGCACCGCTGGGCCGGCCCAGTGGCAAGAACTCGAACATCGTTTAGCTTTGACATTTACGCACTTGATCTCGACGCCTGTCAAGCTCGTCTTGTCAGCAGGTCCAGCCCAGGAGTTCGACCGTCCGGGGTGGGCAGGCTGTAGCGTGAAGACCGTGTCGTCAGCGCCCGAGAACCCGCCCGTAAGCCCCGCGAAGGTCGCCCTACCACCTCAGGAGCGAGGACGGGCACGGCATGCTCAGATCGTGCGCGCCGCGGCCCTCTTGATCGACTCGGCACCCTCGTCGGGCCGTCGGCCGTTGACACTCCGTGCGATCGCCGATGCCGCCGACACGCCCGTGGCGTCGATCTACCACTACTTCCCCGACGTGGACTCCATCACCGCCGCCGTGGCCGACCAGTACGGCAATGAGCTGTTCTCGGCTGTCGAAGCAGGACTGTCTCGCCCGACCGAATCTCTGAGAGGGCTGCTGGACACTATTTTCACCATCTACCGCGAGTTCTTCGCGGCGCGGCCCGGCCTGCGCGAGCTGTGGTTCGACCGGAGAGCTTCGGACAAGGTCGTCGGCATCCATCGCGACTTCCGGGCGAACCTGGCCAAGTTACTGCACGCGAGGATGCTCGAGTTCACGACGAAATCGCACGATATCTTGGCTTATCAAATCTGGATCGAAATTACCGGTGTTCTGTGGGAATTGGCTTTCCAGCATGATCCAGGTGGGGATCCACGCGTAGTCACCGAAATTCGCGAAGTCTCCGATCGATTCCTTCGCAGGCGGCTGGGCGTCACGCTTTCGTCGCCCGACGGAGAAGACCGGAAAAATCCCGAGCCCGACTCGAGCCGCGTCAATCGCTCGACCAGCGCGGCCCAGACCGAAGGTCCGGCGCCACACGCCTGGGAGTCGCGACTGCCGCCACAGGCGCGGGGGCGGAAGAACAGGGCGCAAATTCTCTCGGCAGCAACCGAGATCATCGATTCCCAAGGCCCGCACGGCCCCGACCTGAGCGCCCGCGCCATTGCCGAGGCAGCCGGGACGTCACCCGCTTCGATGTACCGCTACTTCAAAGACCTCGATTCTCTGATAGCCGCCGTTGCCGCAGAGTACATGCACGACCTGCTCGCGCTTCTCGACCAGGTGGAGGCAGGATCTGAAGGGCTGGACTACAGCGAGTTGAACAGGCGCACGATGGTGGCGTACCGGGATTTCTTCGCTAGGCGGCGTGGCCTGCGGGAACTCTGGTTCGATCGGCGCGCCTCCGAAAAGGTTCAGGAAGTCCATGCTCATTATCGGCGCGTACTCGCCGAACACAATTACGACGCGATGTCTCGCTACGCAAGCCTGCCAGGAGACCTGTTCAGTCAGATCTTGAACATCGAGGTGACGGGCGCGCTGTGGGACCTGGCCTTTACGCTGGATCCGAAAGGGCACCCGTATGTGGTCGGGGAGATCGAAGAGCTCAACATCGACTTCGTACAGCGGTTCTGCGAGGGTAAGAGCTGACGGCCGCTGGTCGCACAGACCGGATGCAGACGATCAGCGGCACACCTCACGGTATCGTTGGGTGACCGTGCCGGGGTGGTCCACAAACCCCTGACAAATCACCTGCACCGACCATTGCATCCAACGCCGCTACACCGCCCACTACAGCGGTCTGCATCACCGGTTCCTGGAACAACGGCACGCCCAACGTCCGCTCCAGCGCCGGAGCGAGCAGCTTGTGCGCGGCGGATCAAACGCGCGACCACGAGGTCGTAGAACTTCCTCGGCCTCGGGCGGGGCAGATTGCCGAACTGCGCGCGGGACTCGACCTGGAACACGCCGATCGCGTCGGCTTCGCCGAGCATGTCGGAGACGGCCGGGTCGGCGAGGTCGAGGTCGTGCAGTCCGATGTGGACGTCGTGGTTCTGCGCGACGAGGTCGATCAGGTAGTGCAGCGCGGGGCTCCTCGACCGGGCGTGGGCGTCCGGTCCCGGTAGTGAGGTGTACAGCACCGCCCCCGACTCGACGACAGCGAGCCTCAGCGGCAGTTCCGGCACGGGCATGTGTCCATCGTCAACCTCGCTGACCAGCGGCGAAGGTCGTAAGCTCGCACCTATGTTCGAAGATCGGCGACCGCTCGGCGAGTACGGCAGCGCAGACCTCCCGGTACGGCCGGTGCTGCAGCACGGGCTGAACCCGGACAGGTCGCTCACTGTCCGCCCGCCGCGGCACTGCCCGCGCCAGCACCCCATGCCCGGGTCGGGCACGTTCTCGTGGGTCGGGGCGCTGGGCCTGCACTCGTTGGTCTGCCACCGCTGCCGCGACGAGGGCCACGCCGAGCACCAATGGGCCCTCATCGACCCCGCCTACGAACAAGCCGACGCGGAGGAGGCCACGGGGGCCGGGCTAGAACTGGTCACAGTGCCACCGGGCGAGGTCGCCGGGCCCGGCCGGATCGAGCTGCACCTGGACGGCTACGCGATCGGCGCGGCCACGCTGGCGGTGTGCCCCGCGGATCGGACCGGCGTGCTCGATCACGTCCAGGTCGATGTCGAGGTCCGGCGCCGCGGCTACGGGCGAGTCCTCGCGCTCGCCGCGTTCTCCCGCCTGGACTGGTTCACCGAGGGGCCGGACTGGATGCGCGGTGACCGGCGGGTGCAGGCACTGCAGGCGGCGCAGCACGGCGTCGGATACACGTGGACCACCACGCTTATCGAGGACACCCCCGAGGCGCGCGGATTCGCCGAATGGCTACCGCTGCCCAAGGTGGGCGAACCGCGCTACTGCCAGCACATGCTCGACGCGGCCTCGCGACTCACGTCGTAGGCAGGCCCGGACTTCGCCCCTGCTGAGCCGAGCGGAGAGCAAGAAGCGACGCGCCCTGCGTTTGCCCGACCGGGCCCCGCCCGCCTGGCCCGTCGACGGAGCTGGCCTTGTTGAAGCCCTGGTTGCAGCACTCACCAGCGCCGGGCCTGCTCGATCGGACCCAGGCCGGCCGGCCGCCGATCCACGGCTACAGAGACACGTATTCGCGGATCTTGCCGCGGACGTGGGGGCGGTGGTCGCCGAGCGCGATGCCCAACGTCGGGAGCTGTTTGGCAATCTGCAGATCGGGCAGCGGCTGGGTGAACGGGACGTCGGCGTAGCCGCGGTCGTCGGTGTCCCACTTCGCCAGGTCCGCCTCGACGCCGCGGATGCGGGCGACGACGCCGTCGACGACGTAGACGATCGCCTGTAACCGCGGCCAGCGGGCCGCGGCGAACGGGGACCACTTGCGGTCCGCCTCCAGCTGCACCTTCTCGCCGACGCCGGCCTCGACGTAGCGGCGACTGGTGTCGGCGTCGATCTTGCGGGTACGAGTGTTGCGGTAGACGACCAACACACAGTCGCCGCCGTCCTGGTAGGCGTGTAGCTTCCGGTAGAGGGTGGTGCGCCCAACACGGAAGGTCTCGGCGATCTCGGCGACGGTGTGCTCCCCCGCGTCATACATCCGCTGCGCCTGATCCAACCGCCGCTGCGTCAGCGCCGGGGGCCGGCCACCGACACGGCCGCGAGCCCGGGCGGCAGCCAGACCGTCCAACGTGCCCTCGACGATCATCTCCCGGTCGTACTCCGCCAGCGCGGCGAGAAAGTGGAACACCAGCCGCCCGCCCGGGGTGGAGGTGTCGATGCCCTGTTCCAGCACGATGGAGTCGACCTCGTGCTCACCGAACCAGCGGACCAGCTCGAGCAGGTGCTGCTGGGAGCGGCCGATGCGCTTGAGTCGGGTCACCACGACCTCGTCGCCGGCGCGGAGCGATGTCCTCCTCGGCCACCCCGGCCGCGGCGAGCGCGTCGATCTGGTGATCGGTGCTCTGATCCCGGGTGGACACCTGGGCATACCCGAACCGCATGCGATGAGTCTCCAAACTACCCGGCAACCCTTAGGCGAACACTTTCGATACACAAAACCGGAACCCATGCCATCTGGCAGCCTCACATCGGTGCAACGGGTTCCGAAAACAATCGTTTCGGAGACCCATGCTGTATCCGCTCGACTCCCTAGCGCGCACGGCAGCGAGGGCCGAGACCTGCTACGCCTCGCCAAGCCAAGGTCGACCAGGTGCCGCAGCTCCTCGACTTCGCGGGCGAAGTCCTACCCATGCGCCCTGCGACCAGGACGGTGGAGTCGTCCTGGTTTTTGAGGGCCCGCGCGAGTAGGTCCCGCTGCGAGGACAACCCGGATAAGTCTGCGTGCTCGACATCTTTCCTGTGGGCCAGGAACTGAGACCCCGGGTCGCGTCGGATCAGGTCGCTCGGCAAGTGGAACAGGCCGGCGCTGCGGACTACGCAGCGCCGGCGCGAGTGGCGAACGCCGGAGTGGCACAGTCCCGCAGGCTCGCGCGCGTGCCGCCTGGCGGCAGGCGGCCGGCGCGCGCTGCCGCTCCGAGACGATGCGGGGCTCGATGTTCACGATCCTGACGACGGCCGGCTTCGAAGTGGCCAAGGAACCAAATCCGGTTCCTCGTCGTCGAGCGCCATCCAGTCGGCGAAGGCTTCGCCGGAGCGCTCCGGGCAGGATGCGGTTGACTGATGTAGTGGCTGGGGGGTTCGGGCACGTTGCCGCCGCAGCAGTTTCGATCTACCGGTGGGGGTCGTCGACCTTCAGCTGGGCCCCGGCGTCGGCGACGAAGACGACCAGGAGCCTGGCCGGTGCCGTCGAGCTGGTGTTCTCGGTGAGGACGTGGTGAGCACCGGGCTGCTCGATCCAGTTCTGGCCCTGCTGGAATGTGCTGACGGGCTGGCCTTCGAGTTGGCTGCGCACGGTGCCGTCGAGGACGTAGGCGAAGACGAACGCGTCACCATGGCGGTGCGGCGCCGCGCGTGCGCCGGGCGGCAAGGTGACGATCGCTGAGGTGAAGGTCTTGCCTTGCACATTCGGAAGGGCCTGCTGCAGCAGCGGGGTCAGGGTTTCCGTGGGTGGCTGTGCTGCCGTGGTGGGCATCGGAGCCGTGGCAGCGGGCTGGGTTGCGACGGGGGCGGGCTGGTCCGAGGCAGCGCAGGCCGTGACCCCGGCCAGCGCGGCGACGGCCAGGAGGCCACCGGCGATCCGCATTCCGATCATGAGGGGACTCCTTTTCAGCTTTCGGTAACGCGAAAGATCGTCTTCCCGGGGATACGCTCGCCGGGGGCGAGCGCGGCGGGTGCCTCGGCAAGTGGCCGTACCGCGCCCACCACCGGCGCGAGCCGTCCGTCCCTCACCCGCGCGGCGAGGTCGGCGAGCCGGGCACGGTCGGGTTCGACGACGAAGAAGACGGCCCGCCCGTCCGTGGGCCGGACGGTGGGCGGCATGGCGATCGTGACGAGCGTGCCGCCGGCGCGCACCAGGGCGGCCGAGCGGGCGAGTATGTCTCCGCCGATCACGTCGAACACGACGTCGACCTCGCCGGCGTCGTCCAGCTTCTCGGTCTGGAGGTCGATGAAGGTGTCGACGCCGAGCGCGAGCGCCTGGTCCCGGTCAGCGGTCCGGCCGGTACCGATAACGCGGGCGCCGACTTCGCGGGCGAGCTGCACCGCGATCGACCCCACGCCGCCCGCAGCGCCGTGGACCAAGACGGTCTCGCCGGTGGCCAGGCGGCCGTGATCGAACAGGCCCTGCCAGGCGGTCAGTCCGGAGATCGGCAGCGCGGCCGCCACGGTGTGGTCGACATCCGCCGGCAGCGGCGCGAGATTGCGGGCCTCCACCGCGGTGTACTCGGCGAGCGAGCCGTCGCGGAACCAGTCGGCCATGCCGAACACCTGCTGGCCGACACTCAGGCCAGTGGTGCCGAAGCCCACCTCGACGACGACACCCGACAGCTCGTGGCCAGGCACGCTCGGCGTCCTGTCCCGGCCCGCGCGATCGGTCCACGTGGCCGACCAGTCGAGTTCCCCGCGGGTGAAACCCGCGGCGTGGACCCGGACGAGAACGTCGTTCTGAACCGCTTGGGGGTCGGGCAGGTCCGTCAGTGACAACCCTGCGATACCGGCGTCTCGGTCCCGAACGGTGATGGCTTGCATGACAGTCCTTACTCGGAGGGGCAATCGAGCACTCTCGCCCGCGAGCGTTGCATCGTCTCGCTCTGCGTTCTCGTCAGGGAGACGAGGCAGCCCCTCCAGGCGTGACAGCTCAGACGTGATTGAGTTCGTGCGGGTAAGTGACCCCGCGCTACGCGGTGATCCGACCGTCTGTGATCTGCACCGTGTCGACGGACTATACGCGGCCCTGCCGATGGAACACGAGGGCGAGCTCGCCGCCGACCTCGACGAAATCGATGTGGTCGGACGCCCGCGCGGACCTGATCGGCACCGTGGCGGCGCGGCGCGGGTGGGCCCGGTGTAAGAGGTCCTAACGGAATGAATCTTGGCCTGTGGTTTGAACTTGCCGGTTGTTGAGCAGGTGGCAGCGGGTTGGTGTGGCTCAGCGCAGGCCGTGGGAGGTCGAGGACGAGCTGTGGGAGTTGATCGAGCCTCTGTTGCCCAAGGTCGAGCGTCGCTTCCGAAACCCGCACGGAAACGGTTGGACGATCGGAAGGCGTGGTGCGGCATCTTGTTCGTGCTGTACACGGGACTGCCTGGGGGTTCTTGCCGCAGGAGCTGGGGTACGGGCTCCGGCCTGACCTACTGGCGGCGGCTGCGGGACTCTGGGCCGAGGCGGGGGTCTGGCAGCGGCTGCACGGGCTGCTGCGGACAAGCTCAACGCCGCCGTCCTGATCGACTGGTCGCGGGGCAACGGCCGATGGCTCGCATGTCCGAGCGCTAAAAGGGGCCGAAAACCGGTCCCAGTCCGGTCGATCGGGCCAGGACCGGCCACGACGCGCCGGCGCTGCCAGGGATGACGACCTTCGAGCTCGCCTCGGCCGACCTGTGGGCCACCAGCATCACCGTCGACCGCCACCCATCGAATTATGTGGCGCTTCGATCCGACTGCCCCGGTCAGCGGGGTTGGGGCCGTCGGAGGAATTCGGGGGGAATATCGCCACCGTCGCCAGAGTTCGAGCGTTCATTGACGTTCTGGAGGGACGCGTCGGTCCGGGAACGGCGCCGTGATGTCCGGGCGGACGGCCCCTTTCAGGGTGGGGCTGGTCGTCCCACTGCAGGGGCCTGCGGGGATCTATGGGTCGTCCTGCGTGTTGTGTTCCCGACTGGCGGCCGAGGAAATCAACAATGCAGGCGGTGTGCTCGGCCGCCCGGTGCAGCTGAGGATCGTCGACGGCGGGGCGGGCGTGGACCGGGTCGCGTCCCAGGTAGATCGACTGATCACCGCCGGACAGATAGACGCCGTGGTGGGTTGGCATCTCTCCGCGGTGCGCCAGCGACTGGCTCCCCGGACACGAGGGCGAGTGCCGTATGTCTATACGGCACTCTATGAAGGCGGTGAGTCAACGCCCGGGGTGTTCGCGATCGGAGAGACCCCCGAAATCCAGCTGCTTCCCGCCCTGACCTGGATGGCCGACGAGATCGGCGTGCGGCGATGGTTCGTGATCGGCAACAACTACGCATGGCCGCACCGCTCCACCGCACTCACCCGACAGTTCCTCCGGGACCATGACAAGGTGCGGGTCGACGGCGCTGCGTTCGTGGACCTCGGTACGTCGGCCTTCAACGCCGTCCTGCGACAGATCGAGCACAGTGCCTGCGACGGGGTACTGATGTTCCTGGTCGGGCACGACTCGGTCGAGTTCAACCAGCAGTTCGCCCGACGCGGCCTGCAAGACCAATGCGCCCGGTTCTCGACACTCATGGACGAGAACATGCTCCAGGAGATAGGTGCCTCGTCGGCGCAGGACGTGTTCGTCGCCTCGGGCTACTTCGAAACGTTGCCCACGGCCGAGAGCCTCCAGTTCGGAGCCCGTTACGTCCGCCGGTTCGGTCCCGAGGCTCCGGTGCTCAACGCGCCCGGCGAATCATGCTACGAAGGACTGTGGATGCTAGCCGAGCTAGTGAACCGGACCGGCTCCAGCAACGTCGAACAGCTGTGCGCGACCGCCGAACACGCTCGCTACCATGGCCCCCGGGGCAACATCCTCGTCGATCGTGCACGAACTGAGCAGGCAGTCTATCTGGCGACCGCGGACCACACGGGCTTCGACATTCTGGCCAGTATCTGACGATTCGCGCCCGACTCGGCTGCAGTGCAGGGGTCGGCCCCGGCCCGAAACGCCGGCCCCAGGGCTGGCTCGTGCTCGACCTCGACCCCGGCGAAGGCGCCACCGTGGGCGAGTGCGCCCGCGTCGCTCCTGACGCACGCCTGGGAGCAGTAGACGAATCAGCCTGCGCGCGAAGCTACTTTTCGGCTCGGGCCAGCGAAAGGGTTCCAAGCTCTCCTTACGTCCAGCTCCTGCGCTCGCAGCCGGGCGCGGTGCATTGGGCACCGACCCACGCTGGAGCGCAGTGTGTTGCCGCGCTCGGGGGACACGCCCCGGGGGACGCTGCACAGTCCGGGACCGGCCGAGGCGCGGTGGCGGACTGTGCAGTTCGATGGCGCGCCGCGGCCGGCGAGGCAGCCTTCGCGGAGGCCCTGCCAGGTGCGGGTGTCGCCGTGTGCTTCGGTGATGGTGGCGGCCACCGGTTCGCCGCGTGGCACGCCGAGGCGGTCCGGATCGTTGCCACGGTCGGCGAGAAAACCGGCCGACGACCACGAGTGCCCGGTTGATCCCGGCGCACCTGCAGGCGGCTGCCTCCCTGGGGCGCCCGCAGTAGGCAGCTCAGGCCCGGATGAACTCGAGCAGGTCGGCGTTGATCGTCGCGGCCTCGGTGGTCGGCATGCCGTGCGGGAAGCCCGGGTAGGTCTTGAGCGTGCCGTTCTTCAGCAGCTTGACCGAAAGCGGGGCCGAGTCCGCGTAGGGCACGACCTGGTCGTCGTCACCGTGCATGACCAGCGTCGGCACGGTGATCTTCTTCAGGTCCTCGGTCTGGTCGGTCTGGGAGAACGCGACGATGCCGTCGTAGTGGGCCAGCGCGCTGCCCATCATGCCCTGGCGCCACCAGTTCTGGATGAGCGCCTCGTCGGGTTCGGCGCCCGGCCGGTTGAAGCCGTAGAACGGGCCCGAGGCCACCGCGCGGAAGAACTCCGAGCGGTTGGCCGCGAGCTGGGCCTGCATGTCGTCGAAAACGCTCAGCGGCAGCCCGCCGGGATTGGACTCGGTCTGCAGCATCAGCGGCGGGATGGCCGCGAGGATGGCCGCCTTCGCGACCCGGGCCTCACCGTGGCGGGCCAGGTAGCGCACGACCTCGCCACCGCCGGTGGAGTGTCCGATGTGGATCGCGTCATGCAGATCGAGATGCGCGGTGACCGCGGCGAGGTCATCGGCGTAGTGGTCGAGGTCGTGCCCGTCGGCGACCTGCGCCGAGCGGCCGTGACCGCGCCGGTCGTGGGCGATGACGCGATAGCCCCGCTGCAGGAAGAACAACATCTGGTTGTCCCAGTCGTCCGCCGACAGCGGCCAACCGTGGCTGAACACGATCGGCTGCCCGGTGCCCCAGTCCTTGAAGAAGATCTCGACACCGTCGGCGGTGGTGATCATCGGCATGGGTGGTCTCCGCTCTCTCAGGGTGCGACGGCTCCCCCGTCGGGGCCTGTCACAGTCGATGATCACGTTGCTCTGCCAGCCGCGGCCCGGGCAAGGCCGCGTCTGAAACTGTGGGGACTTCGTCTGCTCGAGCCCGCGCACCTCGGCGCCGCCAGCGTTCATCGACAAGATCCGCGACGCGATATCCGACCGACACACCTGACCACGGGACACGCGCGCAGCACTCGCAGGGGAGACCGCGATACGGTCTGGACCATTCGACGAGTCAGCCTGCTGCGTTCCACCAGGCATTCGGTCGCTCGCCAGGCTGCTCGACTGCCGCCCGGTCGGCCGCGCCCGCGGCGGGGGCGGCCGGCGTCGTCGAGAGGTCGAACAGCTTCGGAAGTCGGGCGTTCATCAGCTCATCGTCCGCCCGTTCGTGCTGCCTCACGCGGACCACGCGCGCCTGCGGCGCTGGGTCGTGCAGGTTCGCGCGCCGACGGGCGCGGCGCACCCAGCGCGTCCACCGCGCCGCCGCCGACCACCGGCGCTTGCCAGCGCCCAGGGGTATGCCCTCGCTCAGCAGCCGGGCCTACCTTTCCCTGGCCAGGTGGCGATCTCGACCCGCGTCCGCTCCCGCAGGTCTGCGCCCGGATTGGACAGTGGTTCGTCGAACAGCAGCAGCACCGGGCGGCCGACCAGCCCCCAGCCGAGCGCGACGCGCTGCTGCTCCCCGCCGGACAGCTCGCTGGGAAACCGCACCGCGTAGTCGCCCAGGCCGACACGCTCCAGCACGGCGGTGACCTGCTTCTCCGCCTCGGGGCGAGCGATCTTCTTGCGCCGCAGCGGGTAGGCGACGTTGTCCGCGACGGTCAGGTGCGGCCACAACACGTAGTCCTGGAACACCATCGCCAGCTCGCGCCGTTCCGGAGGCACGTGCAGCGTCTCGTCGGCGACCAGGCGGCCGCCGAGCAGGATCCGGCCGTCGTGGACGCGCTCGATGCCTGCCACCGACCGCGGCAACGTGGATTTGCGGAGCCCGACGGGCCGAACACGACCACGAGCTGTCCGGCTTCGGCGACGAGCGACACCTCGTCCAGCGGTCTGCGCACCGTAGCGCTTGACCAGGTCCCGGACCTCCAGCCTGGTGGCCGTCCCGGTGGTCACCGGTGCTCCCAACGTCGCCATCCGGCCGGGCTCAGCAGCCGGAACAGGCCCAGCGCCACCCCGATCACCAGGAGGATTCCCAGGCAGGCCACCACCGGCGTCGATGCTCCGCCGGATTCTCGAGACGCTGGGCCAAGTCGCCGGAACCGGTGACGGCGTGAACATGCCCGACGGAGTCATCGCCGCGCTGGTGGCGAAACCGGACGCCCCGGTGGCAGTGCTGGAAGTCGACGAGAACTACGCCCCCCTGTCGCGGCGCAAGTGCGACCGGAGTGTCTGGTCCTGCTCAACCTCAGCCGCGATCAGCTCGACCGTGTGGGCGAGGTGCGTGCAGTCGAACCTGCGCTGCGGGCGCTGACGGCGTCGTTGCCGACCACCACGGTGATCGCCAACTACGACGACCCGCTCGTCGCCTCGGCCGCACTCGCCGCGGCCCGGACTCTCTAGGTCGGCGCTGGGCAGGAGTGGAACAGGGACGCCGTGGCCTGCGCCCGGTGCAGCCGGGCCGTGCTCCACACTGGCGCCGGTTGGTGCTGCGCGTGCGGGCCCACCCGGCCGGATCCTTGTGGTCGCTTTACGAAGACACTCTGACCTCCGCGCGTGACGCGACCGTCACGCTCGACCTGCGCCTGTCGGGCGGGGCCAACACCGCCGTCGCCAGGGCCGAGCGCGTGGGCGTCTCGCCCCGCGTCGCCGTCGCACAGTTGGGCGCGATCTCCGACGTCGCGGGCCGCTACCGGCGAGCTGACGTGTCCGGCCGCGCGGCGCGGATCCTCCTCGCGAAGAACCCAGCCGGATGGCGGGAAACGCTGCCGTTGCTCGATCCATGGGCTTCGGTGGTGATCGCGATCAACAGCGGTGAGGCCGACGGGCGTGACACGTCGTGGCTGTGGGACGTGCCCTTCGAGCAGCTACGCGGCCGATACGTCGTCGCGGCAGGCGACCGCGCCACTGATCTGGCGGTGCCCCTGACCTACGGCGAGGTGCAGCACATTATGTGCCGCCGGCCCCTCGCCGCGATCGCGGGCCTGCCACCCGAGCCAGTCGAGGTCGTTGCGAACTACACGGCGTTCCGCGATGCCCAGCAACAGCTCGGCAATGCGGAGTCCGCGGTGGCATCGGCCTCGTGCTGCCCGACATCCTCGGCACCCACAGCGACGCCTGCAACGCCCAGGTTCTCGAGCGCCGGCTGCAGTGGCGCGGCATCGCCGCCACCGTCCTGGAAATCCGCCACGACCGAGCCGTCCCGTCATCCCTCGACCTTTACCTGCTCGGCGGAGCGAAGACGACGGCCAGGCCCTCGCTGCCGACCACCTTCGCACCAACCCCGGCCTACAGCACGCAGCGGCCTGCGGCGCGTTCGTGTTCGGCGTCTGCGCCGGATTCCCGGTTCTCGGCACGGCCTTCACCACCTCCGACTACACCACGCGCGCTGGACTGGCCTGCTCGACGCCGTCACCATGCCGGGCACGAAGCGCGCAGTCGGTGAGGTCGTCGTCGACGTCGCACCGCCGCTCGGCACCGACCCGCTCACCGGCTTCGAAAACCACCTCGGCCGGACCCGCCTCGGCCAGGACAGCCGGGCCCTCGGCTCCGTGCGCCCAGGCACCGGCAACGGTGCCCGCACCGAAGGCGCAGTGACCGGCCACGTGCTGGCGACCCACCTCCACGGGCCGGTCCTCGCCCGCAACCCCGACCCCGCAGATTTGCTTCTGGCCGGGGCCCTCGGCGGGCCACCATCCGCGCTCCCCCTGCCCGAAATCAGCGCCCTGCGGCAAGAACGGTTCCGGGCCACCAAACGTCGACCGCGAAGGTAAACGGGAGGAAAACCATTTTGCCGGACGCTATCCCCGGCGGCGCGACACTGTCGCGGCTACGTGATCGCCGTGCGACGCCGGAGAACAACCCATTTCGGTGGCTCCGGTTGCCCCGCGCGGAGGGAGTCGGATCAACACCGTATCACCGTGGGCGGCGTCGCGACAGTCTGGCCGCGTTGCGGGTGGCGTCGTTCCCAGGTATAGACAGGAAAATCTAAGATCCAATTGGAGCGACTGGCGCGAAAAAGCTGACCCGTAATTATCGCCCCTGAAGGCTTGACAGCCGAGCGTCGCCCACCACTAATCTGGATGACGCATACTAAAATAGGTGTTCTTGCGGGGCGGGTCTGATCATTCCGTATCGCGTTGCGGCGTGCCAAGAACATCTTCGTGGGGATTTTCGGATTGGCGGGAGTTCAGTCGCATGAGACACGGGTCGACACCGCGAACGCTCAGGCGACGCCAGCGCTGCCCGACGGCGCGCGGTACCTTTCTCAGCGGCACGGCCCAACACAATGCCTCGGCCGTCGAGTCTGAGCGCGCTGGCCGATACCGGGTGGTGTCGGCGTCTCGACTTGCTGCCACCCCTTCCATAATCTCGGCGCCAACTCCCCGCCGCGGGCCAGGTTCCGGATCTTGCGGGCGAACACGGGCCCGCCGCCGGTGTCGGTCGATGCGTGCCAGCATCCGGCGATCACACCGCTGTACTCATGACGCAAGGTCCGCAGTCGGAGACTGCATCTCTCCTTCCGGCTACGGACCGCGCCGGAACACGGCTAGCCGTGTTCCGGCGCCAGATCCGATAGCAGTCCAGGCAAGCGTGAATCTCATTCATGAGTCAGGCCTGCTTGTCGCGCCGACTGCTCCAATTTCTGATTCAAGAGGATCATCGAATGGGCAACTCGCACGGCGTCCTGACCGCTGAGGCGGCCGACAATCTGACCACGCTCGCCGAATGCGAGCGACTTCTTGCCGAGGTGCTCACCGATATCGTGGACACCGACCACGTGCCGGTCGACGGCCACTTCTTCGACGACCTCGGCGCCGACTCCATGGTCATGGCCCGCTTCTGCGCACGAGTCCGCAAACGGCCCGACCTACCGTCAGTATCAATGCCCGACATCTACAAACACCCGACGATTCAAAGCCTTGCAGCCGCCCTCACCACCACAACCACGCCTGCGTCGCAGCCGGCAACCACACTCGCCGAATGCGAGCGACACTTCGCCGAGGTGTTCACCGACATCACCGGCACCGACCACGTGCCGGTCGACGGCCACTTCTTCGACGACCTCGGCGCCGACTCCATGGTCATGGCCCGCTTCTGCGCACGAGTCCGCAAACGGCC
>NZ_JBFBAF010000046.1:32760-74306 GCF_040682095.1 Amycolatopsis sp. NPDC051372
GCCCGACCTACCGTCAGTATCAATGCCCGACATCTACAAACACCCGACGATTCAAAGCCTTGCAGCCGCCCTCACCACCACAACCGACAGCAAACCCACGCCCGCCCTGCAGCCGGCACCTCCGGCGCCTCTCATCGAGCCGCCGAGGCAAGCACGCTATGTCCTCTGCGGGGCGTTGCAGCTCCTGATCCTCCTCGGCTATCCCGCCCTCACAGCGGCCGTCTGGGTGGCGGGCTTCCACTGGGTCTCGACGAGCCCGAACCTGGTCGACGTCTACCTGCGGTCGGTGGCGTTCGGCGCCGCGATGTTCCTTGGCCTGTGCGCCCTTCCGATCCTCGTCAAGTGGGTGCTCGTCGGCCGGTGGAAGCCTCAGGAGATCCGCGTCTGGAGCTTGGCGTACGTCCGGTTCTGGCTCGTCAAAACCCTGATCCAGCGAAACCCGATGGTGTTGTTCGTCGGTTCACCGCTCTACGCGCTCTACCTGAGGGCACTGGGCGCGAAGATCGGGCGCGGCGCCGTCATCTTCTCCAGGAATCTGCCCGTGTGCACCGATCTGCTCAGCATCGGCGACGGCGCGGTGATCCGGAAAGACTCGTTCTTCAACGGCTACCGAGCCCACGACGGTGTCATCCGGACGGGTGCGGTGAGCATCGGCAGGGACGCCCTCGTCGGCGAGGCGACGGTGCTCGACATCGGGGCCTCGCTGGGTGACGGGGCTCAGCTCGGGCACTCGTCGGCTCTGCACGTGGGTCAGGCAATACCTGCTGAGGAGCGCTGGGCCGGCGCGCCTGCCCAGCGGGCCGAGAAGACGAACCAGATGGCGGTTTCAGCGCGCGACGTGGGCACCGGACGACGAGTGGTCTTCTCGGCCGTGCAGCTGGGGAACCTGCTGCTGCTGGGTCTGCCGCTGACGTTCGGCCTCGCGGACGTCGCGCTCCCGCGGCTCCCGGAGTTCGGCCCCCTGATGGACTCGGCACCGGTGTCGCTCACGACCTGGACATTCTTCCGTGACGCGCTGGTCGTCTCCGCCGTGGTCTTCTTCGGCGCCGTGCTCGTCGGCCTCGTGCTTGTGGGCACCGTTCCGCGCGTGCTGAACCTCTTCATCAAGCCGGACAAGGTCTATCCGCTGTACGGCTTCCATTACTGGGTCCACCGCGCGATCACCCGCACGACCAACCTCAGGTTCTTCACGACTCTCTTCGGTGGAACTTCCTACATCATCTACTACCTGCGTTGGTTGGGCTACAGCCTCCGGGGCGTGCGGCAGACCGGCTCGAACTTCGGCGAAATGGTCAAGCACGACAGCCCCTTCCTGAGCGCGGCCGGCAGCGGAACGATGGTCGCCGACGGGCTGTCCATCATCAACGCCGATTTCTCGAGCACCTCCTTCCGCCTGTCCCGGACGTCGATCGGGCCGGACAACTTCCTGGGAAACATGATCGCCTACCCCCCGCAGAGCAAGGCAGGCGACAACTGCCTCCTCGCGACGAAGGTCATGGTTCCCGTCGACGGACAGGTGCGGAAAGGCGTGGGCTTACTCGGCGCGCCCAGCTTCGAGATCCCACGATCAGTCAAGCGCGACAGGGACCTCGACGTGAGCAGCGCAGACGAGCTGCGCCGTGGCCTCAGGGCCAAGACCGTCTACAACACCATCAGCATGGCGCTGTTCCTGCTGGTGCGCTGGACTTTCTTATTCTCCGTCATCGTGGTCTACCTGGCTGCCGTCAACCTCTTGCACTTCCTGGGCGCGCTCGCACTCGCGGTCGGGCTGGCCACCGCCGGCGTCGTCGTCTTCACTGTCGCCTACAACGTCGTGGTCGACCGGCTGTTCCGGCCGCTGCAGGCCTTGGTGCCGCAGGGTTGCTCGATCTACGACCGCGCCTTCTGGCGGCACGAACGCTTCTGGAAAGTCACCTCCCTCACCTTTGTCCTCGCCTTCAATGGCACCCCGCTCAAGAATGTGATCTGGCGGCTGCTGGGTATGCGGGTCGGCCGCCGGGTCTTCGACGACGGCCTCCGCGTGCCAGAGCGGAGTTTCACCACGATCGGCGAGAACTGCACCCTCAACGCGGACACCATCGTCCAGTGCCACTCGCAGGAGGACGGCGGATTCAAGTCGGACCGCATCACAATCGGTGCCGGCTGCACCCTCGGTGTCGGCGCATTCGTCCACTATGGAGTGACGGCGGGCGACGGCGCGGTGCTCGCCACCAGTTCCTTCCTCATGAAGGGCGAGGAAGTGCCACCGAACGCACGGTGGGGCGGAAACCCCGCCACAGAGATGCGCGAGCACTCGGGCGATCCGCGGGCCCGAAAGATCAACATCGATGACAACTACGCCGCCGCGCTCGTCCGCGGCGGCTGACACCCGGCAAGCGTGGACACCGCCGAGCACCCGGTCCTCGCCGACCTGACCGAGCTACCGCACCGCGAGCACGCCCCCAACTGCTGACGTCCGCCTCTGGTCGGAACTGAAAGGAGATCGAGATGTCGTTCTCATCATCATTGCTGTTGGACGTGGATCTGCAGCTCGGCAGGGTGCCGATGCTGCGAGCCGCTGCCACCGGCGACGGACCGGGCTGGGCGGCCGTGCACCGCGATGCCTTGCGTGCCGTCGTCGCCGAGCACGGTGCGGTCCTGGTCCGCGGTCTCGGGCTGCGCGATGCGGCCGAGGTCGCCGCGGTGTTCCGTGGGCTGGCCACCGCAGGCCTGATGACCGAGAGGGAGGCGTTCGCGGAGCGGCAGACCTACGCCGAGGGCGTGTACTCCTCGTCGAAGTGGCCACCGAACCAGCCGATGTGCATGCACCACGAACTGAGCTACCGGCTCGAGTTTCCCGGCCTGATGCTGTTCGCCTGCCTGTCCGCGCCCGCCAAGGGCGGGGCCACCGGTGTGGCGGACTCGACGGCCGTGCTCGACGCGCTGCCCGGTGACCTCTTCGAGCGGCTCGAGAGGGAGGGCTGGACGCTCGTTCGCAGCTACAACGAGGAGATCGGTGCGTCGTTCGCCAAGGCGTTCGGCACCGAGGACCGGGGCGCGGTCGAGAGCTACTGCCGCGCCAATGCAATCGAGTTCGAGTGGCAACCCGATGGAGGGCTGCGCACCTGGCAGCACCGCAGCGCGGTGGTGCGGCACCCGATCACCGGTCGGCGCTGCTGGTTCAACCAGATCGCCTTCCTCAACGAGTGGACGCTCGACCCCGAGGTGCGCGAGTTCCTGGTCGACACCTATGGCGCCGAGGGGCTGCCGTTCACCACCCGCTTCGGCGGTGGCGACCCGATAGGCGAGGACGTCGTGCAGCTGCTCAACGAGGTGTATGAGGCCAAAACCACGCGGGAGCCCTGGCAGGCGGGCGATCTGATGCTCGTCGACAACATCCGCAGCGCACACAGCAGAGAGCCCTTCACCGGACCGCGCGAAGTCCTGGTCGGGATGGCTGACCCCGTTCGCCTGGCCGACTGCTCGCCGACCGTCGAGGTCAACGTCGGATGACCATGTCGCTCGTGCGACTGTTCACGGTCATCTCCGGTGTCCGGGTCCAGCGCGCTGGAGTGGCGCGAGCAACGGCTTCCTCGGCACACGACTCGACTACGTGCGGGGGGTTGTCAGCGGCGCAGCGAGCCCGCTCACTGGCGATGGCGCGCCTGCGGTGTCACTGCGGCGATCGCGCCCGACCTCGGCGAGCGCTACAGCGACACCGTCTTCCAGTGCAACTGTGCAGAGGACCTCCATGGCCCAGACTTGTCCAGCGCCCGGGCGATCCCGGCCCCGTCCTCCGAGACGAGCCGTCGCAAGGCAGGGGGCTGAGCCTCGCCGGTTGCCAGGCGAAAGGAACAGAAGGGAACCTTCCGAGATGATCATGCGGTTGCCGGACCTCGTTGCCAGATCCGCCCAACGCGCCCCCGGCGCGCCCGCCCTGACCGCGCGAACGACCACGATCTCCTACGCGGATCTGTGCGAACGGACGGAGCGAGCAGCCGCCGGGCTGCGCGGTCTCGGGCTCGATGGTGGTGAGCGCGTCGCGGTCTTCCTGGACAAGAGGATCGAGACCGTCGTGGCGCTGCTCGCCTGCTCGCGGGCCGGTGGCGTGTTCATCCCGGTGAATCCGGTGCTGCGACCCAGGCAAGTGAGGCACATTCTCGATGACTGCGCCGCGCGGGTCGTGGTGACGTCCACTGATCGGATGCGGGCCCTGCGCACCGAACTCGCCGCCTGCAAATCACTTTCCCACGTCCTCGTGCTGGGCGACTCGCCTGGTGAGGACAAGGAAGCCCCTTACCGCATACATTTCTGGTCAGAGGTCGCCGAGGGGGCAACCCAGGCGGTATGTCCTCCAACGGGTGGGGTCGACACGGATATGGCCGCGATCCTCTACACGTCGGGGAGCACCGGAGCCCCGAAGGGCGTCGTGCTGTCGCACCGCAACCTGGTCGTCGGCGCGGAGAGTGTCAGCACATACCTGAACAACACGGCGGAAGACCGGATCCTGGCGGTTCTCCCGCTGAGCTTCGACGCCGGACTGAGCCAATTGACGACTGGCTTTCACGTTGGTGCCCACGTGGTGCTCGCCGACTACCTGCTGCCGGGAGATGTCGTCCGGCTGTGCGCGGAGCACCGCATCACCGGGATGGTTGGGGTACCACCTTTGTGGATCCAGCTCGCGGCCCAGACGTGGCCATCCGAGGCCGTAGCCGGGATGCGCTACTTCGCGAACACTGGAGGGCGCCTCCCGCGCGTCACCCTGCAACGACTGCGAGCGATCTTCCCGACTGCGGCGCCGTACCTGATGTACGGCCTCACAGAGGCGTTCCGCTCCACCTACCTCGATCCTCAGGAGGTCGACCGGCGGCCGGATTCGATCGGCCAGGCCATCCCGAATGCCGAGATCCTCGTAGTCCGGGAGGACGGTGGCCTGTGTGGTCCGGGCGAGCCGGGGGAACTGGTGCACCGAGGTCCGCTCGTCGCCTCGGGTTATTGGAATGACGCGCAGCGGACGGCCGAGCGATTCCGGCCGCCGCCGAACCGTCCAGCCGAGCTGTGTACGCCTGAGCTGGCGGTCTGGTCCGGCGACGTCGTCGTCCGCGACGAGGAGGGTTTCCTGTACTTCGTCGGACGGCGCGACGACATGATCAAGACATCGGGCTATCGGGTCAGCCCCCAAGAGATCGAGGAAGTCGCCTACGAGACCGGACTGGTCCACGATGCCGTAGCGCTCGGCCTCGAGGACGAGGCTCTCGGCCATCGGGTCGTCCTCGTCGTGACCCCTCGCGATCCCGCCGGCTTCGATCCGGCCGCGGTGACCGCGCGCTTGCGACAGGAACTGCCCGGCTACATGGTGCCCGCCGAGGTGATAGTCCGCAGCGCCCTGCCCCAATCGCCGAACGGCAAGTTCGACCGGGCAGTCCTTCGCCACGAACTCGCCGCCTCCCGCCCTCAGGAGCCCGCATGACCGCAGTCGCCCACGCGCACCCCACGATCAGCCCGTTTGCGATCGCCAACGGCATGCTCCACGTCGGCGGCCACCCGGTCGGGTTGCTCGCTGAGTGCACCGGTGCCACCCACGACAACGAGTCGCGCGGCCACACCTTCCTCGTCGATGGCGGCCTCCACCACCAGTTCGCTGCCTTGTGGAACTTCGGGCAGGTCATCCGCAAGACGAACTACCCGGTCGCCAGCGCGAACCGATTGGGGGTCCCGGATGCTGAGACCGTCGGCGTCGCCGGGTGCTTGTGCACCCCGCTGGACCTGCTCGCACTTGATGTCTGCCTCCCGCGTGCCGAGATCGGCGACCTTGTGGCGGCCTTTCGGGCCGACGCCTACCGGATGACGCCAGTCCTACAGCGTTCCTCGGCCATCCGACACCGAAAGAACTGTTGATGTAGATCGCAGGTTGCCCCGCCTGTACGACCGATGAGGAGAATCCACATGCCTCGCTCGCCAGAGATCTCGCAAGCGATTTTCGAGGACGTCAAGGCCGTCGTGGTGGGCACGCTGGACATCGAGGACAAGGCCGATGACCTCGGACCGGAGACGGAACTCTACGGCAATTTCCCTGAGCTCGATTCGCTCACCGTCGTCAAGCTCATCGTCGCCTTGCAGAAACGGTTCGGGATCGAGATCGAGATCGACGAGATCGTCGGTGACATCTTCGACACACTCGGACGGCTCGCGTCCTTTGTGGAATCCACGGTGTACCGGGAGCCGCACGGCGGAGTCAAGTGCTAGAAATGCGCCACCGCATTACGGCCGCCGACCCGGCCCCGCGCCCGGCGCACATCGCCGGGGCGGACGAGGCCGCGACGCTACCTTGCATGCCGCCCGCCGGTAGGTCGCCGGCTTTACCGGCGTGGTCAAAGGCCCGGAGCCTGCAATTGTGCCGTGGCATGTCGGCGCTCTGCGGGAACGGAGCCCGACCGGAGTGTCCCTATTGTGTCGAAGTCGAGTTTGGCACGCGGACCTGCCAACGCTGTCGATGGTGATCTCCCGTATTTCGAGCAGGCCGCGCCGGGTGAGGGCGGCCAGAGTTTGAGCCGCTGCCGGCACTATGGATGCCACGGGCTGACGCCGGCCGATAGAATGGGATCTCTTCGCGGAACACGCCGGTCAGCTGCCGCGCCAACCGCGCGAGACGAGACGTCAGGCACACTGCTCGTTTTGCGCAGAAGTGTCGGCCGGGGCCCCAGGAGCGGGCCCCGGCCGACACTCGGTAACGGCAGGCTGTTTACTCGTTGTCTCCGTTGAACAGGTAGCGGCCGGGAACCTCGTCAGGCGGCAGGATCTTGTCATCGCCGGGGAACGGCTTGGTCCACCCGGTCGAGGTGTACCAGTCGTACCGGCCCAGCTGCGGCTGGTTCACTCCGTCGGCCTGAGCGTGTTCTCCGGTGAGCTTCGGCATTGCCTCGTTCTGGTGCCACTGGGCCCAGGCATCGGCCGTCTGCCGCTGGTCGGCGGGAGCGGCCGGCGCCTCGCTCGCCTGAGCCGACGGGGAACCCGACGTCGGAGTCACCGGGATCAGGTTGCTCACGCCTTCGGTGAGCGGGATCTGGTTGGCCACCGTGGTGTAGGGGGTGAAGTTCGGCGTGTCGGTGAACGCGCTGAACATCGGCGTCGCGGCGCGGTCCTCCTGGTTCAGCGGCTGCATCCCGAGGATTTCTTCGATCGTCTTCACCGCGTTGACCTGCGTGAAGTACTCGCTGTTGACGACGCCGCGCTTGGCGTAGGGGCTGGCGATGAAGAACGGCGCGCGGTGCCCGTCGACGTGGTCGGTGCCGGCCTGGGTGTCGTCCTCGAACACGAACACGGCCGAGTCCTTCCAGAACCGGCTGTGTGAGATGTCGGAGATCATCCGGCCGACGGCCAGGTCGTTGTCGGCGACCTGGGCCCGCGCGGTTGCAGGTCCACCGGTGTGGTCGTTGGGCAGCGACATGGTCGTCAGAGCCGGCAGATCACCGGTCTGCTCGGCCTTCTTGAAGTCCTGCTCCCAGACGTCGACCTTGTACTGGTCGGGAATGGCCAGGTTGAACTGCGGGAAGTTCGGGTTGCTGATGGCGTTGTTCGACGGCACGTCGGAGTACGACTTGTACGCGTCCATCGCTACCGGGAGGTCGCCGGTAGCCTTGCCCTCGAGGATCTGCGAGTCCGCGTAGTACTGCTGCCACGAGCCGGGCTTTCCACTGGCGATGGCCTCGTACTCGCCGTAGTTGCGCGCCGACTTGCCGGCGCGTTCGGCGGCGTCCCAGATGAACCCGTCGCGCTGGTAGGCCAGCGCGTCCCGGGCGTTGTAGGGGTAGCTCCGGGCCCAGGCGCTGGCCGCGTCCTGCGCCAGGTAGTCGTTGGGCTCGGCCTGCGTCAGCCAGTTGTGGCCGTCCGCCGACAGCATGCCGTTGTCGTAGAAGTTGTCGAACGTCGTGAACGTGTTCGCCATGCTGTGCTCGTTCGGCGTGACGGCCGCACCGAAGCTGGTCCGCGACGGGTCGCCGTTGCCCTTGCCCAGATCGCCGAGGATCTGGTCGTAGGTCCGGTTTTCCTTGATAATCATGAAGACGTGCTTGATCGGCGAGGTCTCACCGTGCTGACGCGGGATCGCTGTCAGCCGGCCGTGGCCGTTGGCGTCCGACTGCTCGTTCCCCGCCTGCGCCGGACGGTCCCAGGCGTTGTTGCTGAACACCTGCCGGGTCGTGTCGGCGAGCCGGCGGCCGTCCGGCATGGCGAAGGAGGTCAGCGTGCCCTTGTAGGCATAGCTCTGCGGAGCGCCGTCGGTGCCGATGCCCTGCTGGTTGCTGACGACGACCTTGCCCAGCTTGGCGTCGAACTGAACCTGGTTGGGGTACCAGTCGGTCGGGATCAGGCCCTGGTACTTCACCGGTCTGCGGGGGCCGTCGTATTCGAACTGCGCGAGCGCGTTGTCGCGGCCGACACTCACCAGCATGTGCTTCGCGTCGGTGAACGCGATCGAGTTCGGCGACGAGCCGACCTGGATGCCGGGCAGCGGCTCCACGTTGACTGTCTGCGTCACCTTGTGCGTGGCCGCGTCGATGACCGAGACGGTGTCGCTGTTGGTATTGGTGACGAACACGGCGCCGTCGTGCTGGGTCAGCGACGTCGGCTGGAGACCGACGTTGACGGTGTCGACGACCGTGTTGGTGCCGAGGTCCACCACCGAGACCGTGCCGGTTGTCGAAGCACCGGTCACCGGGTCGGACACGATGTTCGTACCGTCGGACTTGTTGGTCGTGTCGCCGGCGACGGCGGTACGGCCACCACGGTTCGACACGAACGCCTTGTTCCCGACGATCGTGACGGCCTGCGGCGCATTCCCCACCGCCACCTGGGCCGTGAGCGTGTTCGTGGCGGTGTCGACCACGCCGAACTTGTTGCTGCCGCTCAGCGCGAGGTACAGCTTCGCGCCGTCGGGCGACAGCGTCAGCCCGTACGGCAACGACCCGCCCGGCAGCGCGAGCTTCGCCGGCGCGGTCGGGTTGGTGATCATGCCGTTCGAGCCGACCGCGTACTTCAGGACGCTGGAAGTTGTGGCGGCATACAGTGCCGAGCCGTCCGGCGAGTACACCGGCGCCGCGACACCGGTGCCGCCGAACGTCTGCAGCACCGAACCACTTGCGGCGTCAAGGATGGTGATCGACGGCGTACCGGAGTTGTCGCCACCCGTCTGCGCCGCCACCTTCGAACCGTCCGGGCTGATGGCGCTACCGATCGATTGCGCGGAGAACGTGGCCGCACGCGATCCGAACGGGGAGATCCAGTGGTTGTCCGAGGTTAGGATCCGCCCGGCCGCGTCGTGCTGGCCGAGCATGCTCGTGCCGAACGGGTTGGCCGGGACGTGGCCCACCGCGGCGGACGCGACGCCGCCGACCGTGAGCATGACCAAGGCAGAGCCGGCGATCGTCGAGCGCTTGCGCGCTGCAGACCGTCGTCGTTGAACTTGCACCATCGATCCTTTCACAGAACAAATGCTCGGAGGGGACTCCGGGAACTAAACAACCCCAAGACAGCGCGGCGCCGAACGCGCGATTGCTCGCGCGGAGTAAAGGGATGGCCAACTGGTTACGGCCAGCCATCAGAACAGGATCAGACCAGCACCTGTCACCGTCAAAAAAGGCAAACCAAACAATACGGTGAAATCGCGATGCCCGTTCAGGATGGACGATGCCTGTGTGAAATCGACCGCCGATCGAGCGCAGTGCCCGTCCACGGCTTTTTCGCCGAGCTGGCAATTGGCCCATAGCTTACCTACTTAACTTCTAGCTTACCTGTTTAACTCATCACTTACCTGTTGCGGCGATTGGTCGCCAGCGGCTTCAGGCCGACCGGACGACGATCGCGAAATCGACCTCCTCGATCACCTGCAACGTGTTCGGCTTGCCGCCGCCACAGCAGGCCAACACTGGCCGGGATCAAGGCCTTCAAGGTGCCGTGCGGCGCGATACTGGCCGCGCTGCTGTTGACGGCCGGCTGCACCGCGTCGCCGGCCTCGGCTCCGTCGCCTGCGCTGGCGGCGCCTGGCCGCAGGCGGCCCGACCGACCAGGCCGGCGGGCCGCCCAGGACGCCGACACGAATCGCCGTCGGTGCGTCGCTGGGGGCAGCACCGCCGCCTCGATATGGCCAAGGCGCGTAAGGTTGAACACTTCATTCGGAACAGGAACCGCTGATCGGTGAACGCAACACCTCCGGCCACGACTCCCGCAACATCCCGGGCTGACCCCGGCCCGCCACCGCGGTGAACACCCCCGGACCCGACAGTCGTGCACCGTGGCGGCAGGTGCGAGACGATCGTGGCATGCAGACATCCGATCCCGGCCCAGATCGCGGTGCTGGCGAGACGAGCGTCAGCCTGCGCCGCGAGGGTTCCGCCGTAGCGGGACCCCCGCGAACAAGCCGATCACGTCGGTGTCCCCGTCGCCCTCCAGGTCCACCGCCAGGCTCCCCTGGTCGCCGGCGATGCTGTCGTTCAGCCACTGTGTGGGCGGCCAGAACCGTTCCACGCCGTCGGTGCCGATGATCGACCTCGTCACGAAGATGCCCTGTATGCGCGGGCTCGAATGCGTGTGCGGCCGGACCGTGATGGCGTCCGCGCGGCCGTCGTTGTCCACGTCTCCGAGGAAGTATCCGTAGTACGGGCTGTCGTCGAGGCTATTCGCGCACAGGCTCCACGCGAGGTACTCCTGCGCGACGGCGGCCGACAGCCCGCGGGTGGCTGCGTCCAGGCGCGTCAGCTGCGGCACCGCGACGCTGGTCTGGACACCGAAGCGACGAGTCGAGACCACCCCGAAAAGCTCCTCCTGGTGCTGCAGGGACTTCATCCTCAGGTACACCTCGACGGTCAGTCCGGCCGCGGCGACACCGTGTGGTTGTGGTGCTGGAGCGCGGTGAGCGTAGCGATATCGGGCGGGTCGGGAAGCAGCACCGGCGCCAGCCCGCCTGCGGGCTCGTCGGCCGCTCCGTCCTCGCCACCTGCCGCGCCGCCTACGAACGCTGGTCCGCGCGCGCCGACGCCGACCTCACCGTCTACCTCGACGCCGTGATGAAAGCCCTCGCCGCCGGTTTCACCGACACCGCACTGACCACCCCGGACCCGTCCACCGAGCACGCGTGAGTCGCGGCCACCACGGCCATACCCGGCGGCGGTCGTCGGGCGCGGGGTGCCGAGCGGCCACCGCGGCGTATCCACGTGGGGCACTCCGCCGGCGCCACAGTGGTGGAGCCACGTCAGCTTCGCTTCACACCAGTGCAAGAGCGCGCAGATCATCCGCGTACTTCTGGATCAGCTCCTTGGTGACGTGCGGAATGTCGCCCAGTGATGTGATCTTGGCGTCGCGTACAGCTTTCCGGAACTCCTCGGCCGGAGCGATCCCGGCGCGCACGGGTTCCGTCGGCCGTTCGTACGAGTGCAGGAGCGGCAGCAACGTGTTGCGTCGCTGGGGTTCCGGCAGTTTCCGCAGCGCGTCGCCGAACTGACGAAACCACTCCGAGTAGTCCTGGAGCCGGTCGATGCGGTGACCCGCTTCAGTCAGCCAGTCCACGAAGGTGTCGAGCGAAATGCCGTCGTCGTGGGGATTGAGCACGTGGTACGTGTGGTAGCCGCGCGTGTTTCGGGCGCCGATGGTGTTGACGGCTTCCGCGGTGAAGTCGACGGGAAGTCCGTCGTAGTGTGCCCTCGGCGGCCGGCCGGCCTCGGTGCGGTAGAAGGTTTTCGGCGCGATCCCCGTGGTGATGATGCTCAGGAGCAACCGCGTGAACAGGTCCGGTACGTTCACCTGGCCTACGCAGCGGCTGTGCGTGAGGATCATGTCGGATCGGAACACGGCTACGGGCAATCCGCATGTCTCGTGTGCTTCTCGCAGCAGTACTTCGCCGGCCCATTTGCTGGTCGAATAGCCGCTTGCGTAGCCGTCGCCGCGATGCCGGACGGGGCTGAGCCGCCGGATGTCGCAGCTCTCGGCCAAGGAACCGGGATCGATCTGGTCCGCGATGCCGATGGTCGACAGGTAGGTGAACGGCTTCAGTTTCGCGGTGACCGCCAGCCGGATCAGCTCGGCCGTGCCGACGACGTTCGGGCCGAACAACTGCTCGTACGGGAGCACGTGATTGACCAGGGCACCGACGTGCATGATCGCGTCGACCTCCTCGGCGAGGCGTGACCATGTCTGCCTCGCGATCCCCAGATCGGGACTTCCCAGGTCGCCGGCGATCACCTCGAGGTGGTCCTCGGCGAGTACGCGGTAGTGGCGGAGGAGTTCGGCGTCGCCGTTGTCGAAAGCCTTGTCGAGACGGTCACGTGCAGCCGCGTCGTCTGTGGCACGCACGAGACAGATCAGCTTCCCGCCCCGCCCGGCGACGCGTTCGAGCCAGTCGAGGCACATGAACCGGCCGAGGAACCCGGTAGCGCCAGTCAGCAGCACAGTCTTCGGCTCTCCGCCCGGCTGGGCCAGTCGTTTCGCCCTGGCCAGGGTTTCCACGTCCAGAAACTGGTCGAGTTTGAGGTCGCTCGCCCGTACCTCGGCAGCACCTCGCCCGTGCACGGAATCGAAGGTCGGACGCTGCCCGGTGGAGTCACGCTGGGTTTCGATGTGGTGTGCGATCGCCTGCAGGTCGTTGGCCGGACTGATGACGACGCCGACCGGCACTGCGATGCCGAAGACGTCCCGCAGGAGGTTGGAGAACGTCAGCGCGGACAGGGAATCCCCGCCGAGGTCGGTGAAGTGCGTTTCGGGACTGAGGTCTGTGCTGTCGCAGCCGAGCAGCGCCTGCACCGCACGGGTGACCGTTTCGTACACGGGCTGATCGGCGCCGCCCATGCGCAGTGCGCGCAGGTCGTCATTCTGGCCGCGTTCGATGTCTTCGTACAGCTGCTCCAGCTGGTCACCGTAGCGTTCTCGCAGGCGCGGTCGCAGCTGTTTCCTGATGTCGGACAGCAACCCGTTGTCGATGCTGAACGGCTCGGTCTCGATGAGGAAATCGCGGGGAACCTCGTACGGCTCCAGACCGGTCTCCTTGGCTGTCGCCTGCAACGCTTCGGTGAGCCTGGCCTTGAGGGCGCCGGATCCGCCTGCTTCTCGCCGGGCTTTGCGCGTCGGCACGACCACCGCGAGCAGGTACGGTCGCCGGCTACTGCCGTAGACGTAGATCTGGTGGATGAGGGGGTTTGCCGCGAACACGGACTCCACTGTGGACAGCGTGACGAACTCGCCTTGCGACAGTTTCTGCACATTGTTGCGCCGGTCCACGTACACCAGCTGATCAGCGCCGGTCTCGGCCATGATGTCGCCGGTGTGGTAAAACCCGTCGTCGTCGAACACGGAGGCGGTGATGTCGGGCCGCCGATAGTAGCCGGGGAAAATGGGATCGGTCTTGACCAGAAGCTCGCCGCGCGGGTAGGGGCGGTCGGTGCGGCGGTAGCCGAGTTCGGGGACGTCGGCCAGCTTGTACTCGGTCACCGGGGGCCGCTGGATCCTGCCGTCCATCAGCACCAGGCCGAATTCGGTGGCGCCGTATGCTTCGTGCAGCGGGACGCCGAGCACGGATTCGGCGAACGCCTTCGCCTCCGCCGAGGTCGGGGCGCTTCCCACCATGGCGTGCAGCAGCCGGTCGCCGAGGAAGTGCCGGCGGATGTCCGCCTTGACGGCGGCGTCGAGTTCGGTCGCGTCGGCGAACTCACCACGACGCCGGTCACGTTCGGCCTGGTACTCCTGGAAAAGCATGTCGAGGACGCGCGGAACGGTCATCAACGCGGTGGGCCGCGCCATCCCCATGTCCTCGAACAAGGTGGACAGGTCACTTTTCGCCGTGAAGTAGTTGATTCCGCCACGCCCGAACGTGTCGACGATCGTCGCCCGGCCGAACATGTGGCTCATCGGCATGAAGTTGACCGTGATCGCCGGTTCGTCGTCGGCACCGCCCAGGGCGCCGGACCACCACCGTCGTACCAGGCTTTCCGGGTACATCGCGCCTTTCGGCGTGCCGGTGCTGCCGGACGTGTAGACCACCAGGCTCAGCGGATCCTCACCGGGATCCGGCACGTGCAGCGGAGCGACAGGCAGCGTGCGTCCGCGCTCGACGACTGCCTCGAGCGTCGCGATCGAGCGGCCGGCACGGTCCAGTTGGGCCTTGGCCGACTCGAGTTCCTCCCGCTCGTCGTCGACTTCCGAGTGGTGATCGAACACCAGGACCGCCAGCACCGACTCCACCGACAGCGCCACCTCGACCGCTTTCCCCAGATAGGCGGGGCTCGTGGCCAGCAATCGGGGCTCGGTTTCATCGACGATCGCCCGTAGCTGGGCCACGGAAGCGGTCGGCTGGAGCGGCACGGAAACCACACCCAGGCAGACGCCGGCGAGGTCCAAGGTCGCGTAGTCCGCGCTCGTGAACCCGATCGTGGCGACGAAGTCTCCGGCCCGCAGGCCGCGCGCCGACCATTCCGACGCGATCGCCGTGGCCCGCGCCCACAGTTCGCCATAGCTGCGAGTCGTGAACTGAGGCAGCAGGCGGCGCGACCGGCGGCCCGAAACCGGGTCCGTGACCAGCGCCGACCGCCGCTCACGCACCGCGGGTCGCCCGGCATACGCGCGCATCGCACATTCGACGATCCGCGCGAGCGGCAGACCGGTCGCCGCCTGCACAGACCGATCCGGTATCGCAGCCATGAACTCGGGGTCTGTTTCACACAGCCGGGCCTTCCGCCGCTGCGCCTGTTCCTCCTTACCCTCCGACGTTTTCACTCCTACCACCGCCTTCCTCGTCAAGATCCACACGCGAGGCCATACGTCGCCGTCGCACAACCTTTACTGTACGGACAAGTAATCTAATTGGCACCTACATCGCGTGTGATGGTGGCCGCACGGACCGTAGCCGTCAGTGGGATTGACTGCCCTGAAGGCACTGGTCAGGACGGGTCGGCTACTCCAAGCCGTGAGTGAGAGAGGGCCACAACAGCTCCACGCTCTCCCAGTCGCGGTCCGTCGACATCCGCACCCGGTACAGGCTGTCCACGAACCGGACCCCGTAGACCATCATCGCCGCGTGTTCGGCGTTCACGTCCGGCCGGATTTCACCGCGCTCCTTCATCGCCTCGAGCAGTTCGGCGATGGCCCTGGCGCGGGGCTGGACGACGTGTTCTTCTAGGAGCTGCAGCAGTTCCGGCACGCGGTTGCTTTCTGCCAGCAGCGCGGTGTACAGCTGCCGGTTCTCACGGTCCTCGGCCGGCTCGATCCTGCGCAACAGCCGCAATAGCCGTTCCTTCGGCGGCAAGTCGTTCCAGTCCTCCGGCGGCGGTGCGAGAGACTGCTTGAACATGGAGCGGACGGCTGCGACTACCAGTGCCTGTTTGGTTGGCCAGCGCAGGTACATGGTCGGCCGGGTCGTGCCGGCGTCGGCGGCGATCTTGGCCAGGGACATGCCGGTGTAGCCGTCTTCGACCAGCCGTCGGATCGTCGCCTTGAGCACCGCCTCTTCCACGCCGGGCGTGCGCGGCCGCCCCATCGACGGCCGTCGGCCGGGGACATCCGCCATCGTCACTCCCCCTTCAGTGGACCACGAAGTATAGAAGCGCGACGGACACCCGCTCCACGAGAGCGAGCCGACTCATGTTGGCGCGGGGAGCGGTGCTAACGCGCCGCCGGCAGGCGAGGCTGCGGCTGGGCCAGTGAGCCGTTGCGGGTCCAGTCCGGCGGGCCGAACACCGCTTGGCCGAGTCCGGCCAGTCGGCGTGCTGCCTGGCGCTGGGGTGACGGAGACGATCGCGGACCTTGATCTCCTCCGGCAGCAGCCTGGTGATCATGTCGACGTCGGGGGCGCAGATGCAGACCGCGATGAACCGGCTCCAGGAATCCGGTTCCAGGTTTGCCATCTGGTAGTGGACAACCTCACCTCCGGGCTCCCACAACGCCTGCCCCGCGGTGATCTCGCAAGGCTCCCGTGGTCGGCGGTATCGGAACGTCCGCTCCTGCAGTCAAGGAACCGGCGTCAGCGTTGGTCGAGCTGCGCGCGCAGGTCGTGGATCGTGGTCTCGGCGTCGGCGAGCTGGTCCTGCAGGCCGATGATGCGGGCGGCGGCGGCGAGGGTGTGGCCTTCGTCGAGTTGTTCGCGCAGCCGGACCACGAGGGCGAGCTGGCGGCGAGAGTAGCGGCGATGCCCGCCGTCCGAGCGCTGAGGGCGCACCAGGTCCGCGGTGTCGAGGCTGCGCAGGAACGCTTCCTGTACATCCAGCATCTTCGCGGCCTGCCCGGTGGTGAAGGCCGGGTAGTCCTGATCGTCGAGGTTGCCCAGATCAGCCACGCACACCTCCTTCGCGGGTCGTCACGCCAGTCGCTACAGATTATCTAGAGCAGGTGCTTGACACAAATTGCAGTGCGCGCTATAGAAATGCGTAGGCGGTATATGACCTGGTGTCGAACACGACGATGGTGCCGAGGAGTGATCGACGATGCCGGACACCACTCATCACACAGCGGTGACCAGCGGGTTCGCCGATCTGCTCTGCGCTGATGCGGCCTGGCTGCGCGCGGAGTTCGACGCGATCATCACCGCCAATTTCGGAGTTGTCCCGCCCCCTCTGGCACGGCCGCGGCCTGGATCCGCGGGCCCGCGGCAAACCGGCCGCACGTCCCGCGAGGCCGCCGCCGGCGACTGGCCGCCCGGCGCGGCGCCGGTGCGGCGAACTGGTCATCGACAGCGTTCCCCTCCGCTGACCGGACGCCTCTGCAGTCAGCGAGTGATCTCGAAAGGCAGGTGATGCCCGCGCTCTCGTGGAGCCCGTCAGCCCGTAGTTCGTTCGCCGGCGGGGATGCCTGCTTCGCAAGACGGCCGAGGAGACCCTGGTAGCGGTCCCGGCCCCGCGTCTAGCGGCGCGCCCCTCGCGACACCCGAGCCGGCCCGACTGCAGCGGCGGCGAGCACCGGAGTGAACGACGTAGCGATCGCACATGCAACCCTCGAACTGGTTCCGGCCGCCGCCTCGGTGGCGGCGACCGGACTTCGACGAGATCAGCCGTACAGGTTGACGAACCGCCGCCGGCCACCCGAACGCCGGTGGTGGTGCACGGGGAAGGAGCAAAGGAGGCGAAAGGTCATGTTGATGCGGACTGACCCGTTCCGGGAGCTGGACCGGCTGACCCAGCAGTTCTTCGGTGCCAACGGCACCACGTCGCGCCCGGCGGTCATGCCGATGGATGCCTACCGGTCCGGCAATGAATACGTGGTGCAGTTCGACCTGCCCGGTGTCGCACCGGACTCCATCGACCTGGACGTGGAACGCAACGTGCTCACCGTCAAGGCCGAACGCAGCCCGGACTACGATGAGGGCGCCGAGGTGCAGGTGTCCGAACGACCCCGCGGGGTGTTCTCCCGCCAGTTGTTCCTGGGCGACACCCTCGACGCGGACAACATCGCAGCGCGTTACGACGCCGGGGTGCTGACGCTGCGGGTACCGATCGCCGAACAGGCCAAGCCGCGCAGGATCGCCATCAGCGGCGGGGGCGAGGCCAAGCAGATCAACGTGTGAGCGCCCCGAATCCGGGTTGGCCGATTCGCGGCCCCGCCTTGCGCGGCCTCGACCGCTTGGGGCGGGGCCGGTGTCGTCTTAGCCACCGGTACTCGAGCCTTGCCACCGGCGCCCGAGCCGTCTGCCGCGTCAGCAACAACACGCATCAACCCCAACGGAGAACCGGGTCATGCTCTACGAAGCCCCGACCCACGATGTCGCCGACCAACATTGCGACGCACCGGCACTCGACGACGGCGAACCCTGGCCCTGGCCCGGCGTGCCCCGTCTGGGGCGGGCACAGCAGGAGGATGAGGGGAAGCGATGGGTACGGCCTGCCGCTGCCGTGGACCCCGCAGCAGGACGTCGAGCGCACCGGCGGTGCCCGATGACCTCCTCGTTTACGCCCGCGAACTCCTCCCGAGGTCGGGCCGTCGGTGTTTCTGGCCGGGCCGACACCGCGCAGTCGAAGTACCGTCGTGTCGCCCGGACGCGATCGCCGAGCAACGGACCGGTCCGGCCTTTCAGGTCGGTGACCTGCGCTTTTCCGCACGCGGTTGCTTCATCGGAGTTACGCTCGCGGCAAGTGTTGCCGGGTGGGAACGGTCCCGCTTGCGGGTGAGCCGGGAGGTCACGATGGTTACGAAGCCAGTGGGGGCCGGGTAATCGTGGCGTCGGTGCGGCCGCCGGTGCGGTTGCCCCTGGCACAGCCCGCGCGGGAGGTGCCGGAGTCTCGTCCTGGCTGGTCCTGGGCGTTTGAACCGAAGCTGGATGGGTGGCGTGGTCTGCTGTTCGCCGAGCTCGGGCTACTGCAGTCGCGCCAGGACAACAACTTGGCCGATCGCTTCCCCGAGATCATGCAGGCCGGCGTGTCGCTGGGCGACGTCGTGCTCGACGGGGAACTCGTCGCCTTGCGCGGCGGCCGGCTGGATTTCGGGTCACTCGCCTCACGCCCCGGTGTCCGCGGGAAAGCCGGGTTGAGCATCTACTTCGCCGTGTTCGACGTCCTCGCGGATGGACCCGGACCGGGCAACGACTGGAGACCTCGCCCGTACCGGGAACGGCGAGCGCGCCTGGAGCAGCTGTTAGCCGATGTCGCCCCGCCGCTGCAGCTGGTTCCGAGCACGACCGACCGCGACGTCGCGCTGGCGTGGATGCGACCGGAGTCCAGCGACGTCGGGATCGAGGGCGTTGTGGCCAAGCTGATCGAGTCCCGGTACCGGCCCGGGCGGACCGACGCGTGGGTGAAGGTGCGGCAGGTGACCGTCGTGGACGCCGTTGTCGTCGGCGTGGCCGGCGACGTGCACGCCGCGCCGAGCGAGGTCGTGCTCGCCCGCCGCGACGAGCACGACATGTGGCGGCACATCGGACTGTCCCTGCCGCTCGCTCCACGGCTGGGCCAGCAGATCGGGGCGCACGTCACGCCCACCGGCGCGCCTGCGGCCTACATCTCCGCTGGGTTCGGCCGCGGACGCACCTGGTACCTGCCGGTGCGGCCCGAGCTCGTCGTCGAGGCCGAGACCGACCCCGCGGTCGAGTCGTTCAGCAGCCGGCAGCGGCCGCGGGTGCACCGCGCGCGGCCCGACCTCGCCGCCGGTGACGTGCCACGCGGCCGCCACACGGAGGAGTGAAGACGATGCCGGAGAAGAAGGTCACCGTGCAGGTCGGCGAGCGGCAGCTCGTGCTGTCGAACCTGGACAAACCGCTGTACCCGAGCGGGTACACCAAGGGCGAGGTGGTGCATTACTACAGCCGCATCGCCCCGGTCCTGCTCCCGCACTTGCGCGGCCGGCCGGTCACCTTCGTCCGGTTTCCGAATGGAACCGCCGCCGGCGAGGCGTTCTTCGAGAAGAACCTCGCCCGTGGCGCCCCGGACTGGATCCACACCGCCGAGTTGCCGAGCACCGGTTCTCGCAGCGGTCGCGGCCCGGGCACGATCGTCTACCCGCTGATCGAGGACCTGCCGAGCCTGGTGTGGGCGGCCAACCTGGCCGCGCTCGAGCTGCACGTCCACCAATGGATCGTCGGCCCCGGCCCGGCCCGCCGGGCTCCGGACCGACTCGTGTTCGACCTCGACCCCGGCGAGGGTGCCACCATCGTGGAGTGCTGTCGCGTCGCCGAGCGGCTTCTGGAGGTGCTCACTGCCGACGGGCTCACGCCGCTGCCCAAGACCAGCGGTTCCAAGGGCTTGCAGATCTATTGCGGCGTCCGGACCCGCCGCGCCGAGCGCACCTCCAATTACGCCAACGCGGTCGCCGAACAGCTCGCGGCCGAGATGCCCGAGCTGGTGGTGGCGAAGATGGCGAAAAACCTGCGCACGAACCGGGTCTTGATCGACTGGAGCCAGAACAACCCGGCCAAGACCACCATCGCCCCGTACTCCCTACGCGGGCGCGACGCCCCCACCGCTTCGACGCCGATCACCTGGGATGAAGTCCGCGCCTGCCGGACCCCGGCCGAGTTGACCTTCACCGCCGACGACGTGCTGCACCGCGTCGACGAGCACGGCGACCTGCTCGCCGAGCTTGAGCCGTCGCGTGCACCACTTCCGCAGAAGCCCAGCGCGTAAACAGCTGCGCTGCCGCAGGCGTTCTGCCACCGCCGAAGCCCACTACGCGCGGGGTCAGGTGGTTCGACGTGTTACGGGGCGGAATACGGGTAGCCGGGACTTGAGGTCGTCCGGAAACGAGCTCGAGGAGGAGTCGTGACCACAAGCGAAACTGGCCAGGTCACCGGTACCCAGGACAAGGACTACAACATCATCTGGTTCGTGGAGGCGTGTCTGAGCAACGCCCTGCGGATGGAGTCCTACATCGCCGACGCCGACCGTGCAGGCGACAGCGAGCTGGCGGACTTCTTCCGCCGCGCGCAGCAGGAAAGCCAGAAGGGAGCGGAGCAGGGCAAGAAGCTGCTCGCCCAGCGGCTCGGTGCCGCGAACTGAGTCCGCGAGCCGCACGTCGCGCCGCGGCCGTCGTGACCGACGTCCCCGACGAGCCGCGACTGCGAGGCGCGGCCAATACGAACAAACAGAAACCCTCACCTCGGGAGCGGGCGCTGTCGCCTGCGACTTACTCGCGGGCGTCAAGGAACGCGGTCACCTGCCGTGCCCTCGCCGACAACAACGCCTGACCGGGAACTACCCGACCGTTGGCAGTTTCTCCCTTAATCCCGTCGGCCCTCTGCCCCGTCCCGTCTCAGGTGGATCGGCTGGACAGCGCGTCGCGGATCTTGTCGATGAACGCCACGCCCGGGTCAAGCAGCCGGTTGGCCGGCGGTTTGTCCGGCGCCGAAGGATGGGGCCGAGTGGGAGCGCTCTTCTTCGCGTCCAGGACTTTACGACCCAACCGGCCCAGCTCTTCGACAGAACACGCGGCCCGGAGCCCGGGCAGCAGGACATTCTCCTCGTCCTCGATGTGGTGGCGAACGTCCCGGATCAGCCTGCCCAGCAGATCGTCGAACTGCGAATCATCCGGCTGAAGCCCCTCAAGCTGCTTCATCACCTCCTCAGCTTCAGCGTGCTCCCGGATCTCCTTGTCGGCCAGCTCATCGCCATTCTCCAGATACTCACGCGCCGCCGGGTACACAAACTGCTCCTCGGCGACCGAGTGGCGCACGAGCTCCGCGATAACGTGGTCGGTCAGATCCTTGCGATGCGCCCAATCGGTACCGCTTTCCAACTCGGCGAACACCTCTTCCACCGCACGATGATCACTGGTGATCACCGTGATCAGATCATTGTCTTGTTCGGAGGCCATGGCACTCACTCCCGTCCTGCAATATCGATATCACCGGGATACCCACCTCACCAACATCAAACGTCCGACACCCTGACGACGTCGTGCGCCCGCGTCCGCCCGTGACGACGACCTGCTCGCCGAACTCGCCATCACGCGTGTAGCGCTTCCGGCCCAATGACCGTCAACCCTGCTTCGCCTGCGGCAGAGCCAGGTCGCACGGCACCGCGTGCCGATGGGCACACGTCCGCCGGGAGTCGAAGCAGACATGGGCGCGGGCGACGAGTGGCCGGAGATCCGGCGGAGGATCACGGCAGCCGATGTGCTGCTCGTGGCGACTCCGACCTGGGTCGGGCACATGTCGAGCGTGGCCAGCGCGTCCTCGAGCGCCTCGACGCGGAACTGTCCGAAAGCGACGACGAGGGCCGCCCGGCGATGTTCGGGAAGGTCGGCGTCGTCGCGGTGGTCGGCAACGAGGACGGCGCCCACAAGATCATCGGCGACGTGTTCCAGGCCCTCAACGACACGGGCTTCTCGGTGCCGGCCCAAGGCGCGACGTACTGGAACGGCGAAGCATGCAGGGCGGCGACTACAACGACCTCGAGGAGACGCCCAAAGCGGTAGCCTCGACGAACGCGACGCTCGTGCGCGACGCCGTGCACCTGGCGAACCTGCTGAAGCAGCACCGGTACCCGGCTGGCTAGCGCGTCCTCGCCCCGCGCGAGCTCGCGGCCGCTCGCGCACGACCGCGGCCGGGCTTCCCGGGGCACTGCTTCGTGTGCCCATCCGTGACACGAAGGCACAGGTCCCTGGCGCAGGTCCGGATGAGCGAGAGAATCGAGGGGATCGGCCGGGAGTGCACCACCGACCCAAGCCCGAGGAGGTGCCGGGCCTCGAGCCGGGCGGGTCCGTGCTGCCCGGCGATACTCCACCGGACGCCGGACAGACGCCCGCTCTCTCCCACCCGCAGCCCAAGCCGTCACGTGACCGGCGAGCGGTTCGGCCGGGCGGGCGTCGCCCGGATCCTGGAGCGCTCCGCCGGCTCGCCGCCGTCGGAGCTCGCCCGCCCGCCTCCTCGCCAAGCCGCGGTCGCCGACCATCTCGGTGCCGATCCGTCCGCCGACGTCGGCGGGCTGGTGGTTTCCTGGACGCCGGGCGGATGAGGGCGCGCTCACGCGGACGGGCCGGCCGCCGGGCTCCGGTCCGACCGCGGCCAGACATACGGCAGGTCCGCCGGCACGTCCGGGAACCGCCACCGGTAGTGCCCGGGTTCCTTGCGCACCAGCGCCGAACGATGGCTGCGGTGCAGTTCCTCGTCGCCCAGCCAGGGCGGCAGCTCCCCCGCGGCGGCCAGTTCGGCCTGGGTCCGCACCGGCGCCGTGCCGTACTGGTCGAGCAGCTTCTCCGCGCACGTGTCGGCCGCCCCGGTCGCGCGCCACACGGCGCACACCTCCAGGCCGTACCGGGTCAGCGCCTCCGCGTACCCGGTCCACATCTTCGCGGCCGGGTGGTGCCGCCAGCCGTAGCCGGGCACGACCAGAGCGCGCAGCACTTGCAGCGCTTCGACGCGCTGCTTGCCCAGCCGCCGGCGGTCGAGTGTCCGGGCGCTTTCCGCGAAATCTTGAAGGGGAAGGAAAGTTTGCATCACCGTAAGCCCTACCCTCGGGCCGCTCGCCGCAACCGTTCACAGTCGAAACCGTGGAGCGCCACCGCTGCCGGCTGCTTCGGGCCGGTCGGTGGCTCGGTCAGGGCAGCGCCGCCGAACCGCACTGCAACGCTGAACGTCGAGCGAGTCCGCCTGGCGATCACCGTCGGCATCGCCGGGCGGGACCGGCTCATCGGGCTTCGATCACGGTCTTGAACTCCGCGGCGGCACGCTCGACCTTCTTCTCCGGGTCCGCCAGCAAGGACGCGACCGCCTCGCCGAGCTTCCCGGCCGGGGGCTCGTAATCCAGGGAGATCTCCACGCCGGTCCTGCCGTTCCCCTTGTCCTCGAAGCGGACGACACCGGAGTTCTTCACGTCCGGGTCGGCATCGTCGACCGTCGTCCAGGCGATCTTGCGCGGAGGCGAGTCCTCAGCGATGCGAGCCTCCCACTCCACCGTCGAGCCGGCCGGACCGGCAACCTTCCAGCGGGTGCGCGTGGCGTCCCCGTCCATGGCGTCGACGGACTTGACGTCCGAGAACACCTGCGGCAACCGCGTCAACGGCCGCCACCAGTCGTAGCACGCCTGAGCGGGCGCTTCGACCTCGACGTAGTGCGCGACAGCAGCCACCATGACCTCCTCGATCAATTCGGGCGCCGGGCCAGGTCGGCCTCGGCGGACTCACCGCTTACCCGGTTCGGCGCACTCGGCAAACGCCCGCGTCGGGTCGAGGTCGCCGTGGCGCGCCGAGGTTTCGGACCGCGAACGCCGGGTATGAGAAGGCAACCTCCCCGGAGAAAGAAACTGCTCGTGGTCGAATTGACACGCACCTTCACCGTCGGAACCGGACCGCGCGAAGTCGTCGAGTACCTCAAGGAATTCGGCAGCACCACCACGTAGGGCCCCCGGGACGCAGTCGTGCGACCGCCTCGACAGCGGCCTGATCGCGATTGGCGCGCTGCCGGCACAACGTCTCCAAGGTTGCCGGCGTGAGAACCGAATTCACCTACGAGCTGACCCGGCTCGAACCAGGCCGGGTCATGTTCAGCGACGACACCGCCACCACCACCGACTCATCAGCGTCACCGGCGCCGACGGCGGGGCCACCCTGACCTACCACGCGACGGTCGAGTTCCACGGCGCAGCTCGGCATGCCGATCGCCGAAGCGGTGTTCAAGAAAGTCCGCAACGATACCGAAGCCAGCCTTACCCGGGTCGTCGGCACCCTCCAGGCCCCGCCGGCTGAGCCGATCAGGACACGGCGCCCGGATCCGCGGCTGCACCGGACACGAGCCGAGGGCAGCGGCCTCGCGGCGTCATCAAAGGGCGGTCACGCCGGGTGGATCTTGTCCGGGTGATGCACCGCCGTCCGCCCCGATTTCTCGCTGCGCACCAGGTACTGCGGCGCGTCCGGTGACGCCTTCGCCTTCCGCCCACCGGCTTCGGTGTCGAAGGTGATCACGTCCTCGACCGTGCCCACCGAACTCTCGTTGCCCGCGTCCCACCGCACGCGGTCGCCCTTTTCGAAGGTCTTCGCCATACCCCGGGCTACCCGCTCATCCAAGGACCACACCCTCTCCCCCGAAGTGTGACCCGGCGCGCTTCCGGCGCTATGGGTGGACGGCGTCCCCGGCCGCGGGCCGGCACGCGACAGGCAAGTGGCGCGCATGCGTGAGCGTCGCAGCTGGCTATCGGATGACCGAGCGCCCGATCCGTATTGGCGCCAACTGGAAGTCCACCCGTACGGATCCCTCCGGGGCGAAAAGCCCATCGGGCGCAATCACCGAGCGAACCACATCGATCGCGCGCTTGTCTCCACCCCGACTCTCCGACCCGACGCTGATTTTCAGCTGTCGCGTCCGCTGAGCGCGGCCCGCATGCGGTCGATGAGCCCCACTCCCGGACCGAGGATTTTGTTGGCCGGCGGCCCGCCAGGGGCCGCGGGATCGCGGGCGCGTCGGTGCCAGCTCCTTGGCCTGCTCGAACTTTTGGCCCAGCTCCCGAAGCTGCGCACCGCACGCGCTGCGCAGCTTCGGGAGGAGGTCGTTCTCCTCGTCGTTGAGGTGATGGCGGATCTCCTCGATCAGTTTGCCGACCAGCTCGCCGAACTTCGGCTCAGTGGTGTCGGTGTTTTTGATCGCCTTCATGACCTTCTCGGCTTCGGCGTGCTCTTCGAGCTCGTGGTCGGCCAGCTCGTCGCCGTTCGCGAGCACCTTGCGGGCCGTGGGGCACAGATACTGCTCCTCGGCCACAGAGTGGCGCACCAGCTCGACGATGGCGTGCTCGACCAGTTCCCGCCGTGCGCTCGGGTCGATGCCGACCTCGATTTCGGCGAACACCGCTTCCACCTCGCGGTGGTCTGTGATGATGGCTTCGACGAGGTCCGGGGGGCACCGACGGCTACCCGGATTCCCCTCGGTCAAGCATCGCCGCGTACGACGCGGTGGTGACCCAGCCGTACGCGATGTGCGGCACCACGTCGGACACCCAATCCGAAAGCGACCAATCGCGCGGGTTGGACACTCCTATCGCGGCCATCGATGCGGCCGACACAGCGATGGCGCCCACGGTGGCGACCGCGCCGGCCGTCGTCGCGGAGGGGCGCCAGCCCGCCGCGCGGATCGCGCCGTAGCCGGCCCCCACCACGAGACCGGACACGATCCCGAGCAGCGCGCCAGCTCCCGAAACGCGATTGTTCCGCCCCTTGGCGGGGAACGTGAGTCCGGCCAGGTCGGCCAGCCGCGTCACGCTCTGCTCCGGGGTTTGGCTGGCTGGCCTGCCGCGCAGGACCATGTCCAGATAGGTGATGGCGTGCAACGCCGTGGTGCCCGCCGCTCCCGCGGCCAGGCCGCGGAGGATCGCTCGCCTCATGTCAGCGGGTGCCCGGGACCCGGATCGCCGAAACTCGGAATTCAGGACGCGGCCCGCCGGTCCAGATCGCAGCACACGCCGGCGCGCCACCAGGTCGTGCCGGTACCGCCCGCAATTTGGCCCATGTAGCGCAGGGGTGGCGGTGGGTGGGCCAGATTGCGCCGGCGTCGTCGAAGGGATCGGCGTCCTGGCCGTCGCGCATCCGGCGGATGATCTCGGTGCAGACCGCCGTTTGGTGAACGGATCGGCGGCTACGGCTTGCAAAAGACCCGGCGGCAGAACGGGTAGTCCGGTTCGGCACAGCTGGTCGTGGACAGTTCGCCGCGCCGCGCCTGAGCGGGCTCATCCCGTGTCACCCGAAACCGCTCAGGCTGATGGCGCTGGACCGTGCGAGCCGTTCGACATGAAGGCGACACCAATATGGGTTCTTCTACTGGGTTGAACGACTGCCGGAGGGGAACGAGGGGAGAGTGATCACGACAGCAGAGGGAGCAGAACGTGCTCGTGCGAGGGGGGCCCGCGCACGCGAGCTGGCGACCCCTGACCGCGTCAGTTCCGCAAGCTGGTGCGGCTGGTCGCCAAGCGGGGCGCGGCGAGATCGCGGACGGCTGCCCGGGGCCGGCAGAGGGCGTTGCCGCTGGCAGATCGCGTGGGGCAGGTGGCGACGTACTGGCGGGCGTACCTGACGATGCGCCAGATCGGGCCGCTGTTCGGGTTTCGCATTCCGCGGCGTACCGGATGATCGACACGATCGGCCCACTGCTGGCGCTGGCCGCGGTCCGCAAACGCCCGATCGATGCAGTCGCGATCGTGGACGGCACCCTGGTCCCGAATTTGATCACCGGCTGGCGACACCGTCGAAGAACTACCGCTATCGGCCAACGTGCAGGCCGCGATCGACGCCGAGACCCTGCTGGTGATCGCCACCGGCGATCCGCAACCGGGCAGCCGCAACAACTGCACCGTCTACCGCGCCTCCGGCATCGCCGAACGACTCGCCGACCGGCCGGTCATGGCTGATGGCGGCCATCGCCGGGGGCGTCGGCGGAGGTGTCACGACGGAGCCGGTGGATGATCTGATCGCTCAAGGCGGCGTCGGCGTCGTCGAGTTCGTCCAGGGCGCCGGCGAGATTGCGGGCCCGGTCGGAGATGTGGCCACCGGGGCGCGAACGAGGCGTGCAGGCAGATGAACGGGCGTGGCACGCCAAGTATCAGAAAAGATCGCTGGCGAGACACTCGCGGCTGATCGGTGTTTGCGTAGGACGAGAATGTAAAGCTTGCCGTGTACGCGCCAATGTCACGTTCTCGGGGGTTTGCGATCCGCCTGTGAAGGTCCCCGTTACGCCGACAGGACGGCGCTGAATCGCGTCGTCACGTCCGTGCCGAGCCGCGCACCAGCGGTGATCGAGACTCGGTTCCCGTTGGTGTGCGCCGAGTACCGGCTGGCGGCTTCGATGTCGGCGACCGGCACCTCGCGGGCCCACAGCACGTTGTAGGTGGAGCTGTCGACGGCGATCAAGACGGCGACGTCGAAATCGAAAGAACGGAAGGGTGAGAAGAACGCGCCTCGGGTGTCCGGGTGGATGGTCCTGGCCTTCACCTGGACCCGACGCCCGTCCGCAGCCCGCAGGTTGTAGGAGACCGACTTCGGGGCCAGCTCCCCGTCGTAGACCCGCGCGGCGAGGCACTCGGCATAGTCACCCAGCGGCGCATTCCGAGTCCTCACAACGCCCCGCCGCCGCAACTCCTGCAGGATCGCCGCGTAGTGTCCCAGCAATTCCGGAACAGACTCTCCGCGCAGGCCCTGCCGGCTGTCGGGATCCATGCCCGGACACTACGCGCTACCGGAGACCGATCCACCGAGACCGCGTCGCGCACGGTGGTCAAGAACTGCTGGCCGGTGGTGAGCGCCATCGTCGAGGGGCTGCGTTTCAGGTGGGTCTCGCGACCGGGCGGCGGGTACGTTCGGGGTGGCCGTGACGGCACCGGCCTGATCTCCCATTTGATCCAGGAGCCGATGATGCCTGTACCGGCACTGACCGCCGAGCAGCGGGAATCCGCGTTGGAGAAGGCGAACCTGCTGCGCCAGCAGAGGGCCGTGTTGTTGGCGGCCGTGAAGGATGGCGTCGTCACGCTGCCGGGCGTCCTGGAACGGCCGGTTTCGGCGCAGCGGCTGATGGATGAGGTCGGGATCTCCGCCGGCCGTTTACCGGACTAAGAGGCGACACGCCGAGACAGTCCTATCCGCAGTCGCGAGTAGCCAGTAGTCCTCACTCCATCGCTGATCGATCGGTTGGAGTGACGATGTTCGACGAGGCTGAGTGGGACGTCACCGCGATCTGCCGAGCGAGCGCGCGGTGCCGTGGTGGGTTGTTGATGAGGACCTGGTGCCGATCGAGTCGATACCGTGACCGAACCGGGCATGCCAGTGATAAGGACGTTCCTTCTTAGAGTGTGTTCGAGAAGGCTGGCGTGCCCGCGTGACCTTGTCGGCGCAGGTGATCAACAGTGCCGGGGTGGCACGACGTGCGCGGTACTCCTCGGACACCGGCGACGAACACTGGGCTCTGATCGAGCTGCTGCTGCCGGAGGTGAGGACCGCGGGCCCGGCCGGAGAAGCATCCCCACCGCGCGCTGGTGGACGCGATCCTCTACATCGTGCGGGCCGGGTGCTCGTGGCGGCAACTTCCCGCGGACTTCCCGCCCTGGCAGACCGGGGTTATGTTGGAGGAGTCGCCGCTGGTCAGGCCGGTTGTGGCGATGTGATCGGCGCGGCGGGATCTGGCTGGTGGCGGTGGGTGGCCGGGCCTGTCCACCCGGACGGTTCCTGGCCGGCCTTCTGGCTGTGGGCGTGCGGGCGCTGGCGGGCGTCAAGTGAGGAGGCGGCGTGGCTGCCGCCGGAGCGGAGGCCTGATGGTCACTCAGCGGAGCGACCGGATCGCCAGGGAGCAGGCGGCGCTGCGGCGGGTGGCGACGCTGGTGGCCCGGGCGGCGTCGCCGCAGAAGGTGTTTGCCGCGGTCACTGAGGAAGCCGGGCGGCTGCTGCGCGCCCACCACGCGTGGATGACCCGATACGAACCTGATGGCGCGGCAATAGTGGTCGCCACGTGGAGCAGCACCGGCGCCGCCGTCCCCGCCGGAACCCGATTGCGCCTCGGAGGGCGGAACGTGCGCACGCTGGTGTTCCAGACCGGCCGTCCCGCGCGCATCGACCATTCCACCGGCACCCCGGGCCTCGTCGCCGACGATCTCGCCCGCAAGTTCGATTACGGCGCGGCCGTGGGCGTGCCGGTCAGCGTCGAAGGCCGCCTGTGGGGCGCCATGGTCGTCGCATCCTCGCAAGGGGAGCCGCTGCCGGCCGACTCCGAGGCGTGGCTGGCCGGGTTCACCGAGCTGGTGGCCACCGCGATCGCCAACTCACAGGCGCGGGTGGAGCTGCACCGGTTCGCCGAGGAGCAGGCGGCGCTGCGGCGGGTGGCGACACTGGTGGCCCGGGCGCCGCCGCCGCCGGAGGTGTTTGCCGCGGTCACTGAGGAAGCCGGGCGGCTGCTGGGCGCCCACCACTCGTGGATGACCCGATACGACCCCGATGGCGCGGCAAGGTTGATCGCCACGTGGAGCAGCACCGGCGCCGCCGTCCCCGCCGGAACCCGGCTGCCCCCCGGAGGGCGGAACGTGTACACGCTGGTGTTCCAGACCGGCCGTCCCGCACGGATCGACAGCCCCGCCGGCACCCCGGGCCCGGACTGCGATGTCGCCAGCGAGTTGGGCGTGCGCTCGGCCGTCGGCGTGCCGGTCAGCGTCGCGGGCCGTCTGTGGGGCGTCATGGTCGTGTCATGCACGCAAGAGGAGCCGCTGCCCGCCGACACGGAGGCGTGGCTGGCCGGGTTCACCGAGCTTGCCGCCACCGCCCTCGCCAACGCCGAGGCCCACGCGCAGCTGGCCACCTCCCGGGCGCGGATCGTGACCACCGCCGATACCACCCGCCGCCGGATCGAGCGCAACCTGCACGACGGCGCTCAGCAGCACCTGGTCTCCCTCGCCCTACAGCTACGAGCCGTGCAGCTGGCCGCGCCGTCCGGGGGCAGTGAGCTGGTGCGGCAGCTCGACGAGGTGGCCGCTGGGCTGATCGAGGTCCAGGAGGAGCTGCGCGAGATCGCCCACGGCCTACACCCGGCCATCCTGGCCGAGCGCGGTCTGCGCTCCGCGCTGAAGGCGCTGGCCCACCGCTCTGCGGTCCCGGTCCGGCTGGATGTCCGGGTGGAGGGGCGGCTGGCCGAGCCGGTCGAGACCGCCGCTTACTACGTCGTGGCCGAGGCGCTGACCAACGCGGCCAAGCATGCGCACGCCACCACCGCCGAGGTCCAAGTGGCCGCCGATAAAGACGTGCTGCACGTGCGCGTCCGCGACGACGGCTGCGGCGGCGCCGACATCACCCGCGGCTCCGGTCTCACCGGCCTCAAGGATCGGGCCGAGGCGCTCGGCGGCGGCCTAGCGCTGCACAGCCCGCCCGGAGAGGGCACCACCCTTCAGGTTCAACTCCCGATGGAGCACGCCGGCGAAGCCGACAGCTTTGAGCACGTCAGCGACCAAGGACATCCCGTCTGAGTCCGGAGAAGCACCTCGCCGGGCCGGGCTCGGACTTCTCGCACTTGAAGCACTTCTTCGCCTGCTGCTCGTCGTCGGCCATGCCACTCCCCTGGTCTCGTTCGCCGCGTCGCGCTGACCGTAAGCCGGATCGCGCGAGCGCCCCGAGCTCGACATGCCGTTGCCCGGTGTGGCGTTCGCGTGATCCGCGCAGGCTCGCCAGGCCGGTCCGCCGGCGACGTCGGGGAACACGCGCGCCAAGCGAAAGAGAACGTGCAGAACTGGACGTGACACCCGGAGTCGGTGGCGCGGCCGCCGTGGCGTCGCACCACCGGCTCGCACGGGTTCGGACAGAAGACCAGGCGGGTCGGCGACAGGGACGCGTAGCGCCGCGCACCTTCGCCAAAGCGGGGGCGAGGGGGCTGGTCGGGACGGACCGATGAGGTCACTGTCCTTTCTCGTGTGGGAGGGCCGCACCGCACGCGCACGGCCCGCGGTTCGGAACCCTCTGGAACTCGTCAGGAAGCGATCTTCTGGCGGTTCGCGCCGGAACTTTCGGTGAAGGTCCAGTCGGACATGGCTGTCCTTCCCGAACTGTCGCATCGTCCGCTTGAGCATCGCCCGCCAGGACTCCCGGGACAGCTCCATCGGTCCTTCCGGCTCTCTGCGCCTCCTGCCCATCGGAACCACCTCCGTCGGTGCTGACGCGCGCCGACCGCCAAGACGTCGCCGGGTTCTTCCGCCGCGTGATGGAAGACGACTCGGCCCGGATGAAGCAATGCCACGAGTTCCTCAACGAACTTGCGGGGAGTGCCGGTCCGGGCCCAGCGGTTTCCTGGACCAGTCGGGCCCGCGCCTTCCGCGCAGAGCCGCGATCAGCGGCCGCGCACGGCGTCGGTCCGGCGACGGGCCCGGGCCTCGGCCCGGCCGCGAGCGGCGTACCACGGAAGGGCGAGGATCAAGGCGAGGCCGAGTTCGACCATGTCTCCGCCGTAGTACATCAGCTGCGCGCCCGCCTGCCTGTCGGCGGTGGCAAGCAGCGCGCCGGGCGGCGACACGGTGTACAGCGTCTTGGCCAGCACCGCGTGCGCAGCGGCGGCACCCACCAGCGCACCGGCCCGCACCCCGAGCCCCGAACGGTGGCGCACCGGCTCGAGCTGACACACCGCTGCCGTGAACAGCAGTCCGGTCAGGAACGCGTGGATGTGAACCACCCCGTGCAGCACCGGGTCGGCGGCGGCGGCGGCGTAGAGACCGGTCCGGTAGAGCAGCCACAGACTGCCCGCCTCCAGCGCGGCCGTGAACGGCGGGAACAGTAGCGCCCCCACGGGACCGGATCCGAGCACCCGCGCGAGTCGGCGGCGGATCGTCGCCGATGTGACCCGCAGGAGCAGCGTCACCGGGCGGCCGAGCACGAGCAAAACAGGCGCGACCATGCCCAGCAGAACGTGCTGCAGCATGTGTCCGGTGAACCCGGACGTTTCCGGGACGAGCACCGCCGCCGCGGCCGTCATGGCGCCGAGAGAGAACGCGGCCTCGCGCGCGGCGGGCCACCTGTCGCCACGACGGCGCACGCGCCACGTGCCGGCCGTGTAACCGGCGAGCACGACCAGCGCCGGCACCACGGCGAGCCAGCCGGTAAATAACCCCTCGCCGTGCCCACCGTGGGCCAGGAACACACCCATGTTCAGGCCGTCCGCGTCCACGCGACCCGCAGGCACAGCACACCCGCCGCCAGCAGAACCACCGCCACGCCATTCCAGATCCAGTCGTAGGGCGCGAGCGAAACGCCGTAGCGGATCTGGTGCAGGTTCAGCAGCTTGTGCTGGATGGTGCCGTCGTACAGCTGGAACGCACCAGCACCGGTCAGGACCCCGCCCGCGAACGCGCGCCCGCAGAGCCGGTCACCACGTCGCAGGTCGGCCACCAGGATCAGGCCGAACACGATCGCGAACCAGCCGAACGCGTGGAACAGCCCGTCCGAGACCAGACCGGCACCGGTCGTCGATCGGTCGAAGAAGTGGTGCCAATGCAGCAGCTGGTGGAACACCGTCTCGTCGACGAACGCCGCGACGCCGACTCCCGCCAGCACCCCGGCCCACGCCGAACGAGCCCTGCGCACGGGCGAAGCGCCAATCCCGGACCGTGCGGCCTCCACCACGTCCATCACCTCCGGCCTTGGGGCTACCCGCCGCCCGGCCGGACATGCATCACGGCCTGCGGACTAACCCCCGAGGACGACACGGTCGTGTGTTCTGCATGCCTAGCGTCGTCCCACGCTCAGCGAGCACGACGTGGTGTCGGTGGCGCAAATGCACTACCGTAAGACGAAGGTTGAGTCAGCAGCCGCCGATGTCGTTTCTCGCCCGGCGGGAAGTCGGTCGTCGAACTGCACGCTCCCTGCGCTGTCTTTGACGATCATCCTGCGGGCGCCCTCGAGGGGAGGACTGCGATGACCTTCTCGAATCGCAGCGAAACCAGCTCTGGATTGCCGCTGGGTGCCGATTTTGACACCGGTGACGAGTTTCACCTCTGTGTTCGTCGGCCAACGCCGACCGTGGCGGTGGTCGAAGTCGCGGGCGAAGTCGATTCGTGCACGGCGCCTCAACTCGAAGAGGTAGTCGGGTCTCTGCTCCGCAGCACCGTCGAGATCGTCGTCATCGATCTCTCACCGAGTATGTTCCTCTCGGTGGCCGGGCTGCGGGTGCTGTCCCAGCTCGACCTGGTGGCCGGCGAGCACGGCGTCGACTTCTCGGTTGATCCCGGAAGCTCACACGCTGCCCTGAGACTGCTGCAACTCGTGCCGATCGGATGTGAGCGCCGTGGCCGCGCGAGGGCATTTGACAATGGCGGTCCTCGGTCCCGCCCGGCGCGGTCCGCGACCAGAGAATGCGTCGAAGCTGAGTTCGTCCGCCGCAGACAGGAGTGACCTCGTTCCGGGAAAAGATCGTGGTGACCGAGGACGAGATCACCGCACTGGTCAACCAGTAGGCCGAGATCACGTTCGAGCTGTCCGAACGCGACATTGGCCGACGGCTGCGTGACCTGGAGGTGTCGTACTGGCCGGTGGCGTTGCGCGCCTACGTGGAGCAGGCGCGGCTCGAACGAAGCCTCGACCTCGACGAGGTCAACGAGTTCCTCGAGTCCATCCTCACCGGGATCATCGTCATCGACGCCGAGATGCAGATCAAGGCATGGAACCTGTGGTGCCGAAGACCTGTGGGCGTGCGTCGCGACGAAGCCGAGGGCGCCCACCTGCTGAATCTCGACATCGGCCTTCCCTGAGCGAACTGCCCCCGCCGCGCCCGAGGCCTTGGCCGATCCGAATTTTCACACCAAGCTGACGCTCTGCGCCATCAACCGTCGGGGCCGCAAGGCACAGGTTCGGCTGCTGTACAGCGCCCTGCGCGGACCGGACAGCCAACGTCAGAGGCAATGAGCCGTTCTGGTGATGCAGGAATTGAAACTTCCGTAATCGAGCAGCGCCGTGCGAACGTGCTCGGCATCCGACCGGCCTGATGTGGTTCGCCCTTCCTATTTCAAGCCTTCATCGAACGAGCCGAGCTCGCTGGCCGGAAGACCTGGCAGTAAGTCCCGCATGGACCTCGAGAAGATCCGGCGTCACACCCTTGGCGCCCTCCGCGAAGTGCCCGACGTGATCGGACTCCTTGGCTTCTCCTTCATGGGAAACGTCGCAGCCGAAGAGATCCCTCGAGTCCTGTGGGGCTGCGTGGATGCCCGCATACCTGCGGTGCTGACGCAGCGGCCGCTGACCCGCATCACCACAGGCGCAGGATCGGGAGATGCCGGTGGCGTGGCTGGATTAGCCGGAATGCTGCGGGGGTCGTGGCCGTAGGTGCTGCGTTCTGCGATTTGGCCGTCCTCGTTGGCCTTGTCAACGCGGCTTGCGGCGCATTGGGCCGCTGCGGGACGTGATGGCCGGGGATCCGCCATGACCAGGGGCTTGAGCGCGTAGGAGTCGTTGGTGTTCGCAGCAGAGACATCTACCGGCGGTGGCAATCCGGCGCGATCGGACAGCTCGTGGATCTTCGAGCCGCCACCCTGCGGACGCGGCTCGAACACCGAGGCCAACGGCTCCACCAACGAAACTCATCCGGCACCAACCGCAACGACAACGACAACGACCAACCACAATCAGCATCGTCGCCCACGAGCAAGCGAACACCACGTAAACGATCTAGGCCGTGCGCGAAAATGCGGTGGCTCCGCTGGCGGTGAGGTCTCGAGACTTCCACTGAGCCGCCCCGGCAGATAATTGCCACCGATCGGTTCGGCCGACACGGCGGCCCGGCTGGGCACCGGGCCGCCGTGTGCGGTCAGGTGGCCTTGTTCTTGGCGGATTTCGCCTTGCCTTTCATCGTTCCCTTGGCGTCCTGCAGGGGTGCGTAGGTGCCGTAGAGTGCGGGGTCGGGCTTGGGTGCTGTGCCGGGGCCGCCGAGGGGCTTGGCGTCCATTAAGTACTCGATGCCGGCGCCGGTGGTCCAGCTGGCGCCCTTGGCACCATCGGGGCCGTCGGACAGGTGCCAGATGGTGTGGTTGTGCTCCTGGTTCTCTTCGTCGAACAATGCGCTCGGGGCCACTTCGCCCTCCAACCCATCGGCTTCGAGTTCTTCGATCGCGGCCAGCCACTGCTTCTGGTGCACAGTGTCCCGGGCAAGGTTGAACTGCAGCATGGCCTTTACGCCCGGGTCGTCGGTCATGTTGTACAGCCGTGCTGTTTGCAACCGGCCCTGGGCTTCCGCGGCGGCGTTCGCACGGAAATCGGCCAGGAGGTTGCCCGACGCCACGATGTACTTGCCGTTCCACGGATAGCCGTTGCTGTCCGCGGGCAACGCGCCGCCGCCGGCGACAATGGCCTGCTGAGGGTCCATGCCGCCGATCACGGCGGCCATCACCGGATCCTTCACCGATTCCGCGGTGGCCGTGGCGGGCGCGCCTTCCAGCAACCGGGCGACCATCGTGGCCAGCATCTCGACGTGACCGATCTCCTCGGTCGCCGTGTCCATGATCAGGTCCTTGTACTTGCCTTCGACACGGCAGTTCCAACCCTGGAACAGATACTGCATCGTCACGGTCATCTCGCCGAACGCGCCGCCGATGAGTTCCTGCAGCTTGTGCGCATACACCGGGTCGGGCTTCTCCGGCTTAGCCTCGAACTGCAGCAGCTTCGTGTGACGGAACATTACTCACGCCCTTTCTACAAGGTGGAAACCAGCCATCGCTGGCAACAGGTCCGTCCGAATGCCCACCGCACGCGGAAATAACCATCTCAGCCCGGTTCGAGGCCACCGGGATTACCGAAGCATCCCCGGGGTACGCCTCGTTCGACGTGGCGGCCGTCGGCCCCACCGGAGCCCGCTCAGGGAGGAGAAGGACATGTCCACGAATTCGCCGTCATACACCGCCATCGGGCGGTCGTCCGCCCAGGTCGCCGCGAGTATCGTCGCCGTCGTATTCCTAGTGGTCGGCGTACTCGGGTTCATCCCCGGCGTCACGACCGACTACGACCAGATGGGCTTCGCCGGACACGACTCGATGGCCATGCTTTTCGGTTTGTTCATGGTCTCCACCCTGCACAACATCGTGCACCTGCTCTTCGGCATCGTCGGCCTCGCGTGCGCCCGCACCTCGCGCGCCGCGCGGCTGTACCTCCTCATCGGAGGAGTCGTGTACCTCGCGCTGTGGCTCTACGGACTGCTCATCGACCACGGCAGTGACGCCAACTTCGTTCCGCTCAACAACGCGGACAACTGGCTCCACCTCGGCCTCGGACTCGGCATGATCGCCCTGGGTCTGCTCACCGGCCGCGAAGAACGCACAGCCTCCACACCGACCGCAGCCGGGGGATCCGGCGGTCGCTAGCAACCACGCAACGCGTGGTTCCCAGGGGCGTCGGCGGTCTCCTCCTTACCCGCCGGCGCCCCGTTGAAAATCGAAGGGACCGCATGCCGGCCATCGCCGCGGACACCGCGCGCCCGCCTCGTCATGAGAACCGACCCCGACGTCTACGAGGCCATCGATCGCCCCTCGCGCACTGGGCGGACGAGCAGAGGCCGGGTCTCGCTGAAGACGAGAGCCCACCTGCTGGCGCACTCAGCGGCGGAGGACGTTCCTGACCGCCGCGACGACGAGACCACCGGCCAGCACCCACGGCCCCGCCACGATGAGAGGGTCCAGCAGGTGGTGCTTGACGTCCGCGCGTTTCTTGCCGACCCGGGAGGAAATTCCGTGGCGGGAGAACTCGCTGGCGACACCGGTTTCGGTGATGGGGTTGTCCGGATGGATTGTGGCAAACGAACGCAGGTGGTGCTCCCACGCATCCACCCGGTCGGCCGCCAGCAGGAGAAGCCAATGCGCGGCGCGCGCCTCGCTGTACTTGCGATAGGCGATCTTGCGCACGGCGCCGGAGAGGCCACGAGGTGGGCATGAGGTACCGAAAACCGGGGTGAGGAACGCGTGCTCGATCGACCGTTCCCGAGGCCACTTCTCGGGTTGGCGCTCGGGGAACTCCCAGTGCGCGCCCGTCTGGTCCTCTTTCCACAGCAGTTTCGGTACAGACGGCCGGTCCTGCGGATCGAGGTCGGCTCCCCAGCCGGGGATCCGGGCACGCAGTTGGTCACTCGTCTCCGCGAGCGGCGGCCGCTTGGAGGTGTAGACCATGATCGGGTTCCTTCCTTAGCTGCCGCTAGGCACGATCAGCGGCTTGATGCAGCCGTCCAGCTTCGCGGAGAAGATGTGGTAGCCCTCGGCGATGTGCTCGAGCGGGATCCGGTGGGTGACGATGTCGCTCGGCTTGAGGTAGCCGTTGCGGATGTGCTCGAACAACCGCGGCCACTGCCGCTTGACGGGGCACTGGTTCATCCGCAGAGTGAGGCCCTTGTTCAGGGCGTCGCCGAATTTGACCGCGCTGAACATCGGCCCGTAGGCCCCCATCACCGACACGGTGCCGGCTTTGCGGACCGAGTCGATGGCCCAGTTGAGCGCGATCGGTGAACCGCCCTGCAGCTTCAGCTTGGCCGACGTGACGTGCTGGATCAGGTTGCCGTCGGCCTCTGCGCCCACCGCGTCGATCGCGACGTCGGCACCGAGGTGGTCGGTGAGCTTCTTCATCTGCACGACGATGTCGTCGTACTCGGTGAAGTTGCAGGTTTCGGCGTGCGCGAAGGTTCGCGCCTTCTCCAGGCGGTACTCGAGGTGATCGACGACTATCACCCGTCCCGCACCCATCAGCCACGCCGACTTCGCGGCGAACAGCCCGACCGGGCCGGCCCCGAAGACGACGACCACGTCGCCCTCGACGATGTCTCCGAGCTGCGCGCCGAAATAGCCCGTGGCGAGTGCGTCGGTGAGCAGGACCGCGTCTTCGTCGTCCATCCACTCCGGGATGACGGTCGGGCCCACGTCGGCGAACGGCACCCGGACGAACTCGGCTTGGCCACCGTCGTACCCCCCGCAGGTGTGCGAATACCCGTAGATGCCACCGACGGCCGTGGCGTTGGGGTTCACGTTGTGACAGTTCGAGTACAGGCCGCGGGCGCAGAACCAGCAGGTCCCGCAGAAGATGTTGAACGGCACCATCACCCGGTCGCCGCGCTTGAGATTCCGCACACCTGATCCCACGTCCTCGACCACGCCGACGAACTCGTGCCCGAAGGTGAAGCCGACCCGGGTGTCCGGCATCATCCCGTGGTAGAGATGCAAATCCGACCCACAGATCGCCGCCAACGACACCCGGACGATCGCATCGTTCGGATGCTCGATCGCCGGCACTTCCTTTTCCTCGACCCGTACTTTGTACGGCCCGCGATACACCATCGCACGCACAGCGCCTCCTCCGGCGATCCCTCGGAGCGGCCGGCCGCTTGCCGTCACGCAACCGACCGCGCCACCGGGCGACTGAGTACCCGAGCCGCCCGCGCATAACCGTCGAACGTGCACACTTCGGCCCGGCCACGACTCCGGCACCGTGCTCGAGCCGGGCATCCTCCGAGGCGATCACGACGTTCGTGACGAACCGCCTCCTGCGCCTGCTGCGCACCCGGTGCGCCTCGAGCTCGCGGTTGACGTCGCGCACCCCGTGCCCGCGGGCACGGGCGAACTCGTAGCCGATCCGGGTCGGAGCCGGGTGCGCGGCGGAGTGCTGTCTGGTTCGACGGTCGTCCTCGCGGGTCATGGGCGTCCGGCGACACGTCGAGTTGTTCCAGCACGGCCCGGCGCTCGTCGTAGCACCGGTCGAGCCGTGAGCCGAACACGAGGCCCGGGCGGCGGCCGCCAGTGGATGCGCTGAACTGCGGCTGGCGGTCGGGCGCTACCTCGTCCGCACGCTCAAGCTGATCGGCCGCGGGCCCGTGTTCGCCCTGCACCAGTCGGTGGAAGAGGCGCTGGCCGCCAACGCCGTCTGACCGGCGCTGTCGAACTCCACGCCCACCATCAGCCGGACCCGGACCCGGACCCGTTCACGGACGCGGCTAACCCTCATCGGCACCCTCTCCGGCCACACCGCCCTCCATGCCACCGAGCTCGGCACCATCGTGACTATGACCTGGTACCTCTTGCCGTGATCATCGTGACTGCGTCCGTGATCATCGTGATTGCGTCGCGAACCACGCGTAGCACGGTTAAGGGTCCGGACCAGCTGGGTAGTCCGAGAATGGCGGCCGGACGGTCAAGCAGCGCGCGGTCCGGCCGCCCCACCAGAAGCCACGCCACGACCCGCCGCAAGTCTCGCGATCATCGGAGTCGTGGCCGCGAGGCTCAGTCCGGCCTTGACAGCAGTGCGGTGTAGAGCGTCAGGCCAGGCCCGAATGCCATCATCACGGCGGGTTTCCCGGTTTCGGGTTGCCCGCGAGTTCGTCGAAGATCACCAGGACACCGGTGCTCACCACCGCGGGGCCCGCGTGGTCGGTATGGGTGAATCTTCGGTCCCCGTCCCCAGGTGGCTCCGCGCGTTGCCGGGATCCACGCGGCCACCCGGCGCGCACTCCCCCAGCCGCCGGGTGTATCCCGGGCCACGCCGGGTACCTGCGGATCCATGACCGCCGAACCCGCCGGGAACTCCTTGTCCTTCATCGGCACTGCGACGACCCTGCTGCGGCTCGGGCCGTTCACTGTGCTGACCGACCCGAACTTCCTCCACCGGGGTCAGTGGTCGTACTTCGGCCAGGGTCTGGTGTCCCGGCGCCGGACCGAACCCGCGGCGCAACCCGCGGACCTCCCGCCACTGACCGCTGTGGTGCTCTCGCACCTGCACGGCGACCACTTCGACCGGGTGGCCGCCCGGGAACTCCCTCGCGACCTGCCGATCGTGACGACCGACCACGCGGCCCGGCGGCTGCGGCGGCGCGGGTTCCACGCGTCGGTCCCGCTCGAGACCTGGACTTCCGAGCGGTTCACCGACGCCGGCGCGACGCTCACCGTGACCGCGGTGCCCGCCCAGCACGCTCCGGGCTTGCTGAACCGCGTGCTGCCCCCGGTCATGGGCAGCGTGCTGGAGTACCGCGAAGCGCCACAGGCCCAGCCGCTGCGGATGTACCTCAGCGGCGACACGGTGATGCACGACGGACTGGCCGCGATCCGGGACCGGTTCCCCGGCCTCGACCTCGCCGTGGTGCACCTGGGCGGCACCCGGGTGCTCGGCGTGCTCGTGACCATGGACCACCGCCAGGGCGTGGACCTGCTCGAACTGCTGACCCCGGCCCAGATGGTGCCCGTCCACTTCGACGATTACGGGCTGTTCACCTCTCCGCTGTCCGACTTCCTCGTCGAAGTCCGGGAACGGCGCCCCTCGACCCGGGTCCGCGTCCTCCAGCGCGGGGAGACACTGCGGTTCTGACTGCCCGAGATCGGCATCGGGCGATCGGGTATCCACGGGCCAGGAGGTGTGCATGAGCGGATCCGGTGAGACGCTGGAGCGTCGAGGAGGAACATCTACTGCTGGATCCCGACACCGGTAGCTCCGTAGCCCGGCGCGCCCAGCTCACAGCCGGACGGCGGCTGCTCGCGGAAGCACCGACGGAAGAGGACTGCCTGTTGGCTGCCACGGGCACTCCGCTGACCGCTTCCGCGCCCGGCCCGGGCTCGCGGCGCAGGGCGTTACGCCAACATCGACATGGGCTACGGCGACCCGGTCAGCGACTACGAGGTGTGCGGGTGCCACGTCCTCGTGGGCGTCGCGGACCCCGACACCGCCGTCTCCGGAGTAAACCACCTCGGCCGCTGGTTGCCGGTGCTGCCGGCCCTGTCCGCGAACTCGCCGTTCGACCACGGCCGTGACACCAGCTACCACAGTTGGCGAATGGTGCTGCAGTCACGGTTCCCCGAGTCCGGCGTGGTCGCGTACTCCGCAGCCGCACCGAGTACGGGGCCGCGGTGGACGTCCTGGTCGACTGCGGTGCGCTCATCGACGACCACCAGTCCTTCTGGCCGGTCCGGCTCTCACCGCGGTGCACCGTCGAACGCGGACCGCCGACGTCTCATCCACCGTGGACGGTTCGCTGTTGCAGGCCCTGCTGTCCCGCGCCCTCATCCGCACCGCACTGGGCGGCCTTGACTGCGGCGTCGAAGCGGCCCGTTGCCCCATAAACTGGTGTCGCAGAATGGGAGCCGTTAGCTGCGCCGGCACGCGCACACCGCGACAACGAACCGGTCGGACCGCGCCACTTTCCCGTCGGCGTCCGCTGTTCGACCGGCCCTTCGACCAGGACCGGCGGGCCGGGGACCACGGTCACCCCGCGGTGCTCCCGGTCACCGTTCGGCACGCAGCACCACCAGCTCCTCGTGCCGCACCCCCGGCGCAACGAATCCACGGTCTTCCAGGAACCGGGCCCGCCCGGTCAGCACCGGCCCGAACGGTACCCGCGCCCGCGCCACGACCGCGGTCCGGAGTCCCCCCGCGGCCAGCTGTTCCCGGGAACGGTCCACATCGGACATCGTCGAGTGCACCACCAGAAGCACGCCACCGGGAGCGAGCAGTGCCACGGCGCCTTCGCACAATGGGTCGAGTACCGCGCGACCGTCTTCGCCGGCGTCACAGCTGAGTGTGAGTCGCTCCGTCTCAGGCGGACAGGGAACATAGGGCGGGTTCGCCACGACGATGTCGTACGGTCCACCCGCGGCCGCGGCGAGAAGGCCGCCCCGGCGGGTCCGCACCGGCAGACCGCGCGCCGCCGCGTTCACGCGCGCCGACACCAGCGCCCG
>NZ_JBFBAF010000047.1:0-72267 GCF_040682095.1 Amycolatopsis sp. NPDC051372
CTCGGCTGGGACAGCCCCGCCGAACGCATGACACAGTTACTCACCGTCTAGCAGCAGTGTTGCAACCACCGCTAGAAACCGCCGGAGGGCGGGGGTTTGTCCTCGCGCGACCGGTCCTCGTGCGCCATGAGGAAACGTTCCGTGGCGCGGCCTGCTGCCGGCTCGCGAATCGCGGAAGCCCCGCACACCAGGGCGACGTCGGGAACGGTGGCGGGTCCGCACATCTGGGCCCCGGTTGGGAACAGTGCAGCCCGTGGTTGCCTGAGTGCGGCTCGGCAACAGCGGAAGCTCCGCGCATCCGGGCACGCCGAGCAGCGTGCCGGTGATGGTGGCGATGAGGGTCATGGCGCCTCCCGGAGCGTCGTGTTTCGTGCACGCGTGGGAAGCCGCCGTGGTTGCCGGGAGTTTCCCTAAGCCTTCCTCAAATAAAAGCGCCCTCCCGGTGGGGGAGGGCGCTCTTGGGTGATCGTCGTGTCACTCGGTCTCGGGAACGAGCTTCAGCGAGATCGAGTTGATGCAGTAGCGCTGGTCGGTCGGCGTGTCGTAGCCCTCGCCCTCGAAGACGTGGCCGAGGTGGCTGTGGCACGAGGCGCAGAGCACCTCGATGCGCTTCATGCCGAGTGTGCGGTCTTCGCGCAGCAGCACGGCGTCGGAGTCCGCCGGGTCGAAGAACGACGGCCAGCCGCAGTGGCTTTCGAACTTCGTGTCGCTGCGGAACAGCTCGGCACCACAAGCCCGGCACTCGTAAGCGCCGGTGGTCTTGGTGTCGGTGTACTCGCCGACGAACGGCCGCTCGGTGCCGGCCTGGCGGAGCACCGCGTACTCCTCGGGGTTGAGCTGCTCGCGCCACTCCTGCTCGGACTTCACCACACGGGGCGTGGTGCCGACCACGGGTTTCATACCTTTCACGTCGCCCACGTTACCCCGCCAGGAAAGCGATCGCGTGGGTCACGATCTGCCATGCGGTCACGATCACCCCGAGCACGATCAACGCCGCGATGAGCGCCGAAACCCAGTAGCGCAGCCCGCCCGCGCGGCTGCTGGAGTCGGCGAAGTCGGAGACCTGGTCGAGGCACGCTTCGACGGTGAACGTCGGGCCCGTGCGCTCCATCCGGTCGAGGTGCGCGGCGAACGCGCGCGCCTCCGGGTCGTACGGATCCAGCCCGACGAGATCCTCGTGGAACCGAGGATTCCAGCCCGGCTGTACAGCTCCGCTCTCGGCCATGGCTCCACGGTAGGCCATCACCCCTGCTCACCACACTCCCCGCGCGGCGAGTCTCACTGGTTCGCAACGGTGTCGTCGCTCCTGGTGACGGCGGGTGGGGGACCCGCTACTGGCTCGCCCCGCCGTCCGGCCGGGTGTCGCCGTTGAGCATCAGCGCACCGCCTTGCACGGCGATCACCTGGACGACCTTCGGCGCGGTGCCGCTGTCGGTCGTGAGGTTGATCTGGATGTCGACCGAGCCGTCCGGATTGTTCCGCCCGAGGTACGCGGAGGCGCCTTTGTACTTCTTGAGCACGTGCTGGCTCCAGTACGAGGTGAAGGCGTCGAGGCTGCCGTACGGAGCCTGCGCGGCGGGGGTCAGCATCGCCCACGCCGCCGCCGGATTGTCGCCGACCGCGCCGTAGAACTGCACGACGGCGTTGCCCGCGGGTTGCCACTGAACGTTGCCGTTCGACGCGACCGGCGGCGGCGCCGAGCTGCTTGACGGAGCGCTGGAGCTCGGCCCGGGCGCCGAGCTCGACTGCTGGGGCTGCTGGCCCGCCTGCGTGGAGGTGCCTTTGTCGCCGCCACCGCCCGAGCTCAGCACGAGGAACACCACCACCGCGATCACGACCACGGCCGCGGCACCGCCCGCGAGCAGGGCGAACTTGCGTTTGTTGTCGGCACGCGGCGGCGTGCTCGACGCATTGCGGTAGTTCGGCGCGGCGGCCGTCGGGGCCGGGCGGGGCTGCTGCTGCGTCGGCCGGACCGGGGGCGCCGGCTGGGCGGGCTGGGGCCGCGGCGGCGTGTTGGGCGGCGCGGCGGGCGAGCGCATCGGCATGAACGCCGCCGTCGGGGTGCGCGGCGGGTTCGACGGGGCCTTCTGCGCGGGGATCGGGGCGCCGGGCTTCGGGCCGTCCACGCGCTGCCACGGCGGACGTGAGCCGCCGCGGTCGAGGCGTTCGGTGGGGCCTGACGACAGCAGCTCGGGGCCGGCCGGTTCGCCCGACGCGAGCTTCGCCAGGCCTTCGCGGGCCTCGGCCATGCTCGGGCGCTCGCCGGGCTCGCTGCGCAGCAGGCTCATCAGCAGCGCCGTGGCCGGGCCGGCCTGGGTCGGCGGGTTGATCTGGCCGTTGGCGGCCGCGTACAGCAGCGCGAGCTGGTTGGTGGTGTTGCCGTAGGGCGTCTGGCCCTCGATGGCCTGGTAGAGCGTGGCGCCGAGGGCGAACACGTCGGAGCTGGGCACCGGGTCGGCGCCGCGCGCCAGCTCGGGCGCGAGGTACGCCGGGGTGCCGCCGATGAGGCCGGTCTGCGTGAGCGTCATGTCGCCGGCCGCGCGCGAGATGCCGAAGTCGGTGATCTTCGCGGTGCCGGTCTCGTCGATGAGGATGTTGCCGGGCTTCACGTCGCGGTGCACGATCCCGGAGCGGTGCGCGGCGACGAGCGCGGCGGCCACCTGCTCCCCGATGCGCGCGACCTGGCCGACGGGCAGCGTGCCCTGCTCGGCCAGCACGGCCGAGAGGCTCGGACCGTCGAGGAACTCCATCACGAGGCAGGGGTCGCCGCCGTGTTCGGCGATGTCGAAGACCACGATCGCGTTGGGGTGCTGGAAGCGGGCCGCGTTCTTGGCCTCGCGCATGGCGCGCTGGCGCATGTTGTCGCGTTCGGCTTCGGAAACGCCCGGCTGGGGGAGGATCTGCTTGATCGCCACCGACCGTTCCAGGCGCACGTCGACGGCGCGCCACACCACACCCATGGCACCGCTACCAATGTGCTCGACGAGGCGGTAGTGCCCCGCGATCAGCTGACCGGTGTCGATGGCGACCGCTCCTGACGAAATCCCGGTGATCGTGGCCTTACTCAGCGCGGATACCCCTCGCGCACCCGAACGAGTGTAGCGGTCGGGTGGATGTTGCCGCCGTCAGCCAGCCGGTGCGGAGACGGCGGGCTCTTCCTCGCCGACGGCGGGGCTGCGCTTCTTCAGCACCCTGACCAGGCCGACGGCTCCGGCTGCGGCGAAAACGGCGTAACAAGCCAGGAGCGCGGGCGGCGTGTCGCCGGTCAGCGCGTCGGCGAGGATCACCACGGCGACCGTGCCGGGGATGCTCCCGAGCAGCGTGCCGACCAGGTACGGCACCAGCTTCACCGTCGACACTCCGCACAGGTAACTCAACGGCGCGAAGGGGACCACGGGGATCAGCCGCAGCGAGGTGATAGCCAGCACGCCGCCGCCGGAGAGCCGTTCGTTCACGATGCGCACGGGCGCGCGGTGCAGGTGCCGCAGCACGAGGTCCCGGCCCAGCAGCCGCGCGAGCGCGAACGACAGGCCCGCCGCGATCGTCGTCGCCACCAAGCCGATCGCGATCCCCGCGACGCTGCCGACGAGCAGCCCGGCCGCGAGGTTGAACACGGTGCGCGGAATGGGCGCCACGGTGAGCAACGAATATGCGACCAGCAGCACCAGCGGCGTCGCCGGTCCGGTCGCCTGGGCCCAGCGGCGCAGGTCCGACGGGCTGGGGATCGGCAGGAACACCGCGGCCGCCGCGAGGAGGGCGAGCACGGTGAGCGCGAGGATCAGCTTGGTTCTGCCGGACACCCGGCCCACGGTAGAGGAAAACGTGATCGGCAGGCGCGCGGCGTGGATCCGGCTACGGTGGGCCCATGCCCAAGAACGGCGATCCGGTCGAGTACCAGGTGGGGGAGCGCACCGTCAGGGTCACGAGCCCGGACAAGGTGTACTTCCCGGAGCGCGGCATCACGAAGCGGCAGGTGGTGGAGCACTACCTCGCGGTGGGCGAGCCGTTGCTGCGCGCGATCGGCGAGCGGCCCACCACGCTCAAGCGCTACGTCGACGGCGTGGCGGGCGAGTGGTTCTACGCCAAGCGCGTGCCCAAGGGCGCGCCGGACTGGGTCCAGACCGCGCGGATCACGTTCCCGTCCGGGCGCACCGCCGACGAGGTCTGCCCGACCGAACCCGCAGTGTTCGCGTGGGCGGCGAACCTCGGCACGTTCGACTTCCACCCGTGGCCCGTTCGGCGGTCCGATGTGGACCATCCGGACGAGTTGCGCATCGACGTCGACCCGCCGGACTCGGCCGGCTTCGACGACGCCGTCGCGGTGGCACGCGTGGTCCGCGAGGTGCTGGCCGACGCGGGGCTCACCGGCTACCCCAAGACGTCCGGCGGGCGCGGGGTCCACGTGCTCGTCCGCATCCGGCCGGAGTGGGACTTCATCGCCGTGCGCCACGCGGTGATCGCGCTCGGGCGCGAGGTCGAACGCCGCATCCCGGACAAGGCCACCGTTTCGTGGTGGAAGGAGGAACGCGGCGGCCGCGTGTTCCTCGACTACAACCAGGCGGCGCGCGACCGCACCGTCGCCTCCACGTGGTCGGTCCGAGGGACGCAGCGCGCGACTGTGTCCACGCCCCTGACCTGGGCGATGCTCGACGACGTGCACCCGGACGACTTCGACGTGCTCACCGTGCCGGCCTTCCTGGCCGAGCACGGCGACCTCCACGCGCCGATGGACGAAACGGCGTTCGGCCTCGAAACCCTGCTGGAGTGGTACGAACGCGACGACCGCGACCTCGGCGGCGCGGAACTGCCCTACCCGCCGGACTACCCGAAGATGCCGGGCGAGCCCAAGCGCGTGCAGCCGAGCAAGGCGCGGCCCGACACCGAGTGATCGACTCGTCGCCGCGGGTGCTCACGGTCCGTGATCAACTTCGGCGAACGCGAAAAATTCCCACCTTTACGGCTGCGTAACGTTCCCGCAGGTCAGGCTGGGAGTGGAGTAGCGTCCGGCGGGCTCGGGTTGTCCCCTGGCACAGCCGGCGCGTAACACCCCGGCGCCGCGCGGCGACTATCCCGCGCCGGAGGAGCCCGGCTCGAGGAGGGAGGCCTTTCGTGGACGACCTGATCGCGTTCCTCGCCGCGCGGGTGGGTCAGCGGCAGGCGCTGATCATGCAGGCGGTGCAGAAGGCGAAGACCGGCGAGGCGCTCAACCGCGGCGAGACGAAGGTCGCGGTCGAACAACGCGTACGCGCGCTGGGCGACAACGAGCTCGACGTCGTCAACCAGATGATCAACGAGGTCGAGGTCACGCGCCGCATCATGCTCGCCCACCGCACGACGGTGTCCGAAAAGGTCCCCGGGTTTCCTTTGTACGGCAGCGAATACTGGTGCGAGACCTGTCACGTCCCGGCCGACGAGGCGGGGTCGAACTGGTGCTTGACGCTGCGGCTGCTCGCCCTGCCGTACGCCGAGCACCCGGACTACAGCGAACGCTGGCGGCCGTAGCTCGTCACGCCGGGGAATCCGCGGCCACGCGGCCGTGTTGATCCAGAGGTGACGTTCCGGATCTCCGTGCTCGACCGTTCGCCCGCCAGGCGCGGGCGGGGTAGCGCGCAGGCGCTGCGGGACACCGTCGCGTTCGCGCGGGACATCGAGGCGCTCGGGTATCACCGGTTCTGGGTGTCGGAGCACCACAGCGTGCCCGGGGTGGCCGGGTCGGCGCCGACGGTGCTGGCCGCGGCGGTCGCGTCGGTGACGTCGCGGATCCGCGTCGGCACGGGCGGCGTGATGTTGCCGAACCACCGGCCGCTGGTCGTGGCGGAGCAGTTCGGGGTGCTGGAATCGCTGTTCCCGGGCCGGATCGATCTGGGGCTGGGCCGGTCGGTGGGCTTCACCGACGGCGTGCGGCAAGCGCTCGGGCAGGGGCGCGAGGCGGCCGAGGACTTCGGCGGCCAGGTGCGCGAGCTGCTCGCGTTCTTCCGCGGCGACCAGACGGCTTACCCCGGCGTGCACGCGATCCCGGCCGAAGGGCTGAGCCTGCCGACGTTCCTGCTGGCCACCGGCTCCGGCGCGGACCTCGCTGCCGAGCTGGGCCTGCCGCTGGTGATCGCGCCGGCGCGCGGGGAGCGGGCGATGGTCGAGGCCATCCGCCGGTACCGGGACACGTTCGCAGGAGCGGGAACCGAGCCGCATGTCGTCGTGTCGACATCGGTCGCCGTCGCCGATACCCGCGAACAGGCGCGCCGGCTGCTGGTGCCCGAGGCGTGGTCGACGGTGTACTCGCGCAGCCACGGCGTCTTCCCGCCGCTCTCGCCCGTCGACGAGATCCTGGCGCTGCCCAAGACCGACCGCGAACGCTCGCGCCTCGACGACATCGTCGCGAGCCAGATCGGCAGCACCCCCGCCGAGGTGACCGACCGGCTCGGCGAGCTGGTCGAGGCCACCGGGGCCGACGAGCTCCTGGTCAGCACGAGTACCTACGACCAGGCTGCCCGCGTCGAGTCGTTCACCGCGCTCGCGGAGCTGGCCGGGCTTTCGGTCTCAGCCTAAAAACGCTTACCCGCGGCGGAACACACTGCTACGGTGAACGCATGACTGCCGGGTCGGCCGAGAGCCGTGAGCAGACGGGGTACCCGGCCTTGCCGTGACCCCCCGGTGGGCCCGTGGCCCACCCTCCCGAAGCGAACTTCCGAGGACATTCCTGCGGTTCGCGAAGGGAGGTGAAATCGTTTGTCCACATCGGAAACCAGCGCCGCGGAAACCACCTGGCGCTCCTGGCTGTCCGAGCACGCCGCGGGCGGAGTGCTCGACGGCGTGGTCGTGCAGCAGCTGCCGTTCGGCGCGTTCGTCGAGGTGGCGCCCGGCATCCAGGGCCTGCTCGTGACCGACCGCGGCGCCGCTCCTGAAGTCGGTGCCCGCCTGTCGGTGCGCATTGAGCAGATCGACGTCGAACGCCGCCGGTTCAGCCTCGTCACGGAGTGACGCGCGGGGCTGGGGCAGAAGCGCTGCTGCCCCAGCCCTCAGCTCACCTTCTTCAGCTCACCGCGGCCGAAATCGTGCGCGCCACCTCGGTCGGCGGTGTGTCCACTGTGTCCAGCACCGTGCCCGATTTCTTGAGCCACGGCAGGGCTTTCTCGTACGCGTCGAGGTGATCCAGCCGCCACTGCCGGATGCTCGGTTCGTCGGCCTCGATGCGCCGGAGCAGCTCGTCGCGGTTCGCGTGCAGCACGAAGTGGTGCACGGTGATGCCGCGCGCGGACAGCCCGTCGAAGATCTCGCGCGCGTACCGCTCGACGAGGATCGTCTGCGGGGCCACGAGCGGTCCGCCGGTGTGCGCGTGCACCCGCGCCAGCGTCTCGACCACCAGCGGACGCCACAGGTCGAGGTCCTGGAAATCGCCCTCAGGCTCGGGAAACGGCACGCGCAGCAGGTACCCGACGTACTCCGGGTCGAACACCCGCGCCCCCAGCAGCCCGGTGAGTTCCCGCGCGGTCGTGGTCTTTCCGGAGCCGAACGTCCCGTTGAGCCAGACGATCATCCCAGCGCCACCGGAGTGAACTCCGCCGGAGCAGGCAGCCGGCCCGTGGCGAACAGCAGCGCCTCCCGGTCGTCTTCCGAAGGCAACGGCCGCCCGACAACGCCCTCCACGATCGCCCTCGTCGCTGCCAGTGTCGACGCCGGTGGACCGTCCACATCGGACAGGTGCAGCGTCAGGTCGAGGTGGTGCAGCGTCGCTTCGACCACGTACGTCGTGAGGAAGTCCGCGACCGTCAGCACCTCGTCGCGAGTTTCCACGCGAGTGGCGGGATCCGCAGCCGCCGCGGCTTTCCCGGCGGCGACGGCGAGGTCGTCGAAGTGGTGCAGCAGCGATTTTGGTCCCGAGTACGCCGAGGCGCCGCGGCGGACGAACGCCGATTCGGCGTCCGTGCCGTCGCCGGGGGAGCCGGGCTCCCAGTAGGTCACGGCGTCGCGTGTCGCGGGCGCGTCGGTGGTCGTCACGAGCGTGATGAGGATGTCCTGCGCACCGATGACCAGGTGGAACACGAGGTCCTGCACCAGCCACCCGGCGCAGCCGGACGGCGAGACCCACTGCGCGTCGTCGAGAGAGTGGACGGCTTCCTGCAGGGTGCCCCAGGCCCGGGGGAAAAGATCCATGCCGCACCCTAGCGAGGCCGCACTCCGCCCCGCACAAGGTTTCTACAGCCGCAGCTGCAGCTGCGTGAGCAGCCGCTGGGCCGGATCCCCGAGGTCGACACCGGACACCTCCGCCGCCCGCCGCACGCGGTACCGCACGGTGTTCGGGTGGATGTTCAACGCCTTCGCGGCCGCGCGCGCATCCCCGAACGCGTCGAGGTACGCGAGCACCGCCGGCACGAGAATGCCGCCGTGGTCGGCGTCGTGCGCCAGCAGCTCGGTCAGCCGTGGATCGCGGATGCGGGGCTGGTCCGCGAGGTACGCCAGCACTTCCGACAGCAGCACGTCGGCGCGCACATCCGCCAGCGACGCGACGGCTTCGGGCCAGCGCCCGCGCGCCATCGCGAGCAGCACCCGGTCCGCGTCGCCCCGGGAAGCCGCTGCGTCGGACAGCCGGGGGACCACGCCACCGAGCGCGGCACGCACCGGCACGTCGAGGTGCCGCTCCGCCGCCGTCACGATCTCCTTGGCCAGAGCCAGAACCGCCGCGTCGGAATGCTCCGGCAGGTCGGGCAGCAACGCGTAGACGCGCGCGCCCAGCACACTCACCAGGGCACTGCGCCGGTAGGCGGCGGTGTGCACCGCGATCAGGTGCACCAGCTCCGCGCGCCGCAACAGCCGGTCCGACGCGGCGGGCCCGGTCGACGACAACGCGAACGTCAGCACCTGCGCGGGCCGTGCGGGATCGGCGCCGATGTCGTCGGCCACCGACTCGGCGTCGACGCGGCCTTCCAGCAGCCCGGCCAGCAGGTCTTCGCGCAGCCGCAGCTGGGGGCTCGGCAGCGTGCGGGCCCGGATGAGCTGCGGCGCCAGCGAGCGGCTCGCGCCGAGCAGCGCCACCTCCGCCTGCTCGGTGAGCGGCGTGGCGCCCTCCTGCACCCAGATCGTGCCCAGGGGCTGCGATCCCGCGTGGATGCCGGCCGCGATGCGCCGGCGGATGCCCAGCTCGGGCCGTTCGTCGATCCGCACGATCCCCTCGCCCGCGCGTAGCCGCTGGTAGACGCCCCATTCCCGCAACATCGCCAGGTACCGCTCGGGTCCCTCGCGCCCGAGGATCGACAGCCGGCGCAGCTCGTCGACCTCGTCGGACGAGCGCGAGTACGCCAGCACGCGGCTCGCGGTGTCCTCGATGCTGACCAGGCCGCCGGTGAGCGTCGCGACCGTCTGGGCCAGGGCGAACAGGTCGCCCAGCACCTCGCCGGTCTCCGCCTCGCCGCCGGCGCGGGCCGCGTCGACGACCCCGCGCGCCAGCGCCTCCACCTGCTCCCACCGCGCCTCGGCCCCCACGGTGAGCAGCGCGACGCCCGCGTCGGCCGCCACGTCCGTGCCGCCCTCGCCCTTCACGGCCACCGCGGCCGCCCCGCCGCGCCCGGCCGCGCGGATGGCCGCGGCCGCCGCCCGGCCGCGCGCGCCGATCACCAGCACAAGGTCACCAGGGTGGGCTTCCGGCGGGTCTTCGGGGTCGAGGATCACTACGTCGTCGACCCGCACGCCCAACCCCTGCGGCGCCACGAGCACCCGTACGAGCGGCTCGCCCAGCGTCGCCAGCACGTGGCGCAGCGAGGTGGCGGGCAAGCCGTCGGACGCTTCCGCTGTCATCGGATCACCTTCATCCGATCGGACAAGTTCATCACCATGATTCTAGCCGGTCGGACAAACCTGCCGGCGCTTTCCGGAGTTACCGTTCGGGCATCCCCGCAGTACAGAGCAGCAGTACCGGGAAGCACAGCAGAAGAAAGACCAGAGGGAGCCGCCGTGGACGCCGTGACCCAGACACCGACCCCGAAGAACGAGCCGGTGTACACCTACGCACCGGGCAGCGCCGAGCGCGCCGAGCTGGAAGGGGCGCTGAAGAAACTGGGTCAGGCCGGTCCGGTCGACCTGACCGTGACCGTGGGCGGCGAGCAGCGCGCCGGGGGCGGCGAGAAGATCGACGTCGTCGAGCCGCACAACCACAGCCACGTGCTCGGCACCATCTCCAGCGCGTCTCAACAGGACACGAAGGACGCGATCGTCGCCGCCGGCAAAGCCGCGCCGGAGTGGCGCGCGCTGTCGTTCGACGACCGCGCCGCCGTGCTGCTGCGCGCCGCCGACCTGCTGACCGGCCCGTGGCGCGCGACAATCAACGCCGCCACCATGCTCGGCCAGTCGAAGACCGCGACGCAGGCCGAGATCGACTCCGCGTGCGAGCTTGCCGACTTCTGGCGCTTCAACGTCGAGTTCGGCCGCCGCATCCTCGCCGAGCAGCCCGCCAGCTCGCCCGGCGTGTGGAACCGCATGGAGCACCGCCCGCTCGAGGGCTTCGTCTACGCGATCACGCCGTTCAACTTCACCGCGATCGCCGGCAACCTGCCCACCGCGCCCGCGCTGATGGGCAACACCGTGCTGTGGAAGCCGTCGCCGACGCAGAGCCTGGCCGCGCACCTCACCATGCGGCTGCTCGAAGAGGCCGGCATGCCGCCGGGCGTGATCAACCTGCTCCCGGGCGACGGCAAGGCCGTGTCCGAGGTGGCGCTGACGCACCGCGACCTCGCCGGCATCCACTTCACCGGCTCGACGCCGACGTTCCAGCACCTCTGGAGCACCGTCGGCGCGAACATCGCCGGCTACCGCAGCTACCCGCGTCTCGTCGGCGAGACCGGCGGTAAGGACTTCGTGCTCGCGCACCCGTCGGCCGACCTCGACGTGCTGCGCACGGCGTTGGTCCGCGGCGCCTTCGAGTACCAGGGCCAGAAGTGCTCCGCGGCTTCGCGTGCGTACGTGCCGCGCAGCCTGTGGGAGCAGCTGAAGGACGGCCTGGTCAGCGAGACGGAGGCCATCACCTACGGCGACGTCAGCGACCTGGCGCACTTTGGCGGTGCCGTGATCGACCGTCGCGCGTTCGACAAGCACGCGTCGCTGTTCGAGCGGGTCAAGGGCGACAGCGAGGTCGAGATCCTCACCGGTGGCACCGCCGACGACAGCGTGGGCTACTTCGTACAGCCCACCGTCCTCGTGTCGAGCAACCCGAAGCACGAGATCTTCAGCACCGAGTACTTCGGCCCGATCCTGTCGGTCCACGTGTACGAGGACGCGCAGTTCGACGAGATGCTCAAGGTCATCGACGAGACCGCGGCCTACGCGCTCACCGGTTCCGTGATCGCCAACGACCGCACCGCCGTGGCCAAGGCCTCGCAGGCGCTGCGCTACACGGCGGGCAACTTCTACGTCAACGACAAGCCGACCGGCGCCGTCGTCGGGCAGCAGCCGTTCGGCGGGGCCCGCGCTTCGGGCACTAACGACAAGGCCGGTTCGATCTTCAACCTGCTTCGCTGGACGAGCCCGCGCTCGATCAAGGAGACGTTCGTGCCGCCGACCGCCGTGCGCTACCCGCACCAGGGCTGAGGGAGAAACCGCCATGCTGCGTGCCCCGTTGCTCGCCGCCGCCCGATCCCGGCGGATGCGCGCGTTGATCGAAGCAGTGCCCGCGACGCGATCCGTCGTGCGCCGCTTCGTCTCCGGGTCCACGACCGCCGACGCCGTGCGCGCCGCGCGCGAGCTGGCCGCCGACGGCCGGTCGATCACGATCGACCACCTCGGTGAGGACACGACCGACGCCACCCAGGCGGCCACCACGGTCCGGGCCTACGAGGAATTGCTCTCGGCGCTCGCCGACCAGGGCTTGGCCGCCGGTGCCGACGTCTCGGTGAAGCTCTCGGCCGTCGGCCAGTTCCTGCCCGGTGACGGCGAGGGCGTGGCGCTGGAGAACGCGCGCAAGATCTGCGCGGCGGCCGAGGCCGTCGGCGCGACGGTGACGCTCGACATGGAGGACCACACCACCACGGACTCGACGCTGCAGATCCTGCGGGAGCTGCGCGGCGAGTACCCGTGGGTCGGTGCGGTGCTGCAGGCCTACCTCAAGCGCACCGAGCGGGACTGCCGCGAGCTGTCCGGCCCGGGGTCGCGCGTGCGGCTGTGCAAAGGCGCTTACGCGGAGCCTTCGTCGGTGGCGTTCGAGGACAAGGCCGACGTCGACAAGTCCTACGTGCGCTGCCTGCGCGTGCTGATGGCGGGCGAGGGCTACCCGATGGTGGCCTCGCACGACCCGCGGATGATCGCCATCGCGAAGGAGCTGGCCGCCGACGCGGGCCGCAAACCCGGCGACCACGAGTTCCAGATGCTCTACGGCATCCGCCCGGAGGAGCAGAAGAACCTCGCGGCCGAGGGGCGAACGATGCGCGTGTACGTGCCGTGCGGCGACGAGTGGTACGGCTACTTCATGCGCCGGCTCGCCGAGCGTCCGGCCAACCTGGCGTTCTTCCTGCGTGGGCTCGTCACCCGCTCCTGAGAACCTGCGAAGGCCCCCTCGACCACGTTCATCCGTGGTTGAGGGGGCCTTCGTGGTTTGTGACCCCTTGCTCGGGGCGGTGCTTCAGGCCTGCTCCTGGGCGGCCTGCTCGGCCTGCTCGGCGGCGGCCTTCTTCACCTCGTCCATGTCGACCTCGCGAGCCTGGCGGATGAGGTCCTCCAGAGCCGGCTCCGGCAGCGCGCCCGGCTGCGCGTAGATCAGCGTCTTGTCGCGGATCACGGCCAGCGTCGGGATCGAGCGGATGTCGAACGCGGCGGCCAGCTGCTGCTCGGCCTCCGTGTCGACCTTGGCGAAGACGATGTCGGAGTGCTTCTCCGACGACTTGTCATACACCGGCGCGAACTGGCGACACGGCCCGCACCAGCTCGCCCAGAAGTCGATCAGGACGAAGTCGTTGTCGGTCACGGTCTGGTCGAAGTTGGCGGTGGTCAGCTCAACGGTGCTCATGGTGGATTCAACGGACGGCGCCGGGCGGGAATTCCCCGGCGGCGGGTAGCGTCATGGGCCGGTAGTACGAGGTGAGGAGGACCACCCATGGCCAACGGCGAGATCCTGGGCCGCATCGACGAGCTCATCGCGGAAGAGCACCAGCTGCGGTCGCGTTCGGTCGGTACCGGGCTGTCCGCTGACGACCAGGCGCAGCTGACGAAGGTGGAGCAGGAGCTCGACCAGTGCTGGGACCTGCTGAGGCAGCGGCGGGCTCGGACGGAGTTCCACGAGAACCCGGATGAGGCGTCGGTGCGGTCTGTGGGTGAGGTTGAGGGGTATCGGCAGTAGGGTTTTCTTGTTGTCCGGCTCGGCGCGCGGAGCGCGCCATTGCCGGATATAGGGGTGTGTGGATGGGCACCCCGATTTTTGATTGTCACTACGGTCTGGGTCGGTTTGTCAAGGCGGGAAAGAGTACCTTGACAAACCGACCCAGACCGTGTTGTGGAAAAGAATCGGGGGCCGGCCGGGGGAAGGTTGCGGGGAGGGGATAGTGCGCTGGTGGATTGCGTTGCCGGGTGGCGGTTGAGTGGGGCAAGGGCGCCGCGATTCGGTGGTTTGGTTGGCTTTGAAATCGCGCGCAGGTTATGTGGCCCCGGTTTGCTCAATGCTGAGCATTTTTGCCACTTCCGGCTGGTGATGCGCCCCTCGGTTAGCCGGACGTCTAGCGCCGAAACGCTGAGTCCCAGCGCCCCAAAGCGGCGTTCGTTGCACTTAAGGCCCCGAACGCCGCGCCGGTTGCGCCCCAATGCACCGAATGCCGCATTGGGGCGCTGCTGTCACTCCTCGCCCGCCGCCCGCCTGCACCGCACCCGCCTCGGCGGCTTTTGCGACCTCTCGGCTCCCGGCCGCACGCGCAACCCGCCACCCCCCCACTCACCTCGGCGACTCTTGCCTCTCCTCAATAACCACCCGGCGACGCAACTCGCTGACGCCCAAGCCGCCCGTGCTCTTGCCTCTACCGACCTCTCACCCGGCAACGCAACTGGCCGCACCCACCTAAGCTGCCCGCGCTCTTGTCCCTGCCCGCGTCCGCCCGGCAACGCAGCAGGGCGCACCCACCTAAGGTCCCCGTGCTCTTGCTTCTACCCAACCCCCACCCGGCAACACACCTGAAGTTCTCTCAACCTCTCCCCGCAACCTTCCCCCGGCCGGCCCCCGATTCTTTTCCCCAACACGGGAGAGATCGGCTTGTCAAGGTACTCTTTCCCGCCTTGACAAGCCGATCTCTACCGTCGTGACAATCAAAAATCGGGGTGCCCACCACCCACCCCTATATCCGGCAATGGTGCGCCCCGCGCGCCGAGCCGTAACTACACGGCTTTACGAGCAACCATCTCAGCAATCCAAACCGGCGCATACGGCGACGTACAATTCGCCGGCGTCGGATAATCCTTCAAAACCCCCAACCGCTCCCCAATATCCACCGCACGACCCCGATAACCCGGATTCTCAATCCCAATCTGCGCAAGACATTGATTCATCGCCCACTGCAACCTTTCGGGCGCATCCTTCATCTCACCCTCGATGACATCCAGCAACCCACCGAGATCCAGCCCATCAGGAGCCTTCGCCACACGATCAGTAGTCAGCGCCCACCCAGCACTGGCCACGATCGGATCCGAATCACTGAACCAGGCAACCCGCAGCTCCTCGACGTGAGGACTTCTCTTCACGACGTAGGCCACAAGCCAGTCATGCACCTTGGGCGTCCGAGCCGCACGCAGCATGGTGTCCAACTCGACACGCTCGAACAACTTCGGCCGGCAAATCAGCAGTGACACCAGCCTCGCAGCTGTGTCCCCGGTAGCCCAGAGCTCAACGGCAAGCTCATGCTGCGTCTTCATCCTCTTGGCCAGCGCACGCAACTTACCGAGATTCACCCCATGGTCATCGCCATGTTTCTCGTTCACCGCCCGAGACCTCGGGTCCTCCAGGGCGGCCAGTTCGGCCAGCACCTCGGCCACAGTGCTGTCGGTCACGGTGAACCCCCTGTCAAGCCGGGCACAGAGTCCCGTCAGTAGGAACCTTTCCATCGATCAAAAACGCCTGAACAGCCGACGTCACACAAGGCGACTGCCCGACTGCCCCATGCCCGGCCCCTTGCCACGAGATGGTCACCGCACTCGGCATCTGATCCGCAGCCCGCGTCGTCCCGATCTCCGGCGTCACCGGGTCAGCAGCCGTCGCGGCGACCAGAATCGGTGGCGCACCAGGCGCCCCGGCAGCAGGCAACGGCTCCCGACGCACCGGCCAGGCCCCACACCACGCGAGCTCCTGCGCCACAGCCGACCCGAACTGCGGATACTTGGCCCGCATCCCCTCGTCGACCTTGTTGATCTGATCAGCAGGCAGCCGGGTAGCCGCGTCATTGCACCGAGTCGCCAGCACCCCGCCGATCCGCGACGTACGGCCCTGCGCATCGACGATCACCGGGTCCGCGAACGACTCCAGCGCAGTCACATCGCCGGACTTGGCCGCAGCCAGCGCATCGGCAAGCGCCGGCCACCGCGTCCGGTCGGCCAAGCCGAGATACACCGCGTAAGTCGCGATACCGGGAGTCACCGTGACGCCGTCCGGAGTCGTCTCCGGTGCCGCACGCGAGCGGTCGGTCACCGCCTTCAACGCGGCCTTCGGGTCGCCCATCGCACACCCACGAGCCGCACAATCAGCCCCGAACGCGTCCAACGTCGCCTGCGCACCCGCGGCGACAGCGTCCAGCACCGCGGCACGGTCCTCACCAGGATCCGGCAAGCCGTCCAGAACCATCCGTCCCACCTGCGCGGGATAGCGCACGGCGTACTCCGACAGCACCTTCGAGCCATCACCGCGCCCGAGAGCGTTGAGGTGCGGCACGCCGAGCTGGGTCCGCAGCTGTTCGAGGTCGCCGGCGGTGCGCCAGCTGTCCAGCGCCGTCTGGGCCGTGTCGAGGTCGATGGCGCACTGCTGGCCGGCGCGGCGGGAGGCGTCGAGAACGTCCGTGAGGTCGCCCTGGGCCGGGTCGGCGCCGAGCAGCGCTTCTCGTGCTTCCGGGGGCACGCACTGCACGCCGCCCGAAAGGCCGGTGCCGCGGCGGTCCACGCCGATCAGCGAGAACTTCTGGAGGAGCGCGGGCGGCAGCTGCGAGGCCAGGCGCGCGGCGAAGACGGAGCCGGGTTCGCCGCCGATGTCGTTCACGACCACGAGCGGGATCGGGCCGTCGCCGGCCTTGAGCACGAGGATGCGCGCGAGCAGGTGCTGCGTGTCGTCGGGCGCGTCGAGCGGGCTGGTCAGGCGCGCGCACGTGAAGTGCAGCGAGGCCGGCGCGGCGGGGGAGCCCATGCGCTGGCGGGTGTCGTCGTCGCAGTCGGTCCAGCGCAGGCTGGGCGACTGCGGTTGCGCGAGCGGCGGCAGCGGCACGGGCGCGGCGCTGGGGGCCGGCGGCTGCGTGGCCTGACCGTCGTTGTCCACCACCGCCGGGCGCACCGACGGTCCCGTGGTGCAGCCCGCGACGGTCAGCGCTGCCACCAGCACTGCCACCAGGGCACGCAGGCGGGGGCGGCTGGTGGAACGGCGGCGCACGGGCTGGTCCTCACGTGGTATCGGTGGAGCTGTCCGACGAGCTTGGCACGCCGGGTGTGACGCGGAAGTTAGCGGGTCCGCACGACTTCGCCGCGGAACACCGCCGACAGGTCGTAGCGCGCCGGTTCGTCCAGCTGCGCGTAGCCGCACGACGCCGGTTCCCGGTCCGGGCGCCACCGCTTGAACTGCGCGGTGTGCCGGAACCGCGCGGGCTCGCCGCCCTCGGTGTGCTCGTAACCCACCTCGACCACGCGCTCCAGCTTCAGCGGCACCCACGCGTGCTCGGTCGAGCGCCAGCGCGTGATGCCGCCCGGGATCCGCTGGCCCTCGCGCACGGCGTCGCCCACCCACGGGTGGCCCTCGCCGTCGGTGATCAGCGGGGCCAGCTCCTCGGCCAGCTCACGGCGACGCTTGACCGGGAACGAGCCGACCACGCCGACGTGGTGCAGCAGCCCGTCGGCGTCGTACAGCCCGAGCAGGAACGACCCGACGGCCTCACCAGGCCCGCCGTCGACGTGCCAGCGCAGCCCGGCCAGCACGCAGTCCGCGGTCCGGGAGTGCTTGTACTTGAACAGCACGCGCTTGCCCGGCGAGTACGGCTCGTCGAGCGGCTTGCCGATCACGCCGTCGAGCCCCGCACCCTCGAACAGCTCGAACCAGTGCCGCGCGGTGTCCGGGTCGGTCGTGGCCGGCGTGAGGTGCACGCCGTCGCCCGCGATGCCTTCCAGCCGCGCTCGCCGCGCCGACGTCGGTTCGTCCATGAAGGACTCCGAACCGAGCGCGAGCACGTCGAACGCCACGAACTCCGCGGGCGTCTCCTTGGCCAGCAGCTGCACGCGGGAGTCGGCCGGGTGGATGCGCTCGGTCAGCGCGTCGAAGTCGAGCTTGCCGCCGCGGCCCACCACCAGCTCGCCGTCGAGCACGACCTGCTCGGGCAGCGTCGCCAGCAGCCGCTCCACGACCTCGGGGAAGTAGCGGTTGAGCGGCTTTTCGGCGCGCGACTGCAGGGTGAGCTCGTCGCCGTCGCGGAAGACCAGGCAGCGGAACCCGTCCCACTTGGGCTCGAACAGCAGCCCGCCGGAGTCGGGGATCGCCTTCGCCGGCTTGGCGAGCATGGGCTTGATCGGAGCCTGCACGGGGAGGGCCATGCGGGCATTCTGTGCGAAACGCGCGGTCAGCGCACGCGTGCCGGGCCCGTCGTGTCGAGTTCGAGCCGCACGGCCGTGGGCAGCGAGTCGATCCCGAGCGCCTCGCGGGCGCGGGTGAGCACGTATGTGTCGAGGTCGGTCCAGATGCGCCGGACGTCGGTGCCTTCGCTCAGCCACAGCGTCACGCGCAGCGCCGGTTCGGCGGACGTGCCGACCGCGCGCGCCCTCGCCCGGGTGACGCCGGCGATGGCCTCGGCGTCGGTCTGCACCGCACCGGCGAGCGCGCCGGCGGTCACGATGAGCTCGGCGCCCGGCGTCTCGTCGAGCGCCAGGTCAGGGCGGCGTTCGGGGCGCAGCGAGCGGAAGAACCACCACAGCCCCAGCACGAACAGCAGCACGCCGAGCACGACGGTGCCGACCCGCGCGGACAGCTGGTGCCCGGCCAGCCAGCTCACGGCCATCGGATCGAGCAGCGGCCGCTGCGCGCGGAACTCGCCGAGCCAGCCCTGCCCGACCACGAGCGCGGCCGCGCCCGCGAGGACCGCGACCAGGCCGGTCAGGAACGTCAGCGTGCGCTCGGCGCTGTGGGACCGGCCCAGGGCGCGGCTTGCGGTGGAGCGGCTCATCGGCGGTCCTTCGGTGAGTCGACGACCACGGACACCTTCGGCCGCCGTTCGAGCGGGACGTCGTCCAGCACCGTCGCGACGGTCTCCAGCAGCCGCGGCCGCAGCTGTTCCTCGTTCTCCAGCCGGCTGGTCGCACGCACGCGCACTTTGCGCGCGCTCGCCGTCACGCTCGCGCCGGTGACGTTGGCCTGCGCGCGCACGGCGAGCCCGACCAGGCGCGCGAGCGCCCGCGGCGACGTGCTCACGCAGATCCCGTCGGCCGGGTCGGCCATCCGCACGGCACGGCTGCCCGCGGTGAGGGCGAAGAGCACGAACAGCAGCCCGGCCACGAGCACGATCACCGCCGTGACCCGCACGGACGTGCCGGTCCACGGCAGCGCGGCGAGGTCTTCGCGCCAGCGTTCCCACGGCACGATCAGCGGCGCGCGGCCCGGCTGCCACCAGCGCCACCCGACCTCGATCGCCAGCAGGGCTCCGCCGACCGCGACGGCCAGACCGAGCACAGTGGACAGGAACCGCACGAGGAACCGCATCAGCGCACCCGCGGCCGGGCGTCGGGCAGCAGCGCGGAAACGGTCACCGCGATCGAGCGCACGTGGTACGCCGTGATCCGCTCGACCTCCTCGGTGACCTTCGCGCGCACGTCACCCGTCACGGTCCGGACCGGCGCCGGGTACCGCAACGCCAGCTCCAGCGCCAGGTCCACGTCGTTGTCCTCGCCGCCGACCTTCGCGCTCGCGCCGGATCGGCCGCGGGTGAGGCCGGCGACGCGGCGTTCGGTCTGCACCGTGCCGGGCACGAGGTCCGCGGCGTGCTGCGCGACCTTGCGCACCACGGCGTGGGCGATGCTGAGGCTGCCGCGCTCCTCGGGTTCGGCCAGGTCGCCGCGCGGCAGGTCGACCGGGAGCGGCTGGCCGGTCACTTGTCGCGGCCCCGGCCGAAGAGGTCGCCGAGGTCGAGCTCACCGTCGACGACGCGGCCGATGACCAGCCCCACGACCCCCACGGCGAACGTGACCAGGAAGGCGGTAAACCCCTGGGTTGCGGCGAGGCCGAGAATCAGCCCGGCGAGGATCCCGGTCTGCGTTGCGTTCAACGTTTCCTCCTGGTGCTGGGTGGTCGGAGAGTCGCGCGGTGCTATTCCACGCGGGAGGATTCGGGTTCGTCGTCCTCGTCGGGCAGGTGGACGTCGTTGACCGCGATGTTCACCTCGATCACCTCGAGCGCGGTGATCTGCTCCACGGCCTCGATCACGTTGCGCCGCACGGCTCGTGATACCTCGACGATCCGGGCGCCGTACTCCACGACCAGGTCGAGGTCGATTGCCGTCTGCTTCTCGCCCACCTCGACGGCGACGCCTGCGGTGGACGTGGTGCCGGAGCCGGGGATCCGCTCCTTCAGCGCGCCGAACGCGCGCGACACCCCGCCGCCGAGCGCGTGGACACCGGCGATCTCGCGTGCCGCTAGCCCGGCGACCTTCTGCACCACCAGCGACGAGATCGTGGTCCGGCCCGCGGACCCCTCCTCGTTGAGCGGCGTGGTGATCGCGGTTCCCGGAACATCGGCCCGGCGGGGGATCGGCTGCACCATGGAGTTCGCTCCTCGCTGTCGGTGGGGGACGGCGCCACTGGTGTCGGCGCCGGAAGCTTGCCCACTCCTACGATGTCCGAACCGGGGAAAAGCTCACGGCGGGTCACTCGAACGGGTGAGTTCGGCCCGGTGAGCGGTCGGTTCGGGGCGAGGAAACGACCGTGGCCGCCAGGGATGCGGCCTCGGAACAGAGGTTCGGAGATTCAGAGCTCGCGCGCCACGCCACCCGCGATGATCTGCTGCGCGATCGTCGGCTTCGTGTACCGCGGGCCGTCGGCCCACCACTCGGCCACGGGCACGATGTCGGCGTCGCCGGCGGCGCTGGACGGGATGATCTCCAGCTCGTGGAACAGTTCGCGGATCTCGGTCTTGGTGCGCGCGGTGATGTCCCGCATGGAGCCCCGGCGGATGACCTCGAGGGTCGCCTGGAGCGGCGCCGTGGGTGACCACGCGGTAGAGCCACGTGGACACCGCCGACTCGCGGCGGAACGTCGCGAGCGACCGCCACGCGGCCAGCCACGCCTCCTGCACCACGTCCTCGGCCTCGGCCGGGCTGCCGGTGATGCGCAGCGCGACGCGGTACATCATCGGCGTGTGCCGGCGCACCAGCGTGTCGAACGCGGCGTGGTCACCCGCCGCCGCGGCCGCGACGAGCGCCTCGCTGTCGGCCATCAGCCGCGGCCCCGCCGGTAGCGCAGCAGCGTGAAGCCGTCGTCCACGAGGATCGACGCGAGCTCCATCCGGCGCGGTGGCCGCGCGACCGGTCCCGCCGCGATCCGGCTCGCGGCGCCGCCGACGAGCAGCGGGGCGACGGTGAGGCAAAGCTGGTCGACGAGGTCGGCCGCGATCATCGCCGCGAACAACCCGGGCCCGCCTTCGCAGTCCACGCGCCGCAGGCCGCGTTCGGTCAGCATCGCCAGCGCTCTCGGCAGATCCACGTCTTCGTCGCCCGCCACGAGCACGTCGGCTCCGGCCTCCCGCACCGCCGCGGTGTCGGCGCGCGAAGTGGTGACGACCAACGGCGGCACGCGGGTGTCGGTGAACAGCGGGCCCGCCGGGTCGAGCGAGCCCGTCCGCGTGACGACGGCGATGGGCGGCACCGGCGCCAGACCCAGCCGCGCGCGACGGGCCGAGCGCACCGCGTTGGTCCGGGCGCCACGGTAGTTCTCGGCGCGCGCGGTGCCGCCGCCGACGAGGATCACGTCGGCGAGGTCGCGCGCGAGCAGGAACACACGGCGGTCGGCCGGGTGCGAAAGGCCCTTCGACAGCTCGTCCACGGCCACCGCGCCGTCGGCCGACGCCACGAAGTTGACCTGCACGAACGGGTCGGTGAGGTCTTCGGGGTAGCTGTAGACGCGCTCCAGATCCTCGTCGGACAAGGGCCCGGTCCCGCCCGGTGATGGTGGCCACACGCTCCGCACGCCCGCTATCCCAGCACGGGCACCGACCCGGCCCCGACCGGGGGATACGCGGGTGCGGACACCCGGACCGCCCGCGCGCGGGGCCTGGCTAGGCTCTGCAGCCATGCCCGCAGCTGCCCTGACCGACCGGTTTCCCGAGCTCGGGGCCGACGAGCTGATCTCCTCGCTGGTGCCGCCGCCGCGGTTCGGCGAGGCCCGGTTCTCCACGTACCTCCCGAACCCCGACGAGCCGAGCCAGGCCGCCGCCGTGAAGTCGTGTTCGGCGTTCGCCGGGCGCATCGGAGACCGGCCGGCGAAGAAGTCCCGGCTGCGTTCGCTCTTCGGCGGCGGCGAGGCCGCCCCGGCCGGGCCGATGGGCCTCTACCTCGACGGCGGGTTCGGCGTGGGCAAGACCCACCTGCTCGCGTCGGCGTGGCACGACGCGCCTTCGCCCAAGGCATACGGCACCTTCGTGGAGCTCACGCACCTCGTCGGCGCGCTGGGGTTCGCCGAGGCCGTGCGGCGGCTGTCGGAGCACCGCCTGCTGGCGATCGACGAGTTCGAGCTCGACGACCCCGGCGACACCACGCTCGTGAGCCGGCTGCTGCAGGAGCTCACCGACGCGGGTGTGTACATCGCCGCGACGTCCAACACGCTGCCCCACAAGCTCGGCGAGGGCCGCTTCGCCGCCGAGGACTTCCTGCGCGAGATCCAGGCGCTCTCACGCCGCTTCGAAGTCGTGCGCGTGGACGGGCCGGATTACCGCCACCGCGGCCTGCCCGACGCGCCGCCGCCGGTGAGCGACGAGGAGCTCGACGCGTCGGCCGCCGCGCACGAGGGGTCCACTGTGGACGATTTCGACGCGCTCGTGGCGCACCTGGCCAAGCTGCACCCGTCGCGCTACGGCAAGCTGCTCGACGGAGTGCGGCGCGTGCACCTCAAGCACGTGACGCCGGCGCCGGACCAGAACGTGGGGCTGCGGCTCGTGGCGTTCGCCGACCGGCTCTACGACCGCGCGATCCCCGTCGTGGTGTCGGGCGTGCCGCTGCCGGAGCTGTTCACCGAGGAGATGGTGAACGGCGGCTACCGCAAGAAGTACCTGCGGGCGGTCAGCCGGCTGACGGCGCTGGCACGCGACGCGGTGTGACGGCGCGCACCCCGGTCACCACGGCGGTGGCGAAGAACGTGCCGCCGACGATGTCCGTGAGGTAGTGGTAGCCGAGGCCGATCATGCCGATCGCCGCGCAGCACAGGAGAACCACGCTGAGCACGACGGTGACCACCTTCGGCTTTGCCACCAGGACCAGCACCACGAGCACGGTCACCAGGCTCACCGTGTGGCCGCTGGGGTAGACGAGGATGTCGTTCTTCCAGCGGTCGAACAGCGGCTTGAGCACCCAGGTGTTGAGCGCGAGGGCGAGCGCCGGGCCCGCGACGGCCAGCAGCGCGTCCGTGCGGCGGCGCAGGTAGAGGCAGGCGCCGGCGATGACCACGATGGCCGGGATCAGCACGTACGGCTCGGTCGGCAGCACCAGCACGTTCAGCGTGGTGTGGCCCAGGCCGGCGATCGCTTGCGCCGCGCCCGCGTCGAGCGCGCCGGGGGAGCGCCCGCCCGCGTAGACGAGTCCCAGTGCGACGGTCGCCAGCGCACAGAGCACGGCGACGAGCGCCAGAATGCGGCTCACGGTTTCTCCCCTCCCCGGAGCGAGCCTACGCGGATGGCGGGTGGCGCCGGTGGCCCGGCTTCGGCCACGATCACGGGCGGGAGCACGAGCGGAGGGAGCGGCATGCGGATCACCGTGGCCGGCGGCGGGGTCGTCGGGCTGAGCTGCGCGTACCGGCTGGCCGAGGCAGGCCACAGCGTCACGGTCGTGACGGCGGGCAAACCGGCCGAGACGACGTCGGCCGTGGCCGGCGGGCTGATCTACCCGCCGGTGGCGCGGCCGGACGAGCGCGTGGTGCGCTGGACCGAGACCACCGTCGGCGTGTACCGCTCGCTGCTGGCCGCGCCCGGGATCCGGTTCCTGCCGGGCTGGATTCGTGTCCCTTCAGCTGTGCCCAACCCGCCTGGCTGACCGCGATGACCGACGTGTCGCGCGAGGGCTCGGTGCTCGCCTTCACCACGGCGCCCGTGGACACGCCGGTGTACCTGACGTGGCTGGCCGAGCAGGTCGCCGCGCTGGGCGTGCGGACCGAGTACCGCACGATCACCTCGCCGGCCGACCTCGACGCCGACGTCGTCGTGAACGCCACCGGCCTCGCCGGCGGCACCCTCGCGGGCGACGACACGCTCGTCCCGGTGCGCGGCCAGGTCGTGCACCTCGCCGACCCGGGGCTCACGTCGTGGTCGGTCGAAGAGGCCGACGGCGACCTGACGTACGTGATCCCGCACGGCCGCCACGTCGTGTGCGGTGGCACCGAGGAGATCGGCCGCAACGACCTCGAGCCGGACGCCGCCGTGGCGGCGGCGATCGTGCGCCGGTGCCGGGAGCTGGAGCCGCGGCTGGCCGACGCCGCCGTGCTCGGCACGCGCGTGGGGCTGCGGCCGGGGCGGCCGAGTGTGCGGCTCGAACGCGTCGGCGACATCGTCCACTGCTACGGCCACGGCGGCGCGGGGATCACGCTGGCGTGGGGCTGCGCGGAGGATGTGGCTTCGCTGGTCGCCTAGGCCGTGTTGCCCAAGGAAGCTGGTGGGCCGGGTGCGCCCGGGACTTCGCCGTCGAGCAGCGTCATTCCCAGTACGGGCCACGCCTCCCGCCTGCGATGGTGCAGCCGCCGGTGTCCATCTCGCTGCACAACTGTTGGCTTGTGTGCCGTCTGTGATGTCAACGTGCACATTGACGGTTTCCCGTTCGACCGAAGGACTGAGCCGTGCCCGACCGACCTGAGATTGTCTGCATCTGCGGCTCTACCCGGTTCGTGGACGAGATGCGTGCGGCGAACCGTGATCTGACCTTCGCAGGTGTCATCGTCGTCGCTCCAGGCGAAGCAGACGAGTTGATCACCAACGAGCAGAAGACCGCGCTGGACGCCCTCCACCTGCGCAAGATCGACCTGGCTGACCGGGTTCTGGTCGTCAACCCCGGCGGGTATATCGGCGAGTCCACAAGCAGGGAGATCGCATATGCCCACGCCACCGGCAAGCCGATCTCGTTCACCGATCCCGGCTGACCAGTAGACGCTCGCCCGAGCTGGGTGATGCCGCGGGCTTTCAGGCAGGCACTGTCGTTCGCGCGACTCTGGAGCACGTGCGCGGCCCGGGGAATTCGTTCTCCAGCATTGGCCGCTGACGTGTCCGCCTCAGCCGATGAACTCCGCGTGGTCAGCTTCCGTTTGATCGGCGTACCGCAAGGCGTACGCCCCGATCGCCTCGTCCAGGTCCTCGTCGTCGGCGAAATACCCGGCGAGCAGTTGGGGGTGCAGCGAGCGCGTGTGGGCGCGGGCGAGCAGGGCGCCGGCGAGGCGGCCGTAGTCGTCGAGGTGGTTCTCGCGCAGGGCGGCCGGGTCGATGGCGCCCTTGAGGTTGCGGAATTGGCGGACCACGAAGGGGATGCCGTCGATCGTCGTCCAGCCCAGGAGGATGTCGGTTTCGGCCTGGACGAGGCGGGCGCCGTTGACGATGCGGCGGCCTTCGTGGTCGGCGGGGGAGAGGCCGAGGTAGGGCGCCAGCGCCGAGGGCTGCGCCTGTTTCACTTGCAGCACCAGGTCTTCGTCCTCGTTACCGTGCAGCAGCACGACGTAGCTGCGCAACCCGACGCTGCCCGTGCCGACCACCCGGAACGCGACGTCGGCCACGCGGTAGCGCGACGCGAGCGTGCGCCGCGACTCGCGCAGGGTGTCCACATAGGACGCCAGCCCGGCCACGACTGAGGCGGCCGTGGTGTCGTCGACGTGGGTGAGCACCGGCGGGTCCTCGACGAACCGGTGGCGCGCCAGGCCGGTCTCGTGGTCGTCGACGTGGCGGGTCCATTTGGCCACCACTTTGGCACTGGTGTTGCGGCGCGCCTTCTCCTCGGCTTCGGCGAAGTCGTCGATCAGCTCGTCGGCACGCGCACGCGACACGGCCGACGCGTCGGGCAGCGCGTTCCACGACTGCAGGAACGGCAGCTCCGCCAGCGCGCGGATCGTGCGGCGATAGGACTTCACCGCGTCCTCCGCGGCTTCGCGGCACGCCGCCTCGCCGATCCCTCCCTCGCGCCCGGCGAGCACGAGGCTCGCCGACAGCCGTTTGAGGTCCCACTCCCACGGCCCGGGCGCGGTTTCGTCGAAGTCGTTGACGTCCATGACGATCCGGCCCTCGGGCGTGCCGTACAGCCCGAAATTGGCCGCGTGCGCGTCACCGCACAGCTGCGCCGTCAGCCCCGACGACGGCGACCCCTCGAGGTCCGCCGCCATCAATCCGGCCGCCCCGCGGAAGAACGTGAACGGCGACGCCGCCATCCGCTCGCGCCGCAGCTCCACCAGTTCGGGCAGCCGCGCCGCGTTGCTCGCCGCGAAGTACTCCTGCACGCTCGGCCGGGCCGCACCCGCCGCCGCGTGGTCGTGCGCCTCGACCGGCGTACGCACCCGCAGCTGCTTGCCGCGCGCGTACAGCTGCGCCGGGTCGACGTCGTCCGTGCCGACCAGCGGCCGTTCCACCCAGTCCCCTCGTCCCATACCGGACTCAACGAGCGAACCGGGCGAAACGCTCCCGCGAGCGGGCTACCTGCGCACCACCTGGGCGATCGCGTCGATGCCACGGTCCAGCTCCTCGCGGCTGATCACCAGTGGGGGAGCGATGCGCAGCGTGTGGTCGTGCGTCTCCTTGCACAGCACGCCCAGTGCGGCGAGCGACTCGGAAGCAGCCCGGCCCGTGGGCCCGCCCGGAGCGATGTCCACGCCCGCCCACAGACCGCGGCCGCGAACCGTGGACAGGCCGTGGCCGACCAAGGCCGACAGCCGTTCGTGCAGGTGCGCGCCGAGTTCGACCGAGCGCTGCTGGTACTCGCCGGTCTGCAACAGCCGCACCACGGCGCGGCCGACGGCACAGGCCACCGGGTTCCCGCCGAACGTCGAGCCGTGTTCGCCCGGCTTCAGCACGCCCAGCACGTCGCGGCTGCCGACCACGGCGGACACGGGCAGGATGCCGCCGCCGAGGGCCTTGCCGAGGGTGTAGACGTCGGCACGCACGCCCTCGTGGTCCAGGGCCAGCACGGTGCCCGTACGGGCGAGGCCCGACTGGATCTCGTCGGCGATGAGCAGCACGCCGTTCTCGTCGCAGGCGCGGCGCACGTCGGCGAAGTAGCCGGCCGGCGGCACGATCACGCCGGCCTCGCCCTGCACCGGTTCCAGCAGGACCGCGGCGGTGCGGGGAGTGATGACGGCGCGCAGGGCGGCCGCGTCACCGTAGGGGACCGTGACAAAGCCCGGTGTGAACGGACCGAAGCCGGCACGCGCAGTGTCGTCGGTGGAGAACGAGACGATCGTGGTGGTGCGGCCGTGGAAGTTCGAGCCGGCGACCACGATCTCGGCCGTGCCGTCGGGCACGCCCTTGACCTGGTGCGCCCACTTGCGCGCCACCTTGACGGCCGACTCCACGGCCTCGGCGCCGGAGTTCATCGGCAGCACCATCTCGGTGCCGGTCAGCTCCGCGAGCTCGCGGCAGAACAGCCCGAGCTGGTCGTGGTGGAACGCGCGCGAGGTCAGCGTGACCCGGCCCAGCTGCTCCACGGCCGCGGCGATCAGCGCGGGGTGGCGGTGGCCGAAGTTCAGGGCGGAGTAACCGGACAGGAAGTCGAGGTAGCTCTTGCCCTCGACGTCGGTCACCGTCGCGCCCTCGGCTTCGGCGATCACGACGGGCAGCGGGTGGTAGTTGTGCGTGCTCCACCGCTCGTCGAGCTCGATGAAACCGTCGGCGGAGGCAGGGATGGCGGTCTCCCGACCGGCGAGCGTCGTCATGCGTTCAGGCTAGATCCAAGCGGCGGGGACTTCAGCCGGGAAACGTTGCTTTCACCCGTCGTTCGTTGCGCAGTCGGGCGGTTCGACCGGCGAATCGATGCGCGGCGTTGACGGCCGTCATTGGTAAGCTGTAACTTACCGTTCGTGGCGACTTACGGAAGCGACCAGCTCTCCGCCCTCGCCGACCCGTCGCGGCGCGCGATCTTCGAAGCGCTCCGCGAAGGGCCGCGCGCGGTGGGAGAGCTGGCCGCGACGTTGCCGATCAGCCGTCCGGCGGTCTCGCAGCACTTGAAGGTGCTCAAGGAGGCGGGTCTGGTCGTCGACCAGGCGGCCGGGACGAAACGGCTGTACCGGCTGCGCCCCGACGGGATCGCCGCGCTGCGCGCCTACCTCGACGAGATGTGGTCGGACGCGCTGAGTTCGTTCGCGAAGCAAGCCGAAGCCACCGCCCCCGAGCGAGGAAGCGAAGAGCCATGACACTCGAACCGATCCGCAAGACGATCACCGTCGCCTGCTCGCGCGAGCACGCGTTCAAGGTCTACACCGAGGGTTTCGACAGCTGGTGGCCCCGCGAGCACCACCTGGGCGAGGTTGCGCTCGCCGAGGTGGTCCTCGAATCGGGAGAAGGTGGACGCTGGTACGAGCGCCTCACCGACGGGTCCGAGTGCGTCTGGGGCCACGTGCTCGTCTGGGAGCCACCCGGCCGAGTGGTTCTGTCGTGGCAGATCGACGGGGACTGGAAGATCGATCCGGACCCGGCACGTGCGAGCGAGATCGAGGTTGTTTTCACGGAGGAGGGGCCCGGGACCACGCGAGTCGACGTCGAACACCGCGCGTTCGAGCGGCACGGCGCCACTGCCGAAAAGGTTCGCGACGGCGTGAACACCGAGGGCGGCTGGAACGGACTGCTGAAGCTCTTCGCCGCGAAGGCCGCTTCCTGAGGTTATCGTCGCCGGATGGCGAAGAACGACAACGGGACCCGGGTCCGCGACGCGCTCCGTGCCACGGCGGAGCTGCCGGATCCGGGGTCCTCACCCGTCGGGCCGGGCAAGAAGGGCAAGGGCGAGAAGAAACTCGCCACCGCCGGCGAGCGGCTCGACGCCTTGCAGGAGGCGCTGTACGCCGAGGGCACCAGCGGAGGCGGCCGCAGCGTGTTGCTCGTGCTGCAGGGCATGGACACCTCCGGCAAGGGCGGCACCGTCCGGCACGTGCTGGGCCTGGTGAACCCGATGGGCGTGCGCTACAAGGGCTTCAAGGTGCCCACCCCCGCCGAACGCCGCCACGATTTCCTGTGGCGCATCCGCAAGGAGCTGCCGGCGTCGGGCCAGATCGGCGTGTTCGACCGGTCACACTACGAGGACGTGCTCGTGCCCCGCGTGTCCGGTCTGCTGACCGCGGCCGAGCGGCGCAACCGGATCTCGCAGATCAACGCGTTCGAGGAAGAGGTCGTGGCGGGTGGCACCACGATCGTCAAGGTGTTCCTGCACATTTCGCCCGAGGAGCAGCTGCGCCGGCTGGTCGCGCGGCTGGAGCGGCCGGAGAAGATCTGGAAGTTCGCGCCGTCCGACGTCGAGGCCCGCGGCCGCTGGGACGCCTACGCACAGGCGTACGCCGACCTGGTCGCGCGCACGTCCACCGAGCACGCGCCGTGGTACGTCGTGCCGGCCGATCGCAAGTGGTATCGCAACTGGGCCGTCGCCGAGCTGCTGATCGAGACGATGACGGAGATGGCGCCGCGGTTCCCGGAGCCGCACTTCGACGTCGCCGAGCAGCTGGCGATGCTGAAGGGTGATGGCGTGCCGGCCTGATCGTCTGGAAGAGTGCGGGCGTGACCGACTCTGCTCTCGACGACGTTCCGTTCCTCCGCCGACAGGCCCGCACGCAGCGCTTCACCCTCGGCGCCCCCAAGCAGTTCCGCGTGGCCCCGGACGGCTCGCGCGTGCTGTTCCTGCGCAGCGAGACGGGCACGGACCCGCGGCACAGCCTGTGGTCGCTCGACCTCGCGAGCGGTGCGGAGTCCAAGCTCGTCGACGCCGCGGAGCTGCTGCCCGGCGAGGAGGACCTGCCGCCGGAGGAGCGGGCGCGGCGCGAGCGCGCGCGGGAGACCGGCGGCGGCGTGGTCGCCTACGGCGTGGACGACGCGTTCACCGTCGTCACCTTCACGTTGTCCGGCAAGCTCTACACGCTCGACCTGGCCACCGGCTCCACCGCGGTGCTCGTCGACGGCTCGGTCGTCGACCCGCGGCCCAACCCGACGGGCACCCACGTCGCCTACGTGCGCGACCGCCGCCTGCGCGTGATCGAGCTGGCCACGGGCACCGACCGCACGCTCGTCGGGGAAGACGGCGACGACATCGCGTGGGGCCTCGCGGAGTTCATCGCCGCCGAGGAGATGGACCGCACGCGCGGCTACTGGTGGGCGCCGGACGGGCAGAGCCTCATCGTCGAGCGCTCCGACCGCGGCCCCGTGCCGCGCTGGACCATCGGCGACCCCGCGAACCCGGACCACCCGGCCAACGTCGTGGCCTACCCGTCGGCGGGCTCGCCCAACGCCGTCGTGTCGCTCGCGGTGCTCGGCCTGGACGGCAGCCGCGTCGACGTCGAGCGCGGCGACTGGGAGTACCTGGTCACGGTGCACTGGTCGGCCGGCGGCGCGCCGCTGCTCGCGGTGCAGCCGCGCGACCAGAAGCGCCTCACCGTGCTGGAGCTCGACCCGGCCGACGGCTCCGTGACCGAGCTGCACACCGAGACCGACGAGCACTGGGTCGACATCGTCCAGGGCGTGCCGGCGTGGACTTCCGACGGCCGGCTCGTCACCGCGAGCGCGGCCGACGGCGACCACCGGCTCGTGGTGGCGGGGGAGCCCGTCACTCCGCCGGGCACGCAGCTGCGCGCGGTGCTGCACGCGGGCGAGCAGGTGCTCTTCACCGCGTCGGAGGCCGATTCCACGCAGATCCACGTCTACCGCACCGGCTCCGGCGGCGTGCAGCGACTGTCCACTCAGGACGGCGTGCACGGCGGCTCCGGCAGCGCGGAGTTGACCGTGCTCACGGAGTGGAGCCTCGCCCACAGCGGCCCGGTGGTCACGGTCCTGCGCGACGGCACCGAGGTCGGTCGCATCACGTCGTCCACTGTGGACCCTGAGATCGAACCGAACCTCAGCTGGCTCACGCTGGGGGAGCGCGGCCTGCGCGCCGCCCTGGTGCTCCCGCGCGGCTACGAACCCAGCGAGGGCAAGCTGCCCGTGCTGCTCGACCCGTACGGCGGCCCGCACGCCCAGCGCGTGCTCCAGAGCCGCAACGCTTTCCTGACTCCGCAGTGGCTCGCCGACCAGGGCTTCGCCGTGCTCGTCACCGACGGCCGCGGCTCGCCCGGCCGCGGCCCGGCCTGGGAGCGGGAGATCGCGGGCAAGCTCGCCGACGTCACCCTCGCCGACCAGGTCGACGCCCTGCACGCCGCCGCGGCCGACCACCCGGAGCTGGACCTCGAACGCGTCGCGATCCGCGGCTGGTCCTACGGCGGTTATCTCTCGGCCCTCGCCGTGCTCCGCCGCCCGGACGTCTTCCACGCCGCCGTCGCCGGCGCGCCCGTCACCGACTGGGCCCTCTACGACACCCATTACACCGAGCGCTACCTGGGCAAACCGCAGGACGCCCCCGCGGTCTACGAGCACAACTCCCTGATCGCCGACGCCGGCGAACTGTCCCGCGCCCTGCTCATCGTCCACGGCCTCGCCGACGACAACGTCTTCCCGGCGCACTCCCTGCGCCTTTCCGGCGCGCTGCTGGCGAAGGGCCGCCCCCACGTCTTCCTCCCGTTGGCCGGGGCGACCCACATGACCCCGCAGGCCGAGGAGGTCGCGGAAAACCTGATGCGCACGCAGGTCGACTGGATCCTGCGTGAGCTCGCCGCCGTCACCGTCGACAAGGAGAACGCATGAACCGGTGGGGCCTGACCATCCCGCTCACGGGGGTGCCGCTGCTCGAGCACCGCGCCCTCGTGGAACAACTGCCCGACCTGGGCTACACCGACGCGTGGACGGCCGAAACCGCCGGCACCGACGCCTTCACCCCGCTGGTTCTGGCGTCACAATGGGCACCGCAGCTACGCCTGGGCACCGCCATCGTGCCGGTCTACACCCGCGGCCCCGGCCTCCTGGCCATGAGCGCCTCGACCCTCGCCGAACTCGCCCCGGGCCGCTTCGTCCTCGGCATCGGCGCCTCGTCCCCGGTCATCGTCGAAGGCTGGAACGGCGCGGAGTTCAAGGACCCCTTCGCCCGCACCCGCGACACCCTGCACTTCCTCCGCGGCGCGCTGGCCGGCGAGAAGGTCACCGAGTCCTACGAGACCTTCTCCGTCAACAAGTTCCGCCTCGAACGCGCCCCCGACCCCGCCCCGTCGGTCATGCTCGCCGCCCTCCGCCCCGGCATGCTCCGCCTGGCCGCCGCCGAAGCGGACGGCGCCATCACCAACTGGCTGGCCGCCACCGACGTCCCCAAGATACGCAAGGTCATCGGCCCCGACGTCGAACTCGCCGCCCGCATCTTCGTCTGCCCCACCGAAGACAAAGACGCCGCTCGCGCCCTGGGCCGCATGATGATCTCCAGCTACCTCACCGTCCCCGTCTACGCCAAATTCCACGACTGGCTGGGCCGCGGCGACGCCCTCGCCCCCATGCACACCGCCTGGGCTGCCGGCGACCGCAAGAAAGCCAACGAAGTCATCCCCGACTCCGTCGTCGACTCCCTGGTCATCCACGGCAGCGTCGACTCCTGCCGCGACCAGATCCAGTCCTATGTGGACAATGGCCTCACCACCCCCATCATCGCCCTCCTCCCCACCGGCAACGACCCCTTCGACCTAGCCAAGGGCCTGGCCCCGAAGCGCTGACCCCCCGCACCACCCAAACGCCCCAATGCGGCATTCGTTGCACCCACCGCACCGACGCCACATTGGGGCGCTTTTGTCACCCCTCAACCCCCACCCGGCAACGCAACTCGCCCACACTCCAGCTCCCCGCGCTCTTGCCTCTACCCAACCCCCACCCGGCCAGGCAACTCACCGCCCCACCGAAGCTCCCGTGCTCTTGCCCCCAGCAACTCCCACCCGGCAATGCAACTCCCCGCCCCACCCAATCTCCCCGCGCTCTTGCCCTCGGCAACTCCCACCCGGCAACGCAACTCCCCGCCCCACCTAAGCCCCCGTGCTCTTGGCCCTTCCCAAACCTCACCCGGCAACGCAACCCACGAACTCCCCAACCCCACCCCGAACCCTTCCCCCGCCCGGCCCCCGATTCTTTTCCGCAACACGGTAGAGATCGGCTTGTCAAGGTACTCTTTCCCGCCTTGACAAGCCGATCTCTACCGTCGTGACAATCAAAAATCGGGGTGCCCTGCACTCACCCGAAAACCGGCAATGGTGCGCTCCGCGCGCCGAGCCGTCCCCAAACCGCCCTCCGACCCCCCAATCGGCCGACGCAACAACCCCACCCACCCCACCATCCTGAACACACAGGAACACAGAGGACCCACCCCGTCCTCTACCACTGGGTATCCGTATTGTTGCATAGGGTAGGCAAGGTTACCCTAAGAAAGGCGGCTCCATGGGTGGAGATTCAGCGACCTGGCTGGCCGGCGGTCGCGACGGCGCAGCACACCTCACCGAACTCCTCCCCATCGCCCTCCACGGCATGGAAACAGGCATCACCGAACGCAACGGCCCCATCCCCTCCGGCGGCCCCGCCACCGTCGCCGCCTCCCTGGCCGCCTCCGGCGGCACCCAACACCTCCCCAAAACCGGCATCGGCGCCGAACAAGCCCTCCACCACTACTCAACTCTCCTGGCGGCAGGCACAGCCGACCCGGCAGACCCGGCCTGCGCCGCCCACCTCCACTGCCCCCCACTGGCCGTCTCCGTCGCCGCAGACGTAGTAGCCGCAGCCATGAACCCCTCCATGGACTCCTGGGACCAAGCCCCCATGGCCAGCGAGCTCGAAGCAGAGTTCCTTTCCGGCATCTCCCACCTCTGCTTCCCTGGCACCCCCACCGCCGACGCGGTGGTCACCTCCGGCGGCACCGAATCCAACCTCCTCGGCCTCCTCCTGGCGAGAGAATCCACGGCAGGAACCATCCGCCCCGTCTGCGGCGCGAACTCCCACCACAGCGTCTCCCGCGCCGCCTGGCTCCTCGGCCTCCCCGCGCCAGTCGTCGTCCCCTGCCAAGACGACCGCATGATCCCCGCCGCACTCGCAGAAGCCCTCGCCCCCCTGGGCGCCTCCGCCGTAGTGGTCGCCACCGCCGGCACCACCAACACCGGCCGCATCGACCCCCTCGAGGAAATCGCCCGCATCTGCCGCCTCTCCGGCGCCCGCCTCCATGTCGACGCGGCCTACGGCGGTTTGCTCCTCTGCAGCGAATCCCTCGCCCCCCGCGTCGCCGGTCTGGAACTGGCCGACTCCGTCGCCCTCGACATGCACAAGTTCGGCTGGCAACCCGTCGCCGCCGGCCTCTTCGCCGCGAGAAACGCGGCAGATCTCTCCGCGCTGACCGTCCGCGCCGAGTACCTCAACGCCGACGACGACACCGAAGCCGGTCTGCCCGACCTGCTCGGCCGTTCGATCCGCACCTCCCGGCGCCCCGACGCGTTCCGCATGGCCGTGACCGTCCGCGCGCTCGGCACCGAAGGCCTCGGCGCCCTCGTCGAACGCTGCTGCGCCACCGCGACCGAGGTCAACGTGTTGGTGGAACACCACCCGGCGCTGCAGTCGTGGGGCAAACCGGAGCTGTCCACGGTCGTCTTCCGCCCGCGCGGCGCCGACGACGACCTCGTCGCCCGCGTCCGCCGCACGCTGCTGGAAGCCGGCACGGCCGTGATCGGCCGCGGCGCCCTGCCGACCGGCCCGGACGGCGCCTCGCAGCTGTGGCTCAAGCTCACCCTGCTGCACCCGCACACCACCGCCGAGGACTACGTCGCCCTCCTCGACCAGGTCGTCGCCACGGCCGCGGCCGAGCGCGGCGTGACCGCACCGCAAAGCCCGGTCGCCTCGTGAGGCGCTTCGACCTCGCGGGCGTGGGGATCGGGCCGTTCAACCTCTCGCTCGCCGCGCTGGCCGACCCGCTCGACCAGCTCGACGTGGTGCTTTTCGACGCGCGCCCGGAGTTCCGCTGGCACCCCGGGCTGCTCGTCGACGGCGCGACACTGCAGGTCCCGTTCCTCGCCGACCTGGTGTCGCTCGTCGACCCCACCAGCCGGCACTCTTTCCTCAACTACCTGCGCGAACGCGGCCGCCTGCTGCCGTTCTACTTCGCCGAGCGCTTCCACCTGCCGCGCGCGGAATACGACGACTACGGACGTTGGGCCGCCGCCCGCCTGCCCGCGTGCCGCTTCGGCCACGAGGTCACCGGCCTTCGCTGGGTGGCGGCGGAAGAGGCGTTCGAGCTGACCGTGTCGGGCACTGAGCAGGTGCTGGCGTCGTCGGTCGTGCTCGGCGTCGGGACCCGGCCGAGCATGCCCGAGCCGTTGGGGGACCTCGTCGCGGCGCCGGACGTGCTCGCGCTGCACTCGGCCGACTACCTCACCCACCGCGCCGAGCTGCTGGCCGCGCAGACGGTGACCGTGGTCGGGTCGGGACAGTCGGGCGCGGAGGTGTTCCTCGACCTGCTGCGTTCACGGTCCACTGTGGACGGTCTGCGCTGGCTCGCGCGCACGCCCGCGTTCGCGCCGATGGAGTACTCGAAGCTGGGACTGGAGCAGTTCACGCCGGACTACACTGCCTACTTCCACGGCCTGCCCGAGGCGGCGCGCGATCGGCTGCTGCCGTCGCAATGGCAGCTGTACAAGGGGATCGACACGGAGACCATCGCCGCGATCCACGACGAGCTCTACCGCCGCAGCATCGGCGGCGGCTGGCCCGGCGCGGCGCTCACGCCCGGCGTCGAGGTCGTCTCGGCCACGGCCGTCGAGGACGGGATCGAGCTGGGCCTGCGGCACGCCGAGCAAGGGAGCACCGCCACGCACCGCACGGCGGCCGTCGTCTCCGCGACCGGTTACGCGGAAACGCCGACGGCTCCGTTGCTGCAGGAGCTCGATGCGCGCCGCGACGACCACGGCCGCCTCGTCATCGGGGCCGACCACCGGCTGGAGCTGGGCAACGGCGTCACGGGCTCGGTGTTCGTGCAGAACGCCGAGCGTCACACCCACGGCCCCGGCGCGCCCGACCTCGGCCTCGGCGCCTGGCGCGCCGCGGCGATCCTCAACGCGGTGTGCGGCAAGGCCGTCTACGACCTGCCCGACCGCACCGCGTTCACCACGTTCGGCCTGAACAACACCAGCCTCGACACCACCCGCACGGACAAAACGGAGGAGCAGTGACCCTGACCGACGCCGCCGCCTGGCGGGCCGCGGGCTCGCTCGTGACGCACAAGATGCTCGGCGAACTGTCCTACGAGGCGATGCTGCGCCCGCGGCCCGGCGAACCGACCCGCGACGGCCACCGCACCTGGCTGCTCGACCTCCCCGGCGACGTCTCGTACCGCTTCGAGGCCCGCCGCGGCGCGTTCGAGTCGTGGACGGTCCTGCCGGGCAGCGCCGTCCGGCTCGTCGACGGCGCCGAAACACCCGCCGACGACCCGCGCACCCTGGTCGTCGACGCACGGGAGACGCTGGGCCTCACCGGGTTGCGCCTGGCCGACGTGCTCGCCGAGCTCACCGCCACCGTCACCAACGAGGCCGCCCGCCTGCGCCGCGCCCCGACGGCCGCCGAACTGTCCACAATGGACTACAACCTCGCCGACGGTCACCTCACCGGACACCCGCGGCTCGTGCTGAACAAGGGCCGCGTCGGGTTCTCCGCGCCCGACCGCGCCCGCTACGCGCCGGAGGCTGGCGAGGACGTCCGGCTGCGCTGGTATGCCGTGCACCGCGACCTGGCGCAGTTCCGCTCCGTCGCCGACCTCGACGCCGCCGCGCTGCTCCGCCGAGAACTGGACGACGCCCAGCGTGAGGAGTTCACCACGCGCGTCGCCGCCGTCGGCGACCCGGCCGACTACGTGTGGGTGCCCGTGCATCCATGGCAGGCCGACGAGATCCTGGGCACGCTGTACTCCGCCGAGCTGGCCACCGGCCGGATGATCGAGCTGGGGTGCAGCGCCGACGCCTACCGGCCGCACCAGACGGTGCGCACGCTCGCCAACCGCAGCCACCCCGATCGCCACGACGTGAAAACCGCTGTGTCCGTGCGCAACACGCTGGTCTACCGCGGCCTGAACTCCGCGGCGACGCTGGCCGGACCGTCGGTCACCGAATGGCTGCGGCGCGTCGACGCGGCCGACCCGCTGCTGTCGGAGAAGTACCGGTTCGCGCTGCTGGGCGAGGTGGCGAGCGTGTCCGTGCGCCACCCGCTGTTCGGCGCGCTCGAAGAGCTGCCCTACCGCTTCCACGAGACGCTCGGCGCGCTCTGGCGCGAGCCGCTCCTCGCGACGCTGGCCGAGGGCGAGCGCGCGATCTCGTTCGCCGCCTTGCCCTACCGCGACGCTTCGGGTGAAGCCGTGCTCACGCGGCTGATCACCCAGGCCGGCGACGGCGCCGAAGTGTGGCTGTCGTGGCTGTTCGACCTGCTGCTCACGCCGCTGCTGCAGTGGCTGCTGCGCTACGGCGTCGGGTTCTGCCCCCACGGCCAGAACCTCATCCTCGTCGTCGACGCCGACAGCCGGCCCGTGCGCGTGGCCATCAAGGACTTCGCCCAGGGCGTGGACCTGATGGACGAGGAACTGCCGTGTTACGCCGACCTTCCGCCCGAGGCCGACGCCGACATGCTCCGCTGGCCCGCCCACCTGCTCGCGCAGTCGCTGTTCAGCTCGGTGTTCTCCGGCCAGCTGCGGTTCTGGGCGGAGATCCTGCTCGACGACGTCGGCCTGGCGCGCGGCGACTTCTGGGCCCTGGTGCGCGAGGTCGTCGGCCGCTACCGCGACGAGAACCCCGACGTGGCCGAGCGCTTCGACGCGTGCCGGCTGTTCGCGCCGGACGTGGAGCGGGTCACGCTCAACCGCGAGCACTTCGCCGGGCAGGGCTTCGACAAGGTGGAGCGCGACGACGAGTTCGACGTCCGCTGGGGCCGGGTGCCGAACCCGTTGCACGCGCCGGATCCGGACGGCGCGTGGTGACGCCGTTCGATCGGCCCGTCGGTGCGCGCTCGCTCACCGTGCGCGCGGAGGCGGGCTCGGCCGCGGCGGCCGTGCTGCGGCACGTGCTGGCCGAGGAGGGCACGCGGCTGGTGCTGCTCGTGCCCGACCCGCACGCGCGGTTCGCCGCGGTGGAGCTGGAGGCGCCGTTCGCCGCGTCGGTACTCGATGACGGCTACGGCGTGTGCAGCTACGTCTTCGCCTGGACGCCGGAGCGGGAACCGTTGCCGGACAGCGGTTCCCTGAGCGCCTACCTCGGCGGGTTCGGCGACCTGCGCATGCGCGCAGACGCCGCGACGGCCGTGCCGCTGGGAGATCGCACTTGGGCCGTGGTGTGCGACGCCGAACTGCCTTCGGGCGAACCGGCGGGCCTCGCGCCGCGCACGGTGCTGCGGACGCAGTTGGCCGCGCTCGAGGAGTTCGGTCTGGTGCCGTCGGTGGGAATCGAGCACGAGGTCGTGTTCCGCGACGACTCCGGCACCCCGCTGACCGGCCACGGTGTGGACTACGCGGTGGGCGGCACCGAACGCCTGGCCCCGCTCTTGGCCGACCTGCGCTCGGCCGCCTCGGTCCTGGGCGTGGAGTCCGCGCGCGCCGAATGTCACCCCGGCCAGTACGAGGTGGTGCTGCGCCACCGTGACGCGCTCACCGCTTGCGACGACGCCCTGCTGCTCCAGTTGCTCACCCGCCGCGTCGCGACCCGGCACAACGCGAGCGCCGACTACCTCGCCGCTCCGGAGACCGGCCAGGGCAACTCGTGCCACGTCCACCTGTCACTGTCGACCCCGGACGGTCCGGCGGGTTTCCCGTTCGGCCTCGGTGCCTTCCTCGCGGGCGTGCTTCGCGACGCGCGGGCGCTGACCGCCGTGTGGGCGCCGACGTGGAACAGCTACGTCCGCCTGCGCACCACGTCGTTCTCCCCGCGCGTGCTGCGCTGGGGCCTGGACGACCGCACCGCCGCCGTCCGGCTCTGCGGCACCTCCGCGTCGCCGCGGCTGGAGTTCCGCTTCGCAGGCGCCGATGCCCAGCCGCACCTCGTCGTGGCCGCCCTGGTGGCGGCCGGTAACGCCGGCGTCGCCGACGGCCTGACGCCCCCGGACCCGGGCACGGTCGTGGGCGAGCTCGCCCCGACGCCGTGGGAAGCGCTGGCGGAGCTGGAAAAGGGCCGCGTGAGCGAGCTGCTGGGGGAGGACGTCTCCACCCAGCAGCTCGCCTTGCTGCGTCAGGAACTCCACGCCGGGCTGGACGCCGTCACCGACTTCCAGCGCCGTCGCGGCTCCCTCCGTTCCTGACCGCCCAGTGCTGCGGTGCGGCCCCGACCGCCGCGCCGCAGCCACCCGGCCTGGCCGCTCACGAACCGGACGGCCGGATGTTCTGGTTGATGTGGAACAGGTTCTCCGGGTCGTACCGGTTCTTGACCTGCGCCAGCCGCTCGTAGTTGTCGCGGTAGGCGGCCTTCACGCGGTCGTCGCCCTCTTCCATCATGAAGTTGACGTACGCGCCACCGGCCGAGGTCGGGTGCAGCTCGGTCCAGTAGTCCTTCGTCCAGCGCGTGATCTTCTCCCGGTTGTCGGGCGAGGGGTCGACGCCCACGATCACGCCGGACCAGCCACCGTCGCGGTAGGGGAACGCCGTGGCGTCGGCGGCGACACGGGCGGCGGCGCCGTCGATCGGGTACATGTGCATGGTGGAGTGCATGGTCGGCAGGGCCTCGCCGAAGCGGCGGTGGATGGCGATGGCCTCGTCGGAGATCTCCGTGGTGACGTCGGCACGCCAGTACCACTGCAGACCCGTCGGGTAGAGCGCGTCAAACGCACTCTGCAGCGCCGTGAAGGGCATCGGCTGCACACCCACCAGCAGCGGCGAGCCGAAGGAGCGCACCGGCTCGAGGACCTCGTCGGCCCGCGCGTGCGAACCCGTGTAGCACCACACGATGGCGCAGGCCTTGCGGTTCCACAGCTCCTCGGGGAACGGCGGGGCCGGTGGGATGGTGATCAGGCCGAACCAGCCGCTGAGCTCCTCGGGCAGCGACGGCAGCAGCTCGCGGTACCAGCGCAGCACGTCTTCGGTGTCGTCCAGCGAGTACAGCACCGGGCCGCCGATGATCGTGCCGTGTTCGCCGATGTCGTGGCAGCGGAAGGTGAACGACGTGACGACGCCGAAGTTCCCGCCGCCTCCGCGCAGGGCCCAGAACAGGTCCGGGTGCGACTTCTCGCTGGCGTGCACGAAGCTGCCGTCGGCGAGCACGACGTCTGCGGAGAGCAGGTTGTCCACGGTCAGCCCGAAGCGCCGGGCCAGGTAACCGATCCCGCCGCCGAGGGTGAGCCCGCCGACGCCGGTTGAGCCGATGATCCCCGACGGGGTGGCCATGCCGAAGGCCACGGTCGCGTGGTCGACGTCGCCCCACGTGCACCCGGCGTCGACGCGCACGGTGTGCGTCTCGGGGTCCACCGTCGTGCTGCGCAGCGCGGAAAGGTCGATCACCAGTGCGTCGTCGGCGATACCGAGCCCGCCGGCGTTGTGCCCGCCGCCGCGCACGGCGAGGTCGATCCGGTTCTCCCGCGCGAAATTCACACACGTGACGACGTCCGCGGTATCCGCGCACCGGGCGATGGCGGCGGGGTGCTTGTCGATCATCCCGTTGTAGACGGCGCGCGCCTGGTCGTAGCCGTCGTCGCCGCGCGTCACGAGCTCGCCCTTCAGCGCGAGTGCCAGCTCGGGAAACGGTGCGGTGATGGTGGTCATGCGATTTCTCCCTGATGTGGAACGGCCTCCCGGTCGGGCTGCCTGCCCCACCGAAGTTAGGCACGGGGCGTTCGCGCAGCGTTCGGGTTCGCCGAGGGGCCCGTTCGCGGCGTTCGGGGCGACGAGTTTTTTGCCGGTGGTGGGAAACGACTGCCGATCTTTTTGGCGGTCTGCAAGGACTTCTCGACGGCGCGCACCGCAGGCTGGCGAGCCGACCTGGCGCGGGAACCATAAGGTGTGCCCACCGTCGGCGTGCGCCCGACTACCGTGCCTGGGCAGGAGGCACCCCGGGATGCTCTACGTGTCGCTGCTGGGCGAGCAGTCGGTCACCCACGGTGCGACCGGGCCGGCGGTGACCCGATCGCCGCGGGCGATCGCGCTCGTCGGCTACCTGGTGACCCACGCGGGGCTGCCGCAGCCGAGGCAGCGGATCGCGTCGCTGTTCTGGCCCGATTCCTCCGACGCGCAGGCCCGCACGAACCTGCGCCGCGAGCTGCACCACCTGCGCCACGTCCTGGGTGAGGACACGGCGCTGCTCGCGACCGCGACGGATCTGTCCTGGCAGGACACTCCCCGCTGCCGCGTCGACGTGCGCGTGTTCGACGCCGAACGCCGAGCTGCCCTGGCCGCCGGCGAAGACGAGGAAGTCCGCGCCCACGCCGGCGCCGCGCTGGCCGAGTACCGCGGTGAGCTGATGCCCGGGCTGGCCGACGAGTGGCTCTTCGCACCCCGCGCCGAGCTGGAACAACAGTGCGTGGCGCTGTGCGACCTGCTCGGCGACGCCCAGCGCCGCCTGGGCGACCTCGCGGGCGCCGCCGAGACGGCCCGCCGCCGCATCCGCCTGCGGCCGTTGGAGGAGCTGGGCTACCGCACACTCATGGAGCTGCAGGCCGACCTCGGCGACCGCGCCGGGGCCGTAAGCACCTACCACCAGTGCGCGTCGGTGCTCGAACGCGAGCTGGGCGTGGTGCCCGACCGCGCCACGCAGGCGGCCTTGCGGCGGCTCCTGGCCGATGCCGTGCCCAGCCGCGAATCCCTGCTCGTCGGCCGCACCCGCGAGTTCACGCAGCTGCGGGAACGGTGGCAGCAAGCCGCGCGCGGACAGCCGTCGGTGGCGCTCGTGCGGGGTGACGCCGGCGTCGGCAAAACGCGGCTCGTGGTCGAGCTGGCCCGGCTCGCGCGCAGCCAGGGCGCGGTGGTGGCGGGGACGCAGTGCTTCGGGACGTCGGGCCGCCTCGCGCTGGCACCGGTGGCGGACTGGCTGCGCAACCCCGTGCTCCAGCCGTCTTTGGCGACGCTCGCGCCGGTGTGGCGCGCCGAAGTGGACCGGCTCGTCCCGGCCGGCAAGGACAGCGGACCGGCCCCCGTTGTGCGCACAGTCCGCGCGGTGGCCGACGCGTGGCAGCGGCACCGCTTCTTCGAAGGCCTCGCCCGCGCCCTCACCGGCGCCGGCCGGCCGACGTTGCTCGTGCTCGACAACGCGCAGTGGTGCGATCAGGAAACCCTGGCGTTCCTGCTCTTCTGCCTCGGTCTCGAACCGCGCGCGCCGCTGCTGCTCGCCGCGACGCAGCGGTCGGATCACGGCGACGGCACCCTGGCCGGCTGGACCGAACGCCTGCGCGCCACCGGCCGGCTGTCCGAAGTGGATCTGAGCCCGCTCGACGTCGACGACACCGCGCGCCTGGCCGAATCCGTCTCCGGCCTCCTGCCCACGGGCGACGAGCTCACCCTTCTGCACGTCGCGACCGGCGGCTTCCCGCTGTCCGTGGTGGAGGCGTTGCGCTCCGGCGGCCCGCCCGGCGACCTCGACGCCGTGCTCACCGAACGCCTACGACAGCCGACCCCGGACGCCCGCGAGATCGCGGGCCTGGCCGCCGCCGTCGGCCGCGATTTCTCGCTCGACCTGCTCACCGAGGCCAGCGACCTCGACGCCGAAGCCGTGGTGCGCGCCGTCGACGAGCTGTGGCGGCTGCGGATCCTGCGCGACTTCCGCGACGGCTACGACTTCTCCCACGACCTGCTCCGCGACGCCGCCTACCGGCAGGTGACCCGCGCGCGGCGTTGGTTGCTGCACCGCCGGCTCGCCCAGAGCCTCGAACTGCTGCACCCCGGCGACACCAGTTCGGTCTCCGCGCAGCTGGCCGAGCAGTACGCCCGCGGCGGCCGCCCCGATCGTGCGGTCGAGTTCTACCGCCGGGCCGCCGAGCTCGCGGCCGGCACCTTCGCCCACGGCGAGGCGATCCGGCTGCTGCGCGAAGCCCTGTCGCTGCTCGCCGGCGCCCCCTCCGGACCGGAGACCGACCGTCGTGAGCTGGAGGTGCTCGAAGCCCTTTCCGGACCCCTCAACGCCCGGCTCGGCTACGCGTCCCCCGACCTCCAGCGGGCCCTCGAACGCTCGATCGTGCTCGCGGAACGCCTGGGGCAGCAGGATTCCACGCTCGTCGCCTTGGTCGGGCTGTGGACGTCGCGGTTCGTGCAAGGCCGCACCGCCCGTGCGCACGAGGCCGCGAGACGCGCGCTCGAACTCGTCGTCGACGACCGCACCAAAGACGAGCTCAACGGCTCCGCGCACTTCGCGTTCGCCGGCTCGTCGGTGAGCCTCGGCCGGCCCGGGGAGGCGCTGCGCCACTTCGACCTCGCCGCCCGCCTCACGCGCGGCGCGCCGTCGCTGCCCATCGGCACGCGGCCCGAGGTGCACAGCCCGGCCTGGGCCGCGCACGCGCACTGGCTGCTGGGGCACGAGGACGAAGCGCTCCGCAGCAGCCGTGAAGCCGTGCGCCTGGCGCGCACGAAGACGCACCCGTACAGCCTCGCCGTGGCCCTCGCGTACGCCGGCATCACACACCAGATGCGCGGCGACCTCGACGACGTGAAGGAGGTCTCGGCCGAGCTGCGCGAGCTCTGTGACCGCTACGGCTTCGCCTACTACCGCGAATGGGGCCTCGTCCTGGGCGGCTGGGTGCGCGGCGACGCCGACGGCCTCGCCGACATCCGCCGCGGCGTCGCCAACCTCAAGGCCGAGGGCTCGCTCGCCCGCATGCCCTACTGGCTCGCACTGCAGGCCGACCTGATGGCGCGCCACGACCGCCCCGGCCCGGCCCGCGCTGCCCTCGACGCGGCCCTCGTCGTCGGCCAAGCCCGCGACGACCTCTGGTGGCTCCCCGAGGTGCTGCGGCTGCGCTCCGCCTACGACGGCCGCGAACAGGGCCGGATCCGCCTGAAGACGGCGGTGGAACTGGCTGCCGCGCAGGGGAGTACGACGCTTCGGCTGCGTTGTGAACGGGACCTCGACCGGTACTGACAGACCGGTACTGACAGACCGGGACAGACAGACCGGTACTGACGGCCGGTTGAGAATGGTCCGGCGGGTCCCTCGTGCGGGATCCCTCAGACGGGTCGCTCAGGTTCGCCGATCCGCTCGTGGACGAACACCCGACACTTCTCCAGCGCGTTCTGGAGCCTCTGCGCTCGCTCCAGCACGAGTTCGAGCTCCAGGACCGTCGTCGGCACCGTGGTTTCCCTGAGCCCCCACACGATTCCGGACATCGTCAGCGACAGCCCCCACGTCACGGCGTCGGCCGCGTCGACCAGCTCCTGCAACACTCGACGGTCACCGGCCGGAAGCCCCGGCCGACGTGCACGAATGTCTCCGGGCGTGGGGGCCCTGCCGCCACCCGACGTGGCGGCAGGGGTCTGGGCGTGATCAGCCACGGCTCAGCACTTCACCTTCGGCCGCTGACGGTCCTCGTAGTCCTCCAGCACCAACGGTTCCGCGTTTTCGCGCGGCGCCGGCGGAATCCCGAGGGCGCGCCGGATCTTGTAGTCGCACCCCTCGCACGTCGGATCGAGCCACGGCTTGTCCGGCGTGTGCACATCCGCCTCGCCGACCTCCAGCCGGTAGCCGCACAGCGTCTTGAACGTCGCACCGAGGTCCAGCACCCCGCGGTGGATGGCCTGCCTGGCGTGCCGTTGTCCCGCAGCCTGTTGCCACACGAACATGAAGCCCTCCCCGGTAATCGGCTGTTGCGTGCAACTAGCATCGTTGCGCGCAACGTTGCATGCAAGCCCTGTCCGCTTCGCAATCGGGTGAATACGGATCGCGCCCGGCGGCTACGATCTGTTGCATGGCCAGCAACCTGCCCACGCCTCGATCGCGCGAGTTCGGCTCCGTGCTGCGCAAGGCCGCAGAGGTGAAGGGCATGTCGACCCGGGAACTCGGCGGCCTTCTCGGGCGCAACGCTTCCCATGTGTCGCGCTTCTTCCAGGGGAAGCTCATTCCCTCTGAAGCGGAGGCCGATGCGATCTGCGTGCACCTCGGCATCGAGGGCAAAGCTCTCGCGGCTCTGCTTCAGGTCCGAGCGGAAGCTGCCGACCCGAACTGGCTGACCGGGCTGGACAGGCAACTCGCGTTGCTGAGCGAATATGAAGCTGCGGCCACGTTGATCTTCAACGCTCAGGCTCAACGGATTCCCGGCATGCTCCAGACCGAGAGGTACATGGAGAGAGTCATGTCGGCTGCGGGCAATTCCGATGCGGTGGTCGAAGCCGGTGTGACATTTCGGATGCGCCGGCAAAAGACACTGTTTTCCTCGAAGACAGAGTTCCACGCCATCATCGGCGAGCTGGCATTGCGCTACCCAGAATGCGACGACGACGAGGTCATGATCGAGCAGCTTCGGTTCTTGCTCGAAGTATCTCGGAAGAAGCAGGTCACCTTGCAGGTCGTCCCACTCGCCGCGCGGTACAGCCCGCTGCGGGATGGTGCATTCGTGCTCATTCGCGGCACCGATCCTGGCTCCGATGTGGTCTATCTGGAGCACTACGCCACCAGCTCCACTTTGACCGCGGATCAGTACATTCGCGGCTACCAGCGCGCGGCGGAACAGCTCCGTCGTCAGGCGATGAGCCCCGAGCAATCGGTGGGTCTCATCGCCGACTTGATCGAGGAGATGGAGGGTGGAGATGACCGGTGACCGCCTTTGGCGGAAATCGTCCTACTCGGGAAGCGCGCAGGGCGACTGTGTTGAGGTCGGGTTCCCCGCGGCGGGTCCGCTCGACGCAGTGGCAGTTCGGGACTCGAAGGACCCCGGCGCGGGTCACTTCGAGCTTTCGCCGGCCGGCTGGCGAGGGTTCCTGGCGACCGTGAACCGGGAGACCTCGGCCCGCTGACCGAGGCGAGCGAGCGTGCCCCAGCATCCCGACGATGCTGGGGCACGGCCGATTCCGCGGGTGGTCTGGGCCTTTCGGGTCAGCCGCGCGCGAACACGGCGTTAATGCGGCGTGGCGGGCGCGGGCCAGGGCTTGCGGCGCGGGGAGTGATTGCGCAGGCTCGCACCGTGAGCGAACACGACTACGACCTGATCGTCATCGGCTCGGGCCCGGGTGGGCAGAAGGCCGCCATCGCGGCCGCGAAGCTGGGGAAGAAGGTGGCGGTCGTCGATCGCCACGACATGGTGGGCGGGGTGTGCGTCAACACCGGCACCATCCCGTCCAAGACACTGCGCGAGGCGGTCCTCTACCTGACGGGGATGAACCAGCGCGAGCTCTACGGCGCGAGCTACCGCGTGAAGCAGGACATCACCATCGCCGACCTCATGGCGCGCACCCAGCACGTGGTCGGGCGCGAAGTTCAGGTGGTCCGGGCCCAGCTGCTGCGCAACCACATCGACCTCGTGCCGGGCACGGGGTCGTTCGCCGATCCGCACACGGTGCTCGTCGAGGGCAAGCACGTCGGCGACCGGCGCACGGTGTCGGGCGACCACATCGTGATCGCCACGGGTACCCGGCCCGCGCGCCCCGCGCACGTCGACTTCGACGCCGCGCGTCGATGTTCGCCGCGCTCGGCTCGCGCGTGACAGTGGTGGAGCAGCGCGACCAGATGCTCGACTTCTGCGACCCGGAGATCGTGGAGTCGCTGAAGTTCCAGCTCCGCGACCTCGGCGTCACGTTCCGGTTCGGGGAGAAGGTGGCGAACGTCGCGGTCTCGGACGCGACGACCGTGACCACGCTCGCCAGCGGCAAGCGCATCCCGGCCGACGGCGTGATGTACTCCGCCGGCCGCCAGGGCATGACCCACGAGCTCGCCCTGGAGAACGCCGGCCTGCTGGCCGACCAACGCGGCCGCCTGTCGGTCGACGAGCACTACCGCACCGAGGTGGACCACATCTACGCCGTCGGCGACGTCATCGGCTTCCCCGCGCTCGCCGCCACCTCGATGGACCAGGGCCGGCTCGCCGCGTACCACGCGTTCGGCGAACCGGCGAACGGCCTCGGCGCCCTGCAGCCCATCGGCATCTACACGATCCCGGAGATCTCCTACGTCGGCGCCACCGAGGCCCAGCTGACGTCGTCCTCGGTGCCGTACGAGGTCGGCATCTCCCGCTACCGCGAGCTCGCGCGCGGCCAGATCACCGGCGACAGCTACGGCATGCTGAAACTCCTGGTGTCCACAGTGGACCGCAAACTGCTGGGCGTCCACGTCTTCGGCACGGGCGCCACGGACCTCGTCCACATCGGCCAGGCCGTCATGGGCTGCGGCGGCACCGTCGACTACCTGGTCGACGCGGTGTTCAACTACCCGACGCTCTCGGAGGCCTACAAGGTCGCGGCCCTGGACGCGACGAACAAGATCCGGGCTCTGGACCGGTTCCCGATCTGAGGTCTTCGAACACCTGTTTGACACTCGATAGAACATGTGTTCGACTGGACGGGTGCGATGGGAACGACAACGAGCAGGGGAGGGCGAGCCGATCCTGCCTGGTCTGGACGGGCTGCTGCGGTCCGTGCGGTCACCGGAGTTCGACGGCGTCACCTTTCACGAGGTGCACGCCAAGTCCGTGCTGAACCGGGTTCCCGAGGGGTCGCAGGTGCCGTTCCGGTGGACCGTGAACCCGTACCGAGGGTGTTCCCACGCGTGCACGTATTGCCTCGAAGGCGGCACGCCCGTGCTGATGGTCGACGGGCGCGCGAAGCCGATCGCCGACCTGCAGGTGGGGGAGCGGATCCTCGGCACGCGCGGCCACGGCGTCGCGCGGCGGCTGGTGCCCACGGAGGTCCTGGCGCACTGGACGACGGTGCGCGAGGCGTACCGCGTGACGCTGGACGACGGCACCGCGCTCGTCACCGGGCCCGACCACCGGTTCCTCAGCGCGCGCGGCTGGAAGTACGTCACGGGCAGCAAGCTGGGCGCGGCGCAGCGGCCGCACCTGGTCGAGGGCACGGAGCTCGTCGGCGGCGGCAAGTTCGTGCGCACACCCGACGACACGCTCGGCTACCGCGCCGGTTACCTGTGCGGGATGTTGCGCTCCGGCGGCTTCGCGACGGAGAAAGACGCCGCGGCGCGAGCGGTGCGGTACCTGCCCGATTTCGGTTCGTCCGTGGGATTCATGAGCCTGCCGCGGAAGCCCGACGCGCACTGGGCGCGCGGGTTCCTCGCCGGGCTGTTCGACCTGGCGGGCGCGTACCGGCGCGGGGTGCTATCGATCGCGCACGACGAGACCGACGTGGTCGACGCGATGTTCGCCGCGCTGGACCGGTTCTCGTTCGGCTACGACACGGTCGGCCACCGCGAGTACGCCGGCCGGCGCCAGGCGCGGCTGACCGGCGGCGCCGGGGAAGTGTTGCGGTTCCTGCATCTGACCGATCCGGCCGTCACGTGGAAGCGCTCTCTCGACGGCACGACGATCGGGTCCGTGCGGCGCGTCGTCACGTCCGTCGAGTCGCTCGGCCTGGAGCTGCCGCTGTTCGACATCACCACCGGCACCGGCGATTTCGTGGCCGACGGCATGGTGTCCCATAACTGCTTCGCCCGCAACACCCATACCTACCTCGACTTCGACGCGGGCCACGACTTCGACACCCAGGTCGTGGTGAAGATCAACGCCCCGGAAGTCCTTGCCGCGCAACTGAAACGGCCCAGCTGGCAGCGCGAGCACGTGGCGATGGGCACGAACACCGACCCGTACCAGCGCGCCGAAGGCCGCTACCAGCTCATGCCCGGTATCATCCGCGCCCTGGCCGATTCGGGCACGCCGCTGTCCATCCTGTCGAAGGGCACAGTCCTCACCCGCGACCTACCGCTGCTGGAGTCGGTCGCGAACGACGTGCCGGTGAGCCTGGCGGTCTCCATCGCCTTGCTCGACCGCGAACTGCAACGCCGCCTCGAACCCGGCACCCCGAGCCCTCAAGCGCGGCTCGACCTCGTCCGCAAGGCGCGCTCGGCCGGCCTGCCGTGTTCCGTGCTCGTCGCGCCGGTGCTGCCGTACCTCACCGACTCGGTCGAGGCGCTCGACGCGCTGTTCACCGAACTCGCCGCCGCGGGCGCCGACAGCGTCAGCGTCATCCCCCTCCACCTGCGCCCCGGCGCGCGCGAGTGGTTCGCCGCGTGGCTCGGCCGCAACCACCCCGCGCTGGTACCGCGCTACAAACGCCTCTACGCCCGCGGCAGCTACGTCGACCGCGCCTACCGCCAGCAACTCGGCGAACGCGTCGGCCCGCTGCTGCGCCGCCACGGCCTGGCCCCGAAAACGGGCTACAACCCCCGCACGGCCGCCGAACCGGAAGCCCCGGAGCCCCGGGTGGAAGCCCCACCACCCGCCGAACAGCTCCGCCTGCTCTGACCGCGCCACCCGGCCTTCCCCGACCGGCGCGCTCAGCAGCGGTGACCCGGCCGTCAGGCCCCCGAGCGGCCGGGTCACCGTCCCCTCTCGCCTTTGGCGCGGCGTTCCCGGCGCTCGGCGCATGACCGTTGGCAGAGTTGTCCACACCTGCCCCGAGTTGTGGACAGCTCGGCGGTCCAGCGGCGTTCTCGCCGTTTTTGTCGGGGGTGCCGGATAGACTGGACAAGGGACGCCCCCCAGGGAGGGCGGGGCGTGTCTTCCCCCGGCCGATGCCCACAACCGGATCTCCCCCACCTCGGATCTCCGCCACCCCCGCTCAAGGCGACTCGAACAGCGACTCAAACCTGGTCGCGGCCTTCTCCCCACCATTCGTTAGCCTCTGTGTTCGGCGAAAACCCGTCGACGAACCCGTGAACCCGTGGGCTAAGGAGAGCAGTCGCAGTGCTCCGCACTCATCAAGCCGGCACCCTGCGTGCCGAGCAGGCCGGTCAGACCGTCACCCTCACCGGCTGGGTGGCGCGGCGGCGCGATCACGGCGGAGTCATCTTCATCGACCTCCGCGACGCCAGCGGGGTCGCCCAGGTGGTCTTCCGCGAGGGCGAGATGGCCGAGCGCGCGCACGCGCTGCGGTCGGAGTTCTGCGTGAAGATCGTCGGCGAGGTGTCGAAGCGGCCCGAGGGCAACGCGAACGCCGAGATCCCCACGGGCGAGATCGAGGTCCTCGTGACCGAGCTCGTGGTGCTGTCCGAGGCCGCGCCGCTGCCGTTCCCGATCGACGACCGCGTGGACGTCGGCGAAGAGGTGCGCCTGAAGTACCGCTACCTCGACCTGCGCCGCAGCGGCCCGGCGGCCGCGATGCGCCTGCGCAGCCAGGTCAGCCGGGCCGCGCGCGCCGTGCTCGACGAGCAGGACTTCGTCGAGGTCGAGACGCCGACGATGACCCGCTCCACCCCCGAGGGCGCCCGCGACTTCCTCGTGCCGGCGCGCCTCAAGCCCGGTTCCTGGTACGCGCTGCCGCAGTCACCGCAGCTGTTCAAGCAGCTGCTCATGGTCGGTGGCCTCGAGCGCTACTACCAGATCGCGCGCTGCTACCGCGACGAAGACTTCCGCGCCGACCGCCAGCCGGAGTTCACGCAGCTCGACATCGAGATGAGCTTCGTCGACCAGGACGACGTGATCAAGCTCGGCGAGGACATCGTGTCCGCGCTGTGGAAGCTGATCGGCCACGAGATCCCGCGCCCGATCCCGCGCATCACCTACCACGAGGCCATGGCCAAGTACGGCTCCGACAAGCCGGACCTGCGCTTCGACCTCGAGATCACCGACATGACGGAGTTCTTCGCCGACACTCCGTTCCGCGTGTTCCAGGCGCCCTACGTCGGCGCGGTCGTGATGGCCGGCGGCGCCGACCAGCCGCGCCGCCAGCTCGACGCGTGGCAGGAGTGGGCGAAGCAGCGCGGCGCCCGCGGCCTCGCCTACATCCTCGTGAACGAGGACGGCACGCTCGGCGGCCCGGTCGCGAAGAACCTGTCCGAAACCGAGCGCGAGAACGTGGCCAAGGCCGCCGGCGCGAAGGCCGGCGACTGCATCTTCTTCGCCGCCGGCAAGACCGCCACGACCCAGGGGCTGCTCGGCGCCGCGCGCGACGAGATCGGTAAGCGCCTCGGCCTCATCGACGAGGACGCCTGGTCGTTCGTGTGGGTCGTCGACGCGCCGCTGTTCGCGCCGGTCGAGGACATCGGCGATGACGTGGCCGTCGGCTCGGGCAAGTGGACCGCCGTGCACCACGCGTTCACCTCGCCCACGCCGGAGTGGGTCGACAAGTTCGAGCAGGACCCGGGCGCCGCCCTGGCCTACGCCTACGACATCGTCTGCAACGGCAACGAGATCGGCGGGGGCTCGATCCGTATCCACCGCGGCGACGTGCAGAGGCGCGTGTTCGCGCTGATGGGCCTCGGCGAGGAGGAAGCGCAGGAGAAGTTCGGCTTCCTGCTCGACGCGTTCGCCTTCGGCCCGCCGCCCCACGGTGGCATCGCGTTCGGCTGGGACCGCATCGTGATGCTGCTGGCGAAGGCCGACTCGCTGCGCGACGTCATCGCCTTCCCCAAGACCGGCGGCGGCTACGACCCGCTCACGGCCGCGCCCGCGCCCATCACGGCGCAGCAGCGCAAGGAAGCCGGCATTGACGCCAAGCCCCAGGGCGCCAAATCCGAGAGCGCCAAGTCCGAGAACGCCAAGCCCGAGAGCGGCAAGTCCCAGGCCGCCGAGTCCCAGAGCGCGAAACCGGCCCAGCCCCAGGGCTGATGTTGCACTTGAGGGCGGTGTGCCCGCCGGAGCAGACGGCTTCAGCGATCGAACTCCTGCGGGCACACGCCGGAACCGCGCACCTCATCGTGCATCGCGGTGTGGCGGTCGAGCCCGAAGGCGACCTCATCGAGGCGGACGTCGCCCGTGAGGCGGCCGACGAGATCGTCGACTCGCTGTGCGCGCTGTACCTCGACCGCACCGGCGGGATCACGCTCGAGGCACTCGACACCGCGCTGTCCGACGCCGCCGACGCGGCCGAGGAAGCCGCGCCGGGTGAAGGCGCCGACGCAGTGGTGTGGCAGGAACTGCTGGGCCGCACGGGTGAGGAATCACGCTGGAACGCGACCTTCCAGGCGTTTCTGGTCATCGCGTGCCTGCTCGCGGCCGTAGGTGTGATCACCGACTCGCCGGTGACGGTGGTCGGCGCCATGGTGGTGGGGCCGGAGTTCGGCCCGCTCGCGGCGATCGCAGTCGGGCTCGTGCTGCGGCGCTGGGACCTGGTCCGGCAAGCGCTGGTCGCGCTCGCCGTGGGGTTCCCGGTGGCCATGGTGCTCACGGGAGTGGCGGTGCTGGTGGGGAAGGTGACCGGCGCCGTCGACCCGGCCGACATCGTGAACAACCACGAAGTCGACTTCGTCTACCAGGTCGGCGAGGCTTCGTTCATCGTCGCTCTGCTCGCGGGAGCGGCCGGGATGCTCGCCATGACGTCGGCGAAGTCTGCCGCGCTGGTCGGGGTGTTCATCTCCGTGACCACCGTGCCCGCCGCCGGTTACGCGATGGTGGCGGCGGTCGCGGGCCGCTGGGACCGGGCCGGGTATTCGGTGCTGCAGCTGTTCGTGAACTTGATCGGGATCGTGCTCGCTGCGGCCATTGTGCTGATACTTCGACGGCGCAAGCAACGTTCCGGCGCCCTGTTACGTCCGCTTTCACGCGGGTGATGAACTACGCGTCGGTTCGCGTGTTCTTGCCCGGATCACTGTGGTCATGGTTGCTCAGTCACGAGTAGGGTCGGTGCCAATGACAGTCGACACCTCCTCCGCCGGCGACGCGGGCGTCGGGGCAGGAGCCGGGCAGCTCGCTGTTGCCGCGGCGGTCGCGGCGGGCGAAGCGGTGCTCTCGCGCCGCTTCGGCAGCGCGATCACCCTGGTGTCACCGGAAGGACTCGAAGGCAGCGGACCGGCCACGGTCGTGCGGGCCCGGGTCGTGTCGTCGTCGTTCGCGCTGCCGCGCACGCTGGTCATCAAGCACTACCCCGACCCGCCCGAGTCCGGCGAGGCCGACCCGTTCGCGCAGGAAGCGGTGAGTTACCAGCTCTTCACAGCGTTGGCGCCCGACGAGCGCATGTGCCCCGAGCTGCTCGCCCACGACGGGCGCCACCGCGTGCTCGTGATCGAGGACCTCGGCCGCGCGCCGACGTTGCAGGACAAGCTGGCTTCGCGTGATTCCCGCGCGGCCGAGCGCGCGCTGCTGTCGTGGGCTCGCTCGCTCGGGCGCCTGCACGCGAGCACCGCCAGCCGCGAAGCCGACTTCAACGCGCTGCTGCGCCGCCTCGGCGGCCCGGTGCGCAACCAGGACGCGGGTCTCGCCGACCTCACCGCTGAGGTGCCGCCGATGCTGGCGGACCTGCTCGACGTGGTGGTCGCCGAGCCGGTCCACGACCGCGTCGCCCAGGCGGCCGCGCAGGCGCGCTCGGCGTCGTTCCGCGCGTTCAGCCCGGTGGACCTGAGCCCCGACAACAACCTCGTGACCGGCTCCGGCGTGCGGTTCCTCGACTTCGAACGCGGCCGTGTGCGCACGGCCCTGGTCGACGCCGCGTACCTGCGCCTGCCGTTCGCCTCCTGCGAAGACGCGCTGGCCCTGCCCGCGGGCATGAGCGAGGCGATGATCGCGGCCTGGCGCGCCGAGGTCGTGTCGGTGTGGCCCTCGTTCGCCGACGACGAGGAGCTCGCCGCGCAGCTCACGATCAGCGAGCTGCTGATGGTCTGGCTCATCACGCGCGAGACGCTGCCCAAGCTCGACCTCAGCCGCCACGCCACGCCAGTGAGCCGCGAGGCGGCTCTCGTCACGTGGTGGCGCGAGCTGGCCAAGCACGCGGGCTACGCGCGCCTCACCGACATCGCCGAGCACGCCCAGCGCGTGGCGGCGGCGCTCGGCGCGCGGCTGGGACCGCACGCGGACCTCGCGTTCTACCCCGCTTTCCGCTAGCCCGCGTCTGACAAAGCCGCGGCGCCTTGTCGGCGTGCTGCCGGGGCGTGGCTTGGCCACTCGCTACGACAAAATCCCCGTCGTCTACCGTCCCGCGGCGCTCCTCCACGCACGGCTATCCGAACCAAAGCGTTGCCGGACACGGCTGGCCCGATTTACCCGAAAGATCCCGTTTTGCGCGGGTGAACACGGGAAACCGGCAATTCCGACCCCGCCGGGCGGACAGGACATGCCAAGAGTTTCAGCCCCCGTCCATGCCGCGTTACCTGGTCATCACCGCAGGTGAGTTTCGGTGCCGGATGGTCTTCTGCGTGACCGTGATCAGCGTCGAAGTCACCCGCTTCCCCGAACCCGCCGATCCCGCGCCGCAGCGGCAGACCACCGACGCCGCGCCGGCCGACGAGCCGCGCCGTGCGCGCCGGCTGGCCATGCTGGGGGACTCCACCGCCGTGGGTCTGGGCGACCCGCTGCCGAACCGAGGCGGCTGGCGCGGAGTGGGGCCGCTGGTCGCCGCCGCGCTCGGGGTGGACGAGGACGGGTACCTCAACCCGTCGTTCGAAGGCGCGCGGATGAAGGACGTGCTCACCCAGCAGCTGCCGGCGGTGCTGGAGTTCCGGCCCGAGGTCGCGCTGCTCGTGGTCGGCATGAACGACACGCTGCGGCCCGATTTCGACGCCGAGCAGATCTCCGCCGACCTCACCGAGCTCATCCGCACGCTCGCCGCCCACGGCACGCTGCTGGTGCCGGTGCGCTTCCACGACCACGGCAAGGTGTTCCGCCTCCCGCCGTCGATCAAGCGCGCGCTCAGCGCCCGCGTCGCGGAGCTCAACGAGGTCATCGACGCGGTCGTGGCCGCCGAAGGCGTGCCGTGCCTGGACCTCGATGCGATGCCCGGCGCCTACGACCTGCCGTCGTGGAGCGTCGACCGGCTGCACCCGTCGGAGCTGGGCCACCGGATGCTGGCGCTCGGCTTCACGGCGCTGCTGGCCGAAGCCGGGTTCGCGGTGCCGGATCCGGTGAGCCTGACCTGCTCGGGCGGCGTCCAGCCGAGCACCGCGAGCCACGTCGTGTGGCTGGTCGCGCGGGGCGTGCCCTGGCTGTGGCGCCGCGGGCGCGAGTTCCTGCCCTACGCGGTGGCGATCATGTGGCGGTCGTTCCGCGAGCGCGTGGACTGAACACGCGCAACGCTTCCACGTCGGACACCGGGTTGCGCACGAAGTAGTTCGCCCATTCTTCGATGTCGGCGTACCCCGAGCCGGCCAGTACCTCGCACGCTTTCGCGGTGTCGTAAGGGGTTCGGCGCAGCTGCACGCCGGGGCCGAGCAGGGCCCAGTGCGCACCCGTTGTGCCGTACGGCATTCCGACGCTGCCGGGGTTGACGATCCGCGTGCGGTCCGCGAGCCGCACGAACGGCATGTGCGTGTGGCCGCACACCACGGTTTCCGCCGTGACCCCGGCGAGCACCTCCGCCCAGCGGGACAGCGGGCTGTCGACGAGGGCGACTTCCTCGTCGTCGCGTGGGGTCGCGTGGCAGAACAGCACCTCGCCGAGCCCGTCGACGTCGAGCGTGACGGTCGGCGGCAGCGAGGCGAGCAGCTCGACCTGGTCCGGGCGCAGCTCAGCCGCGGCCCACGGCGCGATCGGGTCGGGGATCTGCGTGGTGCCACCGCCGGCGAGTGACACGAGTTCGCGGTCGGCGTTGCCGCGCACCCACACCGCGCGTTCGCCGAGTGCCCCGAGCCGGTCGAGCGTCTGCCGCGGCAGGGGACCGGCGGCGTGGTCGCCGCACAGCACGACCACGTCGGCCGCCGCGACGTCCGGCTCCGCGAGCACGGCGTCGAGCGCGGGCAGCACTCCGTGGATGTCCGAAAGCACGGCGACGGAAGAGACCATCGGCCCAGTCTGCCTGCCGCGGCGCCACCGGCGAGGGATGTTCGCCGGTGGCGCAACGGATTACACCGAGAGCGGCAGCTTGGTCACACCCGTCATCGCCGGGTTGGGCTGGAACGCCGGCGGCTCACCGGGAATCGTGCGCAGCGAGGGGTAGCGGTCGAGCAGGATGTTCAGCGCCGTGCGGCCTTCGAGCCGCGCGAGCGGCGCGCCGATGCAGAAGTGGATGCCGCGCCCGAACGCCAGGTGCGCGTGGGTGATGTCCTCGCGCGTCGGGTCGAACGAGTCCGGCTCGGCGAACACGCGCGGGTCGCGGTTGGCCGCGGCGACCCAGACCATGAGCATCTGGTCGGCCGGGATCGTGGTGCCGCCGACCGTCACCTCGCGGTTGGTCACGCGCGCCACGGCCCCGAACGGCGACAGGTAGCGCAGCGACTCCTCGATCACCGGCGCCAGCAGCGATCGGTCCGCGCGCGCGCGGGCGTCCCACTCGGGGAACGCGTCGAGGCACAGCACGGTGTTGCCCAGCAGCATCGTGGTGGTGATGTGCCCAGCCAGAAGCAGCACCTGGGCGAAGTTCACGATCTCCGAACGCGTGAGCCGTTCTCCGTCGACCTCCGCTTCGACGAGCTTGGTGAGCAGGTCTTCACGCGGGTTGCGGCGGCGCTCGTCGGCGTGCTCGCCGAGGTAGTCGGTGAACTTGCGGCTCACGGCCAGCTGTTCCTTCAGCCGCTGCTGCTGTTCCTCGGAGTCGTCGGTGAGCGAGAACTGCTCCGGGCTCTCGAACAGCCGGTCCACCCACTCGCGGAACAGGTGGCGGTCGCTCGCCGGCACGCCGAGCAGCTCGGCGATCACGATCACCGGCAGCGGGTAGGCGAGGTCGGCGACGAGCTCGAGGTGGTCGCGCCCGGCGGCCTCGTCGAGCAGTTCGTGGGTCAGTTCGGCGATCCGCGGCTCGAGGTCGCCCACGACCTTCGGCGTGAAGGCGCGGCTCACGAGCTTGCGCATCTTGTTGTGCAGCGGGGGATCCAGCTGGAGCAGGTTGCCGGCCGAGAGCTCCTTGGTGTCGCCAAGGGTCTTCTCGGGCAGCAGCCGTGCGGTGTCGGAGGAGAACGTGGCCGGGTCGGACAGGATTTCGTGGGCCTCCGGGTGGCCGTAGACGTTCCACGTGCCCAGCTCGGGCTTGAACTCCACGGGGTTTTCGGGACGGTGGCCCCGCAGCCAGAACTGTTCCTTGTGGATGGTCCAGGCTTCGGGAAGTGCGGTGCTCATGGTGCGACAGCCCCAATCTGTCTTCACGGACGGGCCGGGATCAGCCGGCGCCGGTGGTGGGTTTCCCCGGGTAGATCACCGCGCGGGCGGCCGAGGCGTAGGCCTCGAACACCGTGCGGAGCTCGTCGGCCGCCTTCTCGACCGTGCCCGGGTCGGGTTCGCCCGGCGGTTCGAAGGCGGCGCGGATCACGCGGGCCAGCGCGTCGGCCCTGGCCTCGAGCGGCGTGTCCGCGAACTCGGGATTGATGTTGCCGTAAAGGTAAAACCCGCTGGAGGCAGCGCCGAGCGCGAAGCGCACGTCCGGGATGTCGCCGCGCAGCAGGCCGCTGCCGAGGAACAGTTCGAAGGTGCGCTCGACCGCCTCCGCGGCCTCCCGCTGGGTCTCGGCCGCGCTGATCGCGTAGTCGCCGAGCAGCTCCGTGTCGTTCGCGAGCATCGCCGACAGCAGCGGGTCTCGCGTCGTGAGCAGGAACGTCGAGCGGAAGTAGCGGTGCGGCACGACCGTGTGCGGGTCGGCGCGCAGCTCGGCCACCGACGCTTCGAGCAGCCGCACCGAAGCGCGCATCAGCAACGCGCCGAACAGTGAGTCCTTGGTGCGCCAGTGCAGGTAGACGGTGCCCTTGCCGATGCCGGCGCGGCGCGCGATGTCCTCGATCGTGACCTTGCGCGAGCCCCAGCGCACCAGCAGCTCGGCCGCCGCGTCGAGGATCCGGTCCGCGCGGTCGCGGTTCGGCTCGTCCGGCACCTTCGTCTCCCTTGATCGTTGACCATGTGACCGGATTTGCTCATCTGGTCACGGGGTCAACGGTAGCGCGGGTACGCGGGCCGGGCAAGCGAAGTTGTCGGGGTGGTCGGTTAACGTCAACGGTGTGGCACAGGACGAACTCTTCACGGTGAACCCCGACCTGGGGCCGCCGCCGGAACCGACGCGAGCTGGTTCGTCGGCCGAACCGCAGGCCGACCCGGCGAGCTCGCCGCTGGCCGTGCGGATGCGGCCGCGCACGCTCGACGAGGTGGTCGGGCAGCAGCACCTGCTGCGCGAGGGCGCCCCGCTGCGTCGCCTCGTGGAGGGGGCCGCGCCGGCGTCCGTGCTGCTCTACGGTCCGCCGGGCACGGGCAAGACCACGCTCGCGAACCTCGTCTCGATCGCGACGGGCCGCCGGTTCGTCGCGATGTCCGCGCTGTCGGCGGGCGTCAAGGAGGTGCGCGGCGTCATCGAGGAGGCGCGGCGGCGCCGGCAGTACAACGCCGAGAACACCGTGCTGTTCATCGACGAGGTGCACCGCTTCTCCAAGACGCAGCAGGACGCGTTGCTGGGCGCGGTCGAGGACCGCACGGTGCTGCTGGTGGCCGCGACGACCGAGAACCCGTCGTTCTCCGTCGTGTCCCCGCTGCTGTCGCGGTCGCTGGTGCTGCAGCTGCGCCCGCTGACCGACGAGGACATCGTGAAGCTGCTCGACCGCGCGCTGACCGACGAACGCGGCCTGGGCGGCTCGCTCAGGTTGACCGACGAGGCGCGCGACCACCTCGTGCGCCTGGCCGGCGGCGACGCGCGCCGTGCGCTCACGGCGCTGGAGGCCGCCGCCGACGCCGCGTCGGCCACCGAGGCCAAGACGATCGACCTCGCCACCGTCGAGTCCACTGTGGACAAGGCCGCCGTGCGCTACGACCGCGACGGCGACCAGCACTACGACGTGATCAGCGCGTTCATCAAGTCCATCCGAGGCTCCGACGTCGACGCCGCGCTGCACTACCTGGCCCGCATGATCGAAGCGGGGGAGGACCCGCGCTTCCTCGCGCGGCGGCTCGTGGTCCACGCGAGCGAGGACGTCGGCCTGGCCGATCCGACCGCACTGCAGGCGGCGGTGGCGGCCGCCCACGCCGTGCAGTTCATCGGCATGCCCGAAGGCCGCCTCGCCCTCGCGCAGGCGACCATCCACCTCGCCACGGCGCCCAAGTCCAACGCCGTGGTCACCGCGATCGACGCCGCCCTGGCCGACGTCCGCGCCGGCCTGGCCGGCACCGTGCCCCCGCCCCTGCGCGACGGCCACTACGCGGGCGCCAAGAAACTCGGCAACGCGCAGGGCTACCGCTACCCGCACAACGTCCCTGAAGGCGTCCTGGCCCAGCAGTACCCGCCGGACGAACTCGTCGGCCGCGACTACTACGAACCCACCCAACGCGGCGGCGAACGCCCCCTGGCCGAGCGCGTGCCCCGCCTGCGCCGCACCATTCGCGACGAGCGGCAGTAGGACTCACTCGGTGGGGATGGAGCCGGGCCGCATTGCGGTGCGCAGGGCGGGCAGGGCGAGGGCGGTCAGGAGCGGAGCCACTTCGGGCGAGCTCGGCGGCGGTGGTCGAGCCGAATGGCGTCGGTGTGTCGGGCCTCCGGGTCGCCAGGGGGGCGAACGCTTGCTCGCGGAGCGCGTGCCCAGCACCTTTCGCGACGAGCGGCAGTAAGACTCACTCGGTCCGGATGGAGTCGGGCCGCATGGCGGTGCGCAGGGCGGGCAGCGCGAGGGCGGTCACCAGGAAGACCAGGGCCACGCAGGTGCCGGCGAGTGCGGCGATGGTGGCCCAGTCGACGGTCACCGACGTGCCGAGCAGGCGCGTCACCAGGGTGGCGAGGCCGATGCCCGTGCCGGTCGCGGCGAGCACCGCCAGGACGAGCGACACGGCGGTCTGTCACAGCAACGACTTGGCCAGCACCGACCTCGGCGCGCCCGCCGCGGCGAGCAGGGCCAGCGGGCGGCGCGTTCGCGGACCTGTTCCAGCGCGAGCACCCGCATGCTGACCCCGGCCAGCAGCAAGGTGAACAGCGACGCCGCGTCGAGTCCACTGCGGACGGTCGCGAACGACTTCCGGTCGGCGGTGAGCAGTTCGCCGGTGCTGTCGGCACGACCCGCCACCACACCCGCCTTCGCGCGGGCTTGCTGTCGCGGACCACGCCGAGCGGTTCGATGATCGTGCGGCGCATCGAGGTCCGGCGCGACGATCCCGGCGCGGCAGTGCAGCAACGTCGACTTGCCCGAGCCCGACGGGCCCATCACCGCGACCACTTCCCCCGTGTGGATGGCGACGCTCGCGTCGGCCAGCGCCGGCGTCGCGCCGAACGACTTGGTCAGCCCCGTCCCGCGCAGCAGCACCTCCGTGCATTCGGCCGAAGCGTTCATGCTTGCCCTTCCTCGGGTGATCCGTGCGAAGCGTGCGTGGCGGCGAGCCTCCCGGCGAGCCGGTCGAGGCGGGCCGCGGCCGGCTCCAGCCAGCGCAGGTCGGCTTCGAGATGGAACAGGGCGTAGTCCCCGATCAGCGCGTCGACGAGGTCGCCCGCGCGCTTGCGCCGGGTCAGCTCGCGCATCACGCGCAGGTGCTCGGCGCGCTGGACGTCGAGCACGTCGGCGGCGTCGCGGCCGGACAGCAGTGCGAGCACGACCTTCGTGCAGAGGATGTTCTGCAGGTGCGCGACCGGCTCTTCCGGCGTGCGCAGCCATGTCTCGACGTCGGTGATCCCCGCGTCGGTGATCGTGTAGCGCTTGCGGTCCGGCCCGCCGCCGGCATCGACACCCGCGGCTTCGACGAGCCCGTTTTTCAACAGCCGCGACAACGTCGAGTAGACCTGCCCATAGCGCAGTGGCCGGTCCTGGCCGAACCATTCGTCGTAGGTCCGCTTGAGGTCGGAGCCGTGGCGCGGGCCGGCCTCAAGCAGCCCGAGCAGAGCGTGACTGATCGACACGCCGACGACTATACATGCCAGGTATACTCGCAGAGTATAGTCGAGTTTGCGCAGCTCACCGCACGTGGAGTGATCATCTGCCCCGCCAGGGCAGTGTTGGTTCCCCCTTCGATCCCGCTCGGCGAAACTCCCGTGAACGTCGCCACGTTCTTCCGTATAACGGCGGGAGTGGGAATGTCCGGCCGTCAGGCCGGTTGATTCCCGGTGACGGAGGGGGTGGCGATGACGCTGCTGACGGTGTGGCCCGACGACCAGCCTGGGCACGTGCTGCTGAGGACCGAAGACCCGGGGACGATCACGGCCGAGCTGGCCCGCATCGGGATCGAGTTCGGCCGCTGGCCGGTGGACGGGCCGCTGCCCGGCGCCAGTGAGTCCGAGGTGCTCGCCCGTTTCCAGGACCGCATCGACTCGCGCACCACGGCCGTGGGCTACCACGCCGTCGATGTGCTGACGGGCGACTTCGGCGCGGCCGAACGCAGCCTGCCGCGCGACGAGGACCGGTTCTTCGTGACCGGCTCCGCCGTCTGGTACCTGCACGCGGGCCGCCAGGTCCACGCCGTGCTGGGCGAGCCCGGCGACCTGCTCGGCATCCCGGCGCACACCCGCCACTGGCACGACGGCGGCTCGAACCCCGGTCACGTGACCATCCGCGTGCGCCACCCGGCGTCGGGCTCGCGGATGCCGTCGGCCGAGCCGTTGCGCGCCACCGGGTTCCCCGGCTTCGACGAGCTGGTGGCCGGGCGGGCGTCGACCTGGCCCGCGCTGAGCCACTGACGGCACCGACCCTGCCTGCGGGCCGGGGTGCCGACGGGCACGATGGGGCCATGACCACTGTCGCTTTCCTGGGCACCGGAATCATGGGCCATCCGATGGCCGCCAACCTCGTCCGCGCCGGCGTCTCGCTGCGCGTGTGGAACCGCACGCGTGGCAAGGCCGAGCCGCTGGCCGCCGACGGCGCCGCGGTCGCGGACACCCCGGCCGAAGCCGCGGCGGGCGCCGACGTCCTCGTCACGATGCTGTCCGACGGGCCCACGGTCGCCGAGGTCTTCGCCGCCGCGGAAGTCAAGGCCGGCACGGTCTGGCTGCAGATGAGCACGGTCGGCACGGAGTGGATCGCCACGCTGGCCGAGGCCGCCGAGAAGGCGGGTGTCGTGTTCGTCGACTGCCCGGTAATGGGCACGAAGGTCCCCGCCGAGCAGGCGCAGCTGCAGGTCCTGGCCGCCGGGCCGGACGACGTGCACGAGACCGCCGCGCCGATCTTCGACGCTGTCGGTTCGCGCACGCGCTGGCTGGGCACCGAGCCGGGCACCGCCACGCGGCTGAAGCTCGTCATGAACGCCTGGGTGCTCGCGCTGACCAACGGCACGGCCGAGAGCCTCGCGCTCGCCCGAGCCCTCGGCGTCGACCCGCAGCTGTTCTTCGACGTGATGGAGGGGACCGGCTTCGACGTCGGCTACGCGCGCATGAAGGGCCCGCTCATGCTCTCGGGCGACTACCCCACGAGCTTCCCCGCCGCGATGGCCGCCAAGGACGCGCGGCTCGTGGTGGAGGCCGCGGGAGACGCCGTCGACGTGGCCGGGGCCGCGGCGACGCTCGCCCACCTGCAGGCCGCCGTCGACGCCGGCCACGGCGAGGAGGACATGGCGGTGCTGTACCGGGCGGTCGCCAAGCAGGACGACTGATCACCTCCACCGGACCCTCCGCCGACTCGCCCGGTGGAGGGTTCCGTGTGGCGCACAACCGCAGGTCGGAACCGGTTCGGCTGCGCTGAGTGACCGACCGGCGGGGCGACACCGCCGAACGGCTGGCCAGGCGGTAACCTCACTGACACCGAAGACCCGTGCAACCCCGAGGAGGGCCCGTGTCGGCAGGGCAGATCGCCGCGCTGATCGCCGCAGGAGCATTCGTGGTGCTGGTCTTGCTGCTGGCGATCCCGCTGCTCAAGCTCGGCCGCACGCTGGACGAGGCGACGATCGCGATCCGCAAGGCCCACGAGAACAGCGACCCGATCCTGCTGGGCGCCAACGAGACGATCACGCACGTGAACACCCAGCTGGAGCGCGTCGACGGGATCACCGCCAACGCGCAGGCGGTCACGGGCAACGTCTCGGCCCTGTCCTCGGTGTTCACCGCGACCCTCGGCGGCCCGCTCGTGAAGACCGCCGCGCTGTCCTACGGGATCAGCAAGGCGATCCGAGCGCGCCGCAAGAAGCAGGAAGCGAAGGCCCAGCGACCCGCTCGCCGGAGGAAGAAGTGAAGCGTCTGTTCTGGCTCGGAGTCGGCGTGCTCGCCGGCGTCGCGCTCACCCGCAAGGCCGGCGAAACGGTTCGTCAGGCCACGCCCTCGGGGTTAGCATCGAACCTGGGCGAGGCCGTGCGCGAGCTGGCCGGCGCCGTCGGTTCGTTCGGCGCCGAGGTGCGCGCCGGGATGAGCGAACGGGAGCAGGAGCTGCACGACATGGTCGAGGAACGGACCGGCTACACCGCGCCGCCGGGTGGCGCGGGCCGGCACGCCGCCGCGCGCCCGGTCCGGCGAGCTCGCCGGGCGGAAGGCTGACCTTCTCGCGTCTGCGAGCAGTGCTTTCCGCCGTCGCCGCCTCCCCCTTTTCCCGGTCCGATCTTCGCGCCGAGCGGTGCGCGGACCCCAGCCCGAGGACACACCCGTGGACACACACGAGATCACCGAACGATTCCTGCGCCATTACGAGGAGAAGGGGCACACCCGCGTGCCCAGCGCCTCGCTGATCCTCGACGATCCGAACCTGCTGTTCGTGAACGCCGGCATGGTGCAGTTCAAGCCGTACTTCCTCGGTGAGGCGCCGCCGCCGTACTCGCGCGCGACCAGCGTGCAGAAGTGCGTGCGCACGCCCGACATCGACGAGGTCGGCAAGACGACGCGGCACAACACGTTCTTCCAGATGGCGGGCAACTTCTCGTTCGGCGACTACTTCAAGGAAGGCGCCATCGAGCTGGCCTGGGAGCTGATCACCGGGCCGCAGTCCGAGGGCGGCTACGGGCTCGACCCCGACCGGATCTGGGCGACCGTGTTCGAGGACGACGCCGAAGCGGCGGGGCTGTGGCGCAAGCTGACCGGCCTGCCGTCCGAGCGCATCCAGCGGCGCGGCATGGAGGACAACTTCTGGTCCATGGGCATCCCCGGCCCGTGCGGACCGAGCTCCGAGATCTACTACGACCGCGGCCCCGAGTACGGCCGCGAGGGCGGGCCCGTCGCGGACGAGGACCGCTACATCGAGATCTGGAACCTGGTGTTCATGCAGAACATCCGGGGCGAGGGTGCGGGCAAGAAGAGCTTCCCGATCCTCGGTGACCTGCCGGCCAAGAACATCGACACCGGCATGGGTGTCGAGCGCGTCGCGACGATCCTGCAGGGCGTCGAGAACGTGTACGAGACCGACCTCGTCCGCCCGGTGATCGGCCGCGCCGAGGAGTTCTCGGGCCGGCGCTACGGTGCCAACCACACCGACGATGTCCGCTTCCGCGTGATCGCCGACCACGCGCGCACCGGTGTGCTGCTGATCGGCGACGGCGTGACGCCGGGCAACGACGGCCGCGGCTACGTGCTGCGCCGGCTGCTGCGCCGCATCGTCCGCTCCACGCGCCTGCTGGGCGTGCAGGAGCCGGTGCTGCAGGCGTTCGCCGAGGTCGTGCGCGACACGATGGGCCCGACGTACGCGAACCTCGTCACGGATTTCGACCGCATCTCCGAGGTCGTGCGCGTGGAGGAGGAGGCGTTTCTCGCCACCCTCACCAGCGGTTCGCGCATCTTCGACCTCGCGGCGGCCGAGACGAAGAAGTCCGGGGGCGACCTCCTCGCGGGCGACAAGGCGTTCCAGCTGCACGACACCTACGGCTTCCCGATCGACCTCACCCTCGAGATGGCGGCAGAGCAGGGCCTGACCGTCGACGAGGACGGGTTCCGCACGCTCATGGAAGAGCAGCGCACCCGGGCGAAGGCCGACGCGGCGCAGCGCAAGCACGGCCACGGCGACCTGTCGGAGTACCGCAAGCTGCTGGAGCGCAACGGCGAGACCGAATTCCTCGGCTACACGGACCTGCAGGCGTCCGCGAAGGTCGTCGGCCTGCTCGAAGACGGGCAGCCGGTGCGCAGCGTCGCCGCGGGCCACAAGGCCGAGCTGGTGCTCGACCGCACGCCGTTCTACGCCGAGAGCGGTGGCCAGGTCGCAGACATCGGCGTGCTGCTCGGCGACGGCGTCAAGATCAACGTGCTCGACGTGCAGAAGGTCGTGCCGGGTCTGTTCGTGCACCGCGTCGAGGTCGCCGAGGGCGAGGTCGGCATCGGCACCGAGCTCACCGGCTCGGTGGACGGCGCGCGGCGCCTGTCGATCGAGCGTTCGCACTCGGCGACGCACCTCGTGCACGCGGCCGTGCGCGGGGCCTACGGCAAGCGCGCGGCGCAGGCCGGTTCGCTGAACTCGCCGGGCCGGATGCGGTTCGACTTCACCACGCCCGCCTCGGTGTCGACCGACATCCTCACCGAGGTCGAGGAAGAGGTGAACGACTACCTGCAGACCGACGTCGAGGTGCAGAGCTACATCACCACCAAGGACAAGGCGCTCGAGCTGGGCGCGGTCGCGCTCTTCGGCGAGAAGTACGGCAACGACGTGCGCGTGGTCGACATGGGCGACTACTCGCGCGAGCTGTGCGGTGGCACGCACGTGGACCGCATCGGCCAGCTGGGCCTGGTGAAGCTCGTGGGCGACTCTTCGATCGGGTCGGGGGTGCACCGCGTCGAGGCGCTGGTCGGCCCGGACGCGCTCAAGCACGTGCGCAAGGAGCAGCTGCTCGTGTCGCAGCTGGCGAACACGTTCAAGGTGCCCACCGACCAGCTGCCGGGTCGCATCGAGGACGTGCTTTCGCGGCTGAAGAACGCGGAGAAGGAGATCGAGCAGCTGCGCACGCAGCAGGTGCTCGGCTCGGCGGGCGCGCACGCCGACAAGGCGCACGACGCCGGCGGCGTGTCGGTGGTCGCGGAGGTCGTGCCGGACGTCGACGGCAACGGGCTGCGGGCGCTCGCGTCCGACGTCCGGGGCCGGCTGGGCGACCGGCCCGGCGTGGTGGCGCTGTTCGCGCCGTCGGGCGACAAGGTGGCGTTCGTCGTCGCGACCACGGCCGCGGCGCGCGACCAGGGCATCGCGGCGGGCAAGCTCGTGCCGTCGTTCGCCGAGGCCATCGGCGGCCGCGGCGGCGGCAAGCCCGACATGGCGCAGGGTGGCGGCAGCAACCCGGCCGGCGCGCAGCAGGCCGTCGAGGCGCTGCGTGCGGCGGTCGCCGGCGTTGGCCGCTAGCTCCCGGCGGGGTCCGGATCGGCCCGGTGAATCCGATCCGGGCCGCGGCAGGCGGCTCGGGGTCGATGTCGGGTCTGTCCGGGTGGGGGTGGCGCTGAGCGATCCCGCCCCCATCCTCGCGAGCCCGCTCGTTACCCTCTCCCGTGATGCAAAGGACGACAGCGATCTGGACAAGCTTGCCGAACTCGTCACCGAACACGAGGTGGTCGAGGTGATCGTGGGCTTGCCGAAGACACTGGCGAACCGAGCCGGACCCGCCGCGCAGATCGCGGTGGAGTACGCCGACAAGCTGGTCACGCGGGTCGGCGACGTGCCGGTGCGCCTCGCCGACGAACGGTTGACGACGGTCACGGCGTCCCGAATGCTGTCCCAGCGGGGGGTCAAGGGACGCAAGCAGCGGGCGGTGGTCGACCAGGCCGCCGCCGTCGAGATCCTGCAGGCTTGGCTCGACGCCGCCGCCGCGCAGCGCGCCCGGAAAGGCGAGTCATGACCGAGCCCCGCGGTCCCGAGGACCAAGGCGGCCGCCGACGGTTGCGCGATCCCGGCACCCCACCGCCGGGCGGGCCCCGGCGCGCCCGCCGGACGCCGCCCCCGTCCGGCGCCCACGAGCTGCCGCCGCGTTCCCACCACGCCGCGCCCGAGCCGTACGACGAGGCCCCGCCGCCCCCGTCGAGCGGCGGCCGACGGCGCCGTCGCGAGACCTCGGACGAGGTGCCGCCTCCTCCGCAAGCCCCTCCGCCGGGCCCACCGCCCGCCACCGGCCGTCGCCGTCGGCGCGATCCCGCCGACGTGCCTCCGCCCGAGCCGCAGCCTTCGGGTGACCCCCGCCATGGCGATCTGCCGCAGCCGTCCGGTGACCCGCGGGGTGCTGGTGACATGCCGCCTCCGCCACCGGGCCCGCCGCCCGCCGCGCCGCGTCGCCGTCGCCGGGCCGAGCCGGGCGAGGTGCCTCCGGCACCCCCGCGCCGCCGTCCGCGCTCGGACACCGGTGACCTGCCGCTGCCCGGCGACCCCGGCCCTTCGCGTCCGCTCCGCCGCCCCGCCGCCCCTCCGGACGGCTCCATGCCCCCGGACCCGCGGTTCGCCAGCCCGGTCGATGGCTCCATACCGCCGGATCCGCGTTTTGCCGGTCCTGTGGACGGTTCGATGCCGCCGGATCCGCGTTTCGCCGGCCCGGTCGACGGTTCGATGCCGCCCGACCCGCGGTTCAACGGCCCGGTCGATGGCTCTATGCCGCCGGACCCCCGGTTTGCCGGCCCGCCTGACGGCTCCATGCCTCGCGACCCCCGTTTTGCCGGTCCCGTCGACGGTTCGATGCCGCCCGACCCGCGCTTCGCCGGCCCGCCCGACGGCTCCACGCCGCCCGACCCGCGGCTCGGCCGGCCGGGTCCGTCGCCGAGGCGCAGGCCGCAGCCGGTCGAGCACCCGACCGACGTGATCCCGGCCGTGCCGGACTCGGCGCCGCAGGAGCGTGAGCAGCTCGACGATCTGTTCGGCGACGACGACTACGACGACGAGTACCGCGAAGACGGCGAGTACGACCAGGCGTACGACGACGAGGAGTACGGCGAATACGAGGACGCCGAGTACGAAGACGAGGAGTACGCCGAAGAACCCGCGCCCGCCAAGAAAAAGAAGAAGCGCAAGCGCAGCAAGCGCGCGCTGGGCTGGGTCGCGGCGCTGCTGGTCCTCGTGGTCTTCGCCGGCGGCGCGTACTACGGCTATCAGAAGATCTTCGGCTACAACGACTTTGACGGCACCGGCGAAGGCAGCGCGCTCATCCAGGTCGAAGACGGCGACACCACCTCGGCGATCGGCGGCAAGCTGGTGGACGCGGGCGTCGTCGCGAGCACCTCGGCGTTCGTGAAGGCCGGCGCGGAGAACACCGCGCTGAGCCGGATCCAGCAGGGCTACTACCTGCTCAAGCAGCACATGTCCGGCGAGAGCGCGGTGTCGCTGATCACCTCGCCGGCCGCGCACGTCGGCCGGCTGGAGATCCGTCCGTACATGCAGCTCGACGACGTGAAGCAGCCCGGCGACAAGGTCGCGCCGGGTGTCTACTCGCTGATCTCCAAGGCCTCGTGCGCCGAGCTCGACGGCAAGAGCACCTGCGTCTCCACGGACGCGTTGCGCAAGACCGTCGCGGACGCCGACCTCAAGACGCTCGGCGTGCCCGACTGGGCGGTGGACCCCGCGCAGAAGGCCCTGAGCAAGGACAAGCGCATCGAAGGCCTGATCGCGCCGGGCCTCTACGACGTCAAACCGGGCTGGACCGCGTCGGAGCTGATCACGAACATCGTGAAGCAGTCGGCCTCGGCCATCCAGGCCGCGGGCTTGAGTGCCCAGAGCACCGGGCCCAAGCAGACGCCGTACCAGACGCTGATCGTCGCGTCGCTCATCGAGCGCGAGGCGATCACCCCCGACTTCCCCAAGATCGCGCGGGTCATCTACAACCGGCTCGACCAGAAGATCAGACTCGGCTTCGACTCGACCGTGAACTACGTGGTCGACAAACCGACCTTGCTCACGAGCAAGGCGGATCGAGAAGCTCCGGGGCCGTACAACACGTACCTGAACTACGGTCTCCCGCCGACCCCGATCGGGGTGCCCAGCACCGACGCCATCAAGGCGGCGCTCGACCCGCCGGACGGCGACGAGCTGTACTTCGTGAAGTGCGAGAAGGACGGGCACTCCTGCTTCGCCTCGACGCTGACCGACCACAACAAGAACATTGATCTGGCGCATTCCCGTGGCGTCTTCTGACGGGCCCCGCAAGGCCGCGGTGCTGGGCAAGCCGGTCGAGCACTCGCTTTCGCCGGTGCTGCACCGCGCGGCGTTCGACGCGCTCGGGCTCACGGGCTGGACGTACGAGCGCGTGGAGACCGGCGCCGACGAGCTGCCCGGGTTCGTCGACGGGCTCGGCCCCGAGTGGGTCGGCCTGTCGGTGACGATGCCGGGCAAGCGCCGCGCGCTCGACCACGCGGCCGAGGTCACGCCGCGCGCGGCGGCGGTCGGTGCGGCGAACACGCTGGTGCGCGTCGAGGGCGGCTGGCTCGCCGACTGCACCGACGTCGACGGCGTCACGGGCGCACTGCGGGCCGCGGGTGGGTACACGCCTTCGCCAGGTGACCGGGCGGTGGTGCTCGGTGCCGGTGGGACGGCGGCGGCCGCGGTGGTCGGGCTCGCCGCACTGGGCGTGGCGTCCGCGAGTCTCGTGGTGCGGGAACCGGCGCGGGCAGGGGAGACGCTCGACGCGGCCAAGAGCGCGGGCCTCGACGTCGAGGTGCTCCGGTGGTCCGAAGTGGACTTCCCGGCGCTGTCGGCGCGCACGGCTGTGCTGGTGAACACCGTGCCACCGGAGGCGGTGCTGGCTCAGGTCTCCGCGCTCGCGGGCGTGCCCAGCGTGCTGGACGTGATCTACCACCCGTGGCCGACGCCGCTGGCCGAAGCCGTCGCCGCTCGCGGTGGCCGGCTCGCGACGGGGCTGGACATGTTGCTGCACCAGGCGTTCGGCCAGGCGGAACACTTCACGGGCCGGCCCGCGCCGCGTGAGGAGATGCGGGCTGCCCTGCGGGCGGCGACCGGGGACATCCTGCCGCTGCCGATTTCCTGAGGCGCGCCGGCGGCCGAGTCGCTATTCTGGCCGACTGCCCATTCGCCGTTGATCAGGGGGGGTCCATGCCGTCCACGAGCCAGCAGCCGCACACCGACGACGAAATCCGCGCGTCCTGGGTCGACGAGCCGCCGTGCCTCGACACCACGGTGACCCTCGCCGAGTACGACTCACAGTGGCCGGTGTTGTTCGAACGCGAAGCTGAGCGAATCCGCACAGCGCTGGGGGAGAAGGTGGTGCTGCTCGAACACGTCGGGTCCACTTCGGTTCCCGGCCTCGCCGCCAAGCCGATCATCGACATCCTGCTGGAAGTCCCGGACTCCGGCGACGAGGACGCCTACGTGCCGGCGCTCGAAGCCGCCGGCTACCGGCTCGTGATCCGCGAGCCGGACTGGGAGAAGCACCGCTGCTTCACCGGGACCGACCCGAAGGTCAACCTCCACGTCCATTCCCCGGGCAACGGCCAGACCGAGCGATACCTGCTCTTCCGTGATCGGATGCGCACACATCCTGAAGAGCTGGCGACATACCTTGCGAAGAAACGCACACTGGCTGCGAAAACCTGGACCTACATCCAGCACTACGCGGACGCCAAGAGCGAGGTCATCGACGAGATCGTCGGCCGCGCTCGCGCCGCGCGACTCGAAACGGCGCAGTACGACGGGTTCAGCCTGGCCTACGCCGAGCACGCGGCGAACAGCGTCACGAATGCGCTGTACGACCGCCCGGCGATCGTGGAGCTGGCCGGTGACGTGGCCGGCAAACGGGTGCTCGACGTCGGGTGCGCGGCGGGTCACCTGAGCGCGTTGCTCGCCGGCCGCGGTGCCGACGTGCTGGGTGTCGACGTGAGCGAAGGCCTGATCTCCTTGGCGCGCAAGGAGTTCGGTGACCTGGCGAAGTTCGAGGTCGCGGACATCGCGAAGACACTGTCCCTTGAGGACGGTTCGATCGACGTCGTCACCGGGTCCCTTGTCCTCCACTACCTGGAGGATTTCGGACCGACGTTGTGCGAATTCCACCGCGTGTTGCGCCCGGGCGGACAGCTCGTGTTCTCCGTGCACCACCCCGGCGAGGACTGGCACTGGTTCGAGCGCGAGAACTACTTCGAAACCGAGCTGCTTGACGACGAGTTCGTGCTCGGATCCAACCATCAAGCGGTGCAGTTCTACCGCCGGCCGCTCAGCTGGACGTTCGCCGCGGTGCGCGCCGCGGGGTTCACCGTCGACGGGCTGGTGGAACCGATGCCCGTGGCCGAGGCCGACGAGGCCGACCCGCGGATCGCGAAGGGGCTGCGGACGAAGCCCCGGTTCCTGTACTTCCGTTGTGTGGCAGGAGAAGCATGATCCTGGAATGCCGTGCGGTACTGTTCGACGTCGACGGGGTGCTGGTGGACTCCACAGCTTCGGTCGAGCGGTCGTGGACGCGGTGGGCGCGAGAGCACGGGCTGGACCCGGCGGCCGTGCTCGAGGGGGTGCACGGCCGCCGGTCCACGGAGACGGTGCGGATGTACCTGCCCGAAGCCCAAGCCGGCGAAGGCCTACGCTGGATCGACGAGCTGGAGATCGGCGATGCCGGCACCACCGTCGCGATCCCCGGCGCGGCCGAGCTGCTCGCGAGCCTGGCGGGGAACTGGGCCGTGGTCACGTCGGCGTCGCGGCCGTTGCTCGAAGCCCGGCTCGCCGCCGCGGGCCTGCCGCTCGCGCCCGTGGTCGTGACCGCCGCCGACGTGTCGCGGGGCAAACCGGACCCCGAGGGCTATCTGCTCGGCGCGCGGCGGGTCGGCGTACCGATCGAGGAGTGCGCGATCTTCGAGGACAGCGGCAACGGCCTCGCCGCGGCGGTGGCGGCTGGCCCCGCCGCCGTCGTGGGCGTGGGCCGCGGCGCGCTGGACTCGCCCGTGGTCCAGGACCTGGCCGGGATCCGCTGGTCCGGCGCCGGCTTGCGGGTGGACGCTGTTCTGCGCGCGTGAGCGGACTACGGTGGGGCGCATGAAGATCGCGATCCTCGACGACTACCAGAACGTCGCGCTCAGCTACGCCGATTGGGACTCTCTCGGCGCCCACATCGAGGTCTTCACCGAGGCCTTCACCGGCCCCGACGACGTGGTCCGGAAGCTGGCCGGTTTCGACGTCGCCGTGGCGATGCGTGAGCGCACGCGGTTTCCGGCGGAGGTGCTCGATCGACTGCCGGATTTGCGCCTTTTGGTGAGTACCGGCCGTCGCAACGCGGCGATCGATGTCGCCGCGGCGAAGCGCAACGGGGTCGTCGTGTCGGCGACGGGTTACCTCGGCCCGCCGACGCTGGAGCACACGTGGGCGTTGATCCTGGCCGCGGCGCGGAACCTGCCGGCGGATGTGCGGTCGATGCGGGAAGGCGGGTGGCAGGTCGGGGTCGGGACCGTGTTGAGCGGGAAGACGCTGGGCCTGCTCGGGCTGGGGCGCCTGGGGAGTGCTTCGGCGAAGATCGGGCAGGCGTTCGGGATGGAGACGATCGCGTGGAGCCCGAATCTGACGCCCGAGAAGGCCGCGGAACACGGGGTGACGGCTGTCGGCAAGGAAGAGCTGTTCGAGCGTAGTGATGTGTTGTCGGTGCACGTGGTGCTGTCCGACCGCAGCCGCGGCCTGGTCGGCGCCCCCGAACTCGCCCGCATGAAGCCGTCCGCGCTGCTGGTCAACACCTCACGCGGCCCGATCGTCGACGAGGCCGCGCTGCTGGCCGCCTTGCGGGACAAGAAGATCGCGGCCGCGGCGCTCGACGTGTACGACGTGGAACCCCTGCCCGCCGACCATCCGATCCGCGGCCTCGACAACGTGATCCTCACGCCCCACGTGGGCTACGTCAGCCGCGAAACCTACGAGATCTTCTACCGGGATGCGGTGGAGGATATTGCGGCTTTTCAGGCTGGGGAGCCGATTCGCGTTATGGGGTGAGGGGTTTGGGGCCTCGCGGGGCGGGTTGCGGTGGGGGTGTGGGTTCTTGGGCCTCGCGGGGCGTGTTGCGGTGGGGGGTGCACCCCGAAGCTGGATTGTGTTGACGGCCGGTGACGTGTTGTCAAGGCGGGAAAGCGTGCCTTGACAACACGTCGCCGGCCGCAA
>NZ_JBFBAF010000048.1:0-71005 GCF_040682095.1 Amycolatopsis sp. NPDC051372
TCGGTCAAACAACGTTCACAGGCGGGTGCCGGACGACCCCGATCCCTCCCGCCGGCCGACGAGACAGGCTCAACGCCGCACACCCAGCTTGAATGTCGGTCAGGACTCGCTGGATGGTGATACCGGCTGAGGCGAAGAACGCGTGCGCTCGTGTCCAGAACGCGACCGCGGTTTCTTTGGTCTCATCGGGCAGGATTTCGCTGTAGGCAAGCCGGGAGTGATCGTCCACGGCGTTGTGGAGGTAGCTGGATCCGATCTTGGGTTTGCCGTGACGGTAACGAGCTGTGGTGGTGGCTTTCTTGTTCTGCTCTCCGGTGGCGCGGCCGGTGACACGATGCCCGCCGCCGTCGGGGATGTTGCCCAGCTTCTTGATATCGACATGCACGAGGTCGCCGGGCGAATCGTGCTCGTAGCGGCGGATCGGCCGTGCGGTGGCCCGGTCGAGGTCGGCCAGCCGGGAGCACCGGTAGCGGGTCAGGACTCGGTGAACCGTGGACGGATTCAGCCCGAGCAGGTAGGCGATCCGCGCCGGCCCCCACCGGCGGATCACCCGGACCTTGATGATTCGCCGCTCGACCCGGGTGGGGGTCTGGTGCGGGCTGGCGCGTGGACGGCTTGACCTGTCAGCCATGCCGGCTTCGCCGTGCTCGCGGTAGCACCCGGCCCACCGCACCACGGTGGAGACCGATACCTGGAACCGCTTCGCGGCCCACCGCAACGGCCAGCCCTCGTCCACGACACACCGGGCCAGGCGCAACCTGCCGGTCTCAGACAGCGGGGCATTACGGTGGGACACGAGGGCCTCCTGGTAGCCGGTGCAGATGTCGCAATCCACACCGAACCCGGAGGCCCTCCCCCACACCAAGATCATCCGATCACGTGTCGCGCCGATCGCAACCTCCCCAGGCAGTACACCTAGAGCGTCTCGTCGAGCCAGTCGAAGACGCGGGCCGTCGCGAGCCGCTGCGCGCCGACGTGGCAGTGGGCGTCCGCGCCCTCTCGGCGGTGAACGAGAGCAGCGTCCACGGCGACGACCGCCTTGATGCGCTCGTCGAAAGCCGCGGCGCGGGGGGCGAGCAGGCCGCCGAGGCTGAGGCCGAGCAGCGCGACCTTGTCCGGGTCGACGTCCGGGTCGGCGAGCACGAAGTCGAGCACCGGGCCCACCACGTGCTCCCAGTCGGGCCGGAAGACGAGCCCGTCGCGGTGGATCGCGCTCGGCTGGCCGGGGCCGTCGAACGCCAGCACGTGGTAGCCGCGCTCGGCTCCCCCGGCCGCGCCGAAGAAGTGCACATCCTCCGCGCTGCCGTCGAAACCGTTGTGCGCCAACAGAATCGGGCGACGGCCGGTGCCGGGCGCGCGGTAGAAGTAGCCGCGCAGCACATGACCCTCATACGGGATCTCGACGCGCTCGACGCCCGCGAAACCCTCGATCGCGCGGTGGAAGCACTCGACGCTGCGGTCGTAGGCGTAGGCGATGCGCGGGTCGGCAGGGTTGCCGTGCAGGAAGAACTCCGCCGAGCGGTAGTAGGTGGACGCGCGCAAGTACGCGTCGCGGGCGCTGATCGGGTGCGCAGCGGCCACCCCGTCGGCCTCGGCCGCCAGGCGCTCGGCCGCGGCGAGCCACTCGTCGTGCCAGCTGCCGTAGTCGCCGGGCTTGATGCGGGAAGCGGTGGCGACGACCTCGCCGAAGTCCGAACCGCCGTAGCTCGCGTGGCCGAACACGCGGAGCGTCTCGAACCAGAACTGGGGGTCGTCCTCGAACAGCAGCTGCTTCATCGGGCCCTCCTCCTGAGCGGACGATACGGTACCGTCCCGACGTCAACCTACATGGAACGGTACCGTCTCGTCCACCCGCTAGGATGCGATCATGACAACTCGCCGCACGCCCACCGGGGCGGCTGTGCTGCAGCCCGACGTCACGCAGGCGATCACGGAAGCGGTGCTCGACGAGCTCGCGGAGGTGGGTTACGGCCGGCTGTCGATGGAGGCCGTGGCCAAGCGGGCGGGCGTCGGCAAGAGCGCGCTGTACCGCCGCTGGCGCTCGAAGCACGAGATGATCTCGGCAGTGGTTTCGGAGTTCAGCGTGAGCCGCGCGCCGACCCCGGACACGGGATCTCTGCGCGGTGACCTGCGCGAATCGATGCAGGCGGTGTACGACTGGCTCACGCACCCGCGGTTCGCCCGGATCCTGCCGGACCTCATCGCCGAGGGCGCCCGCGACCCCGAGCCGGCCGACGACATGCGCACTCGCATCGGCGGCCCTCGCCGTGACGCCGCACGGCCGCTGTTCGAGCGCGCGATCCAGCGTGGTGAGCTCCCGGCAGACGTCGACATCGAGCTGGCCATGGACCTGCTCGCGGCGCCGATCTACTGGCGCCTTGTGGTGCGCCGGGAGCCCCCGGGCCCCGAATTTCTGGACCGGGTCGTCGAGCACGTGCTCCGCGCACTCGACGCCCGCCCCGTGGACTGACTACGCGCGCTCGGGCTCCCCCGCCACGCGCTCGATGCGCGCGCCGAGGCGGTTGAGGTTCTCGACGAAGTGCGGGTAACCGCGGTCGATGTGGAAGACGTCCCAGACCTCGGTGACGCCCTCGGCGCACAGGCCGGCGAGCACGAGGCCGGCGCCGGCGCGGATGTCGGAGGCCCAGACCGGCGCGCTGGAGAGCTGCTCGACCCCGCGGACCACGGCGTGGTGGCCGTCGGTGCGGGCGTCGCCGGAGAGCCGCATCATCTCTTCGATGAAGCGGAACCGGGCCTCGTAGACGTTCTCCGTGATCATCGACGTGCCCTCGGAGACGGCCGAAAGCGCTACCGCGAACGGCTGCAGGTCGGTGGCGAAGCCCGGGTAGGGCAGCGTCACCCAGTCGACCGCCTTCGGGCGCTCGGGCTGCACGACGCGGAAGCCCTTCTCGTCGAACGTGGTCACGTCGGCGCCCGCGAGCCGCAGCTTGTCCAGCACCAGGTCGAGGTGGTGCGGGTTGACGCCGCGCACGGTCAGGTCGCCCCGCGTCATCGCCGCGGCGAACGCCCAGGTCGCGCCGACGATCCGGTCGCCGATCACGCGGTGCTCGGTCGGGCGCAGCCGCTCCACTCCGTGCACGGTCAGCGTCGACGTGCCGGCGCCCTCGATCTTCGCGCCCATCTCCACGAGCATCGTGCAGATGTCGGCGATCTCGGGCTCGCGCGCCGCGTTGTCGATCACGGTCGTGCCCTCGGCCAGCACCGCGGCCATCAGGATGTTCTCGGTGGCGCCGACGCTCGGAAAGTCCAGCCAGATCTGGGCGCCGACGAGGGACTCGGCGTTGGCGACCACGCAGCCGTGCTCGATCGTGCTCGTGGCACCCAGCTTGCGCAGGCCGTTCTGGTGCATGTCCAGCGGCCGTGAGCCGATCGCGTCGCCGCCGGGCAGCGCGACCACGGCCTTCTTGAGCCGCCCGACCAGCGGACCCAGCACGCAGACGGACGCGCGCAGCTTGCCCATTGCCGCCGAGTCCGCGCGGTGCGACAGCTCGGCAGGCGTGGTGATACGCGCCGTGTCGCCGTTGATCTCGACCTCGCAGCCGACGCTGCGCAGGACGTCGCCCATCAGGGGCACGTCGAGGATCTGCGGGCAGTTCGTGATGGTGGTGGTGCCCTCGGCCAGCAGGGCCGCGGCCATCAGCTTCAGCACGCTGTTCTTGGCTCCGACCACGTCGACCTCGCCGACCAGCCGTGCCCCGCCGTGCACGTCGAAGTGCTCGCTCATGGCCGCCAATCATGCCCTCTCGCCCAGTTTCGGCACACGCGGGGCCGGTAGAGTCGAAGGCATGGTCGTTCGCATCAACCGCGTCTACACGAAGGTCGGCGACAGCGGCACCACAGCGCTCGGCGACGGCTCGCGGATCCCCAAAACCTCGCCCCGCCTGGGCGCCTACGCCGATACCGACGAGGCCAACTCCGTCATCGGGCTGGCCGTCGCGATGGGTTCCCTGAGCGACGAGATCGCCGGCGTGCTCAGGCGCGTGCAGAACGACCTGTTCGACGTCGGCGCCGACCTGTGCCTGCCGATCGAGGAAAATCCCCCGTACGAGCCCCTGCGCATCACCGAGGCCTACCTCGAGCGCGTGGAGGGCTGGTGCGACGAGTTCAACGAGCGGCTGCCGAAGCTCACGTCGTTCATCTTGCCGGGCGGCACGCCGGGCGCGGCTTACCTACACCAGGCGCGCACGGTCACGCGGCGCGCGGAGCGTTCGGCGTGGGCGCTCGTGGAGGCGGAGCCGGACACGACGAACCCGATCGCCGTGAAGTACCTCAACCGGTTGTCCGACCTGCTGTTCATCCTCGGCCGGCTCGCCAACCCGGACGGCGACGTGCTGTGGAAGCCGGGCGGCTGAGCAACCGCCACCTTGCGGGTCAGCGCAGCTCCCGGGCGGTCCAGTACCGCTCGTAGTCGACATCCCACGTCGAATCGGCCCCGGGCTCGACGTCCTGGGCCGTGGTCATGTCCTCGAGCCGCACGTGCTCGGGCAGCTTCGCCCAGCGACGCTTGCGGTCGGCCTGTTCCTCGGGCTCCATCATCCCAGGGTAACGGCCGATCAGGACGCGTGCGGCAGCATTCGTCCCGGCGGAGCCGACTCCAGCCAGGACAGGAACCCGGTGAGCGCACCAGGCCCCATCGCGATCTCGATCGCTTCCTGGGTGGGCGATTCACACCGCAGGACAGTGGAACCTTCCGGCACCGCGTACGCCTCCGTGCCGGACGGGTCCCGCCGGTCGGCGATCTGCATGCTCTCGCGCTGGAACACGCGGTCCGGGCCGGACCGGAGGCTCCAGACGCGGTACCAGACGAACTCGTCGCCCTCGTAACGCCCGAGCCCGAGGTGCCAGCTGGCGCGCGGGTTGTCCGGACGCCACCGCAGCGCGACGCTCACGCCACCGCCGCGGCGCATCCGGATCCACCGCTGGCCGTACCAGGCCGCCAGCACGGCGAGCACGATCAGGAGCCCCAGCACCACGATGGCGATCTTCACGGCCCGGCTCCTGCTCGTCGCTCGATCAGACTGTCTGACCGGCCGCGCGGAGCTGGGCCGTTGCCCTCGTGCGCTCCGCCTCGTCGTCCGCGGTCAGGGCCGCCTTGGCCGCGTCGATGTCGATCTCGTCGGAGAGCTCGGCGCTCTCGGCGAGCACGCTCACCCCGGTGGCGGTCACCGACAGGAACCCACCGTGCACGGCGGCTGTGAGAATCTCGCCGTCGGTCGTGTTCACCTTCACCACGCCACCCTCGACGAGCTGGCCCAGCACCGGCTCGTGGCCGGGCATGATGCCGATCTCGCCCTCGGTGGTCTGCGCCACCACGAAGGTGGCGGTACCCGACCAGAGCCGGCGCTCCACGGCCACCAGCTCCACGGACATCTCAGCCACGTAGCACTCCTTCGCTCGGGGTGTCACCACCGAGTGTAATAGGTCCGGCTTCGGTTACGAGAACGGCGGGGGCGGGTGTCCATAATGGACACTGCCCCCGCCGCGCTCAGACTGCGTCTTCTAAAGAGTCACTTCTTGGTGATTTCCTTGTACTTCTTCTCGAGGTCCTCGAGGCCACCGATACCCAGGAACGCCTGCTCCGGGTAGTGGTCGAAGTCGCCCTTCGCGATGCGGTCGAACGACTCGATGGTCTCCGCCAGCGGCACGGTCGAGCCGGGGATCTGCGTGAACGCCTCGGCGACCAGCATGTTCTGCGACAGGAACCGCTCGATGCGGCGCGCGCGCTGAACGGTGAGCTTGTCCTCTTCCGAGAGCTCGTCCATACCGAGGATCGCGATGATGTCCTGCAGTTCCTTGTACTTCTGCAGGATCCGGATGACCTCGGAAGCCACGCGGTAATGGTCCTCACCGACGATGGCCGGGTCGAGGATCGTCGACGTCGACGCCAGCGGGTCCACCGCCGGGAAGATGCCCTTCTGGAAGACACCACGCGACAGCTCGGTGGTTGCGTCCAGGTGGGCGAACGTCGCGGCCGGGGCAGGGTCGGTGTAGTCGTCCGCGGGGACGTAGATCGCCTGCATCGAGGTGATCGACCGGCCTCGGGTCGAGGTGATCCGCTCCTGCAGCTGACCCATCTCGTCGGCCAGCGTCGGCTGGTAACCCACGGCCGAAGGCATGCGGCCCAGCAGGGTCGACACCTCGGAACCGGCCTGGGTGAACCGGAAGATGTTGTCGATGAACAGCAGCACGTCCTGGTTCTGCACGTCGCGGAAGTACTCCGCCATCGTCAGCGCGGACAGGGCGACGCGCATACGCGTGCCCGGCGGCTCGTCCATCTGGCCGAAGACGAGGGCGGTGTCGTTGATGACGCCGTCCTCGGACATCTCCAGGAAGAGGTCGTTGCCCTCACGGGTGCGCTCGCCGACGCCGGCGAACACCGAGGTGCCACCGAAGTTCCGGGCGACGCGGGTAATCATCTCCTTGATGAGCACCGTCTTGCCCACGCCGGCACCACCGAACAGGCCGATCTTGCCACCCTGCACGTACGGGGTGAGCAGGTCGACGACCTTGAGGCCGGTCTCCAGCATCTCCGTCTTGCCCTCGAGCTGGTCGAAGGGCGGCGGGTTGCGGTGGATGCCCCAGCGCTCGAGGTCGTCGCCGTAGCCGGGCTCGTCGAGGCACTCGCCAAGGGCGTTGTAGACGTGGCCCTTGACCTTGTCGCCCACCGGTACGGTGATCGGGCCGCCGGTGTCGGTGACCTCGGCACCGCGGACGAGACCGTCCTGCGGCTGCAGCGAAATCGTGCGGACGAGGTTGTCACCGAGGTGGCTGGCGACCTCGAGGGTCACGGTCTTGCGCAGCTGCTCGAACTCGATCTCGACCTTGAGCGCGTTGTACTGGTCGGGAACGGAACCACGCGGGAACTCGACGTCGACGACCGGACCGGTCACCGACACGATGCGCCCCTTGGCACGCGGGGTTTCAGTACTGGTCATCAATCATCACTTCCTGCTGCGGTGAGCGCGTTCGCGCCACCGACGATTTCGGAGATCTCCTGGGTGATCTGCGCCTGGCGGGCCTGGTTCATTTCCCGCGTCAGGTTGCCCACCAGGTCGTTCGCATTGTCCGACGCGGCCTTCATCGCGGTGCGGCGGGCTGCCAGTTCGGACGCCGCCGACTCCAGCAGCGCCGAGTACAGGCGCGTGTTGATGTACTTCGGCAGCAGCGCACCCAGCAGCTTGTCGGCGCTCGGCTCGAACTCGTAGCTGGGGAGCAGCTCGCCCGCGGGCTTCTGCTCCTCACCTTCGGTGTACTCGACCTCGAGCGGGGCGACCCGCTTGGCGATCGGGCGCTGCGTCAGCATCGAGACGAACTCGGTGTAGACGACGTGGATCTCGTCGACCCCGGCGAGCGCGCCGGCCGCACCCGCCTCGGTGCCGGAGAGGAACGACTCCACCAGCGTCTCCGCCGCCGCGACCGCGTCGGTGTACGCCGGCTGGTCGGAGAAGCCCGTCCAGCTGTCGACGACCTCGCGGCCCCGGAACCGGTAGTAGTTCAGGCCCTTGTTGCCGGTGACGTAGACCTCGGGCTCCTTGCCCTCCTCACGGAGCAGGGCGAGCAGTTCCTCGGTCGCCTTCAGCACGTTGGTGTTGTACCCACCGCACTGGCCCTTGTCGCTGGTGACGACGAGGACCGCGGCCCGCTTCGGGTTGGGGCGCTCGACCAGGAGCGGGTGGTCGAGGTTCGCCGCCGCACCGGCCAGCGCCGAGAGCACCTTGGTGATCTCGTCCGCGTACGGCCGGGAAGCGGCGACCTTCGCACGCGCCTTGGTGATGCGCGCGGTGGCGATGAGCTCCATCGCCTTCGTGATCTTGCCGATCGACTTGGTCGCCTTGATGCGCGACCGAAGTTCCCGGAGTTGTGCGGCCATGAGCTATCAGCTCACTTCTTCGGGGCGGGCTTGTTGACCTTGACGGTCTCCTGCCCGACCTTGTCGGCGTCCATCGCGTCGGCGTTCGACTCCAGGGGCTTGCCCTCGGAGGTCGTGAACTCCTTCTTGAACTCGTTCACCGCGTTCACGAGCGCGTCGCGCGTGTCGTCCTCGAACTTGCCGCTGTCGCGGATCGCACCGAGGACCTCGGTGTGCTTGCGGCGGGCCGAGTCGAGGAACTCGTGGTTGAAGCGGCGCACGTCCTCGGTCGGGACCGAGTCGTAGTGGCCGTTGGTGCCCAGCCACACCGTGCAGACCTGCTCCTCGACCGGGATCGGCGAGTACTGCGGCTGCTTGAGCACCTCGTACAGGCGCGCACCACGCTCGAGCTGCGCCTTCGACGCGTCGTCGAGGTCCGAGGCGAAGGCGGCGAACGCCTCCAGCTCGCGGTACTGCGACAGGTCGATGCGGAGCGAACCGGAGACCGACTTCATCGCCTTGACCTGCGCGGCACCACCCACGCGGGACACCGAGATGCCCACGTCGATGGCCGGGCGCTGACCGGCGTTGAACAGGTCCGACTGGAAGAAGCACTGACCGTCGGTGATCGAGATGACGTTCGTCGGGATGTAGGCCGACACGTCGTTGGCCTTCGTCTCGATGATCGGCAGGCCGGTCAGCGAGCCGGCACCCAGCTCGTCCGACAGCTTGGCGCACCGCTCGAGGAGACGTGAGTGCAAGTAGAAGACGTCGCCGGGGAACGCCTCGCGGCCCGGCGGGCGGCGCAGCAGCAGCGAGATCGCGCGGTAGGCGTCGGCCTGCTTGGTCAGGTCGTCGAACACGATCAGGACGTGCTTGCCCTCGTACATCCAGTGCTGGCCGATGGCCGAGCCGGTGTAGGGGGCGATCCACTTGAAGCCGGCCGAGTCGGAAGCCGGGGCGGCGACGATGGTCGTGTACTCCATCGCGCCCGCGTCCTCGAGCGACTTCTTGACCGACGCGATCGTGGAGCCCTTCTGGCCGATCGCGACGTAGATGCAGCGGACCTGCTTCTTCGGGTCGCCGGTCTCCCAGTTGGCCTTCTGGTTGATGATCGTGTCCACGGCGACGGCGGTCTTGCCCGTCTTGCGGTCACCGATGATCAGCTGGCGCTGGCCACGGCCGATCGGCGTCATCGCGTCGATGGCGGTGATGCCGGTCTGCAGCGGCTCGGACACCGGCTGGCGCTCGACCACCGAGGCGGCCTTGAGCTCCAGCGGACGCCGGGTCGTGGTTTCGATCTCGCCGAGCCCGTCGATGGCCGCGCCCAGCGGGTCGATGACCCGGCCGAGGTAGCCGTCGCCGACCGGCACGGACAGGACCTGGCCGGTCCGCTTGACCTGCTGGCCCTCTTCGATCGTCTCGAAGTCGCCGAGGATGGCCGCACCGATCGAACGGGCGTCCAGGTTCAGCGCCACACCGAGGACGCCGCCCGGGAACTCGAGCAGCTCGTTGGCCATGGCCGAGGGGAGGCCCTCGACGTGGGCGATACCGTCACCGGCGTCGGCGACCACGCCGACCTCTTCCCGGTTCACATCCGGGGCGTAACTCGAGACGTAGTTCTCGATCGCACTGCGGATCTCGTCCGAGGAGATCGTCAGCTCCGCCATTTCGTTCCCGCTCTCGCTTCTGTTCTGTCCAGTGTGCAAAGTCTGTGGTGCGGGCGCACCCGTCAGGCGCGGCTCAGCCTGCGGCGCACCGCCGCCAGCTGGCCGGCCGTGCTGCCGTCGATGACCTCGTCGCCGACGCGGACGACGAGCCCGCCGCCCAGCCGGGGGTCCACCTCGACGTGCAGCGCGAGGGTCCGCCCGTAGATGCCGTTGAGCTTCGACCCGAGCTGGGCCTGCTGCTCGTCGGTGAGAGCGTTGGCGCTGGTCACGTACGCGACCGAACGCTCACGCCGTTCCGCGGCCAGCGCGACCAGCTTGTCGAGCCCGTTGCCGACCCCGCGCCCCTTGGCGCGGCGCACGACCTGCTCGACGAGGGTCTGGGTGACCACGTCGACCTTGTCCGCGAACAGCCCGCGGACCAGAGTCCGCTTGGCGTCGGCGGGAGCGGCCAGGTCGGACAGCGCGGCCTCGAGCTCCGAGGAGCCCGAGACGATCCGTGCGACCTGGAACAGCTGGGACTCGACGGTCTCGACGTTCCCGGTCTTCTCGGCGGAGGTGAGCAGCGCCGAGCGGCCGAGGGACTCGATCCCGTCCACCAGCTCGCGGGGGCTTGACCAGCGGCTGCCCGCCACGGCGTCGAGCACCTTCAGGGCCGGTTCGCTCAGCTTTCCGTCGAACAGCCGGCGGACGAGGCCCTGGCGGCTCTCCGGGCTGGCCGAAGCGTCGCTGACCGACCGGCGCAGGCCGATTTCGCGGTCAAGGAGGTCGACGACCGAGAGCAGCTCGTCCCCGGCCGTCGCGGGGTCGGTACCCGCGTCGGCCAGAACCTCGCCGAGACGGGTCTCGGCGAGGTCGAGCGCTTCACGGCTCGCAGCATGCAGCGTCATCTCTGGTTACTTCCCCGCTCCATTGGTGGCCGACGCGGTCTCGAGCTCCGAGAGGAACCGGTCGACGGTGCCGCGGCGGCGCGCCTCGTCTTCGAGCGACTCGCCGACGATGCGGCTCGCCAGCTCCACCGCGTTGCGGCCCATGTCGGCCCGCAGCTCGGCGATGATCTGCGCCTTCTGGGCCTGCAGCTGAGCCTGCCCCTGCGCGACGATCCGCTGGGACTCGGACTCGGCCTCGGCCCGCAGCTCCGCCTTGATCTGCTCGGCTTCGAGCCGGGCGTCGTCGCGGATCTTCGCGGCCTCGGACCGGGCCTCGGCGAGCTGCGCCTTGTACTCGGCCAGCGCGTCTTCGGCTTCGGCCTGGGCCTTCTCGGCCTTCTCGATGCCGCCTTCGATCTTCTGCGCCCGTTCCTCGTACGCAGTCTCGAAACGCGGGACGACGTACTTCTTCAGGATGAACAGCAGGATCAGGAAGGCGACGATGCCGAGGATCAGCTCCGGGATGTCCGGAATGATCGGGTTGGCGTGCTCTTCGGCCGCCAACACCAGTTCGGTCTTCAGCACAGCGTCTCCTTAGTTGGCGAGAGTGGGGTGACTCAGGCCGCGGAGGCGATGAAGTAGATGACGATACCGATCAGCGCGAGGACCTCGGTGAGCACGAAGGTCGAGAAGCCGATGCCCTGCAGCTTGCCCTGGGCCTCAGGCTGACGCGCGGTGCCGTTGATGACCGCGGCGAAGATCAGGCCGATGCCGATACCCGGGCCGATCGCGCCCAGGCCGTAGCCGATGGCGGCGAGGCCGGGGTTGATGTTGACAGCCTGCTCAGCGGCCTGGGCCAGAACGATGTTGCTCACGTGCGTTTCCCTTCACTTCGGTCCGCGCACTCACGCGGATCGGGGGCTTGTGTGTTTCTCAGTGCTCCGACGCCAGCGCGGCGCCGATGTACCCGGCCGACAGCAGGGCGAAGATGTAGGCCTGCAGCACCTGGATGAAGGCCTCGAGGAAAGTCATCAGGATTGCCAGGACCCAGCCCAGGATCGACACCGGCTTGAGGGCCCAGCCCGAGGTCTCCGTGAGCAGGAAGGTGCCGCCCAGGGTGAACACGATGATGATCAGGTGACCCGCGAACATGGCGGCAAAAACACGGATGGCCAGCGTGATCGGGGTGATGAAGAACTTCTGCGCGAACTCGATCAGGCCGTAGAGCGGGAGCACGAACTTCGGGATCCCCGCCGGCGCCAACTGGTTCTTCAGGTACCCGCCCAGGCCGTGCTTCTTGATGCCCACGTAGTGGTAGACCGGGTAGACCACGAGAAGCGACATGGCCAGCGGGAAGCCGATCCGCGCCATGGTCGGGAACTGGAAGAACGGAATGATCCCGAAGAGGTTGTTCACCAAGATAAAGGTGAACAACGCGAGAACCAGCGGGATGAACGGCTTGAACTCCTTCGAGCCGATCTGGCTCCGCGTGATGTTGTTGCGGCTGAAGTCATAGACGGACTCTGCGATGAACTGGCCCTTGGTGGGCACGATCTTCAGCTTGCGCGAAGCCACCAAGAAGTAGCCGGCGACGATGATCAAAGCGATGATCACCAGCAGCTTCGGCTTGTTCAAGCCCCACTCGCCAGACCCCAAAAACGGCGGCAGCTCGAAGGCATCAGTACCAGGGGGCGTGAAAACAGCACCCTCGGTCAGTACCAGCGCGATCACTGCGCTCCTCCCGGTTCTCCCGGCCGGCGTTCACTCCGCCGGGGGAATCGTCACGATCTGGACTTAACGTACCCGATACGCACGAGCACGCCGGAGGCGGCCAGCCCCACCGCGCAGTGAATGATTCTCATGCCCTGCACAGAGGTTGGCTCGCAAGAGCACTGCCCTGCAATCCACTTCGGACCAGCGGCTGAGGGGCGGAACCATCGGGTCGCCACACTGCTGGTCGCGGTTCGTTTGAGGGAGTGCGCGGGCGAGGCCGCCACCCTTGAAGCGGACCCTACCAGCAGGTCAATCGGTGCCGTACACGCGTACTTCATACCAGCCGATCAGCTCAGGACTTAGGTCCCGAGTCCATCCAGGACCCAAGTCCGGGACGCGCGCGACCGGTTTCGCAACACCACAGGTGAGCGCCTCGGCGAGGTGTGCCACACACCCGAAAGTCGGCTGGCGTGTTTCAGGTCACACACGGATGCCCGCAGCGTGCTCTCACTGTCGGTAGCCGAGGGTGCCGGGTTCGCGTCAGGACGGGATGATCGTCGGGATCTTCGTCTTGCGGAAGGCCGCGAACTCGGCCGCGGCGGACACCAGGATCGCCACGATCATGGTGAGTCCCAGCGACAACGGATGCAGCGCGGGCACGCCCTTGAGCAACGTGAGCGCGCCGAACAGCAGCACGACCTTGACCACGTACCCACCGAGCGCGATCACCATGACGAACATCGGGTCCTGGCCCGCGCTGAAGCGCATGAGCCCGAGCGTCGACAGGGCCGCCAGCATCGCCAGCACGGCACCGACCAGCGAGCCGAGGAAGCCATGCAACCCGTAGACGATGCTGAACACCAGAATGCACACGAGCACCGCCGGCGGCGTGACCAGCAGCGAAGCCTTTGTCATCGCGCGAGCAGCCTGCAGCACCACCTTGGCGTGCGGGTTCTCCGTCGCGTCGGTCGAGGTTTCGGTTTCGCTCACAGCTGGGCTCCCTACTCGGTTCGAGATCGAGTGTAGAGAACCCCGCGACCTGGTCTCCTGACCCCCGGCCTGCGACCCAGCAACACAACGGGCTGCCCCGGGTCCACGCGGGCGCGAAAACCGGGGCGGCAGAATTCATTTCCGCGACTGGATGATCGGTCGCGGAAATGAACAAGAATGACCCACGGGACGACCGCCGCGGCGCATTCATCGAAACGGTTCACGCAGCCCAGGGACGGCCGGGATTGGTACAGGCCAGCGCGTTCCCGTCGAGACTGGTCGCGGTCACGATGCCGACCGAAACCGTCCGATGGGGACTGACGCGGCCGATCGCGTTGCGGGCTGGGAAAAGCGGACCGAGAACCCCGCACCGAGCGGCCGTCGTTCGGGCTGTGCCGGCAGCACCGAGACCGACCACTGCAGCGCGAGCGACGCGCGTGCCCGATCGAAGACACCTGTTCCACAGCACCGTTTTTCCTGATTCGGCCGGAATCGCCCCCGTCGGCTCGGCAGCGACGCCAGCCCCGGGAAAGTCGCCATCATCGAACCCGCAGCCGACAGGCCGAGCGCGATTTGGCGCATTTTCACCTCGATTCCTCGCCCCATCGGACATTCACAAGGAGGCGACGGGGACGCCGAGAGGAGGTGAATCGGAATTCGCGAAGACCTCAGCCGGCTCGGTGCCGCGCCCGCAACCGCGGCACCAGGGACACCAGCACGGCCACCACCAGACCCGCCCCGATGACCCAGAACACGGCCGTGTCGTCGAAGAGCGTCACGGACACCGCGCCGAAGGCGAGGATGCCGGCCCACAAGTAGATGAGCAGGACGGCGCGGCGCTGGGAGTGGCCGATCTCGAGCAGGCGGTGGTGGAGGTGCATCTTGTCGGCCGCGAAGGGGCTTTCGCCGCGGCGGGTGCGGCGGATGACGGCCATCACGAGGTCCAGGACGGGAACGAAGAGGACCGCCACGACCACGACCAAGGGCGACAGCAGGGCGAGCGCGTCGGAGGCCGAGAAGCGCGTGTAGCTGACGCGGCCGCTCGCGGACGTGGTCGCGCCGGCGAGCATGAGGCCGATCATCATGGAGCCGGAGTCGCCCATGAAGATCTTGGCGGGTTGGAAGTTGTAGGGCAGGAAGCCCAGACACGCGCCCGCCAGCGTCGCCGCGATGAGGGCCGGCGGGTAGGTGCCGAAGTCGCCGCCGGTGCTGTCGAGCAGGCCCAGCGAGAAGGCGCAGGTGGCCGTCGCGGCGATGAAGCCCAGGCCGCCCGCGAGGCCGTCGAGGCCGTCGACGAAGTTCATCGCATTGACCATCACCACGACCATCACGACGGTCAGCAGCGCGCCCTGGTTCTTGTCCAGCACGAGCACCGAACCGAACGAGTCGCCGGTGCCGCCCCACGGCACCCAGAACGACACCCACTGCACGCCGAAGAGCACGAGGATCCCCGCGCACATGACCTGGCCGGCGAGCTTCGTCCACGCGTCGAGCTCGAACCGGTCGTCCAGGGCGCCGATGAGCGAGATGACGCCGGCCGCCAGCAGCACGCCGACGGAGTCCAGCGAAGCGTCGAAACCGTGGCTCAGCGCGGGCAGCTGGTGCGCCAGGCCCATCGCCGCGGCCACGCCCAGGTAGATGCCGACGCCGCCCATGCGAGGGATCGGCGTCACGTGGACGTCGCGGGCGCGCGGGTTGGCGATCGCGCCGATGCGGATCGCGACGCGGCGGACCACGCCGGTGAGCAGGTAGGTCACCGCCGTCGCGGTCAGCGCGACGAGGAGGTACTCCCGGATGGGGAGAAGTCCTTGCACAGGGGGCATGACCGCGTCACGCCTGCCGGGGGGTCCGAGTCACCGCGTCACGCTACCGCGACCGGATGTGACGCGGTTTGGCGGAGCCTCCCCTGTGGACCGCTCAGGCGAGCGACTCGACGGGCACGCCCATGACCTCGGCGATCGCCGAGCGCGTGACCGCGCCTTCGCGCAGCACCACCGGATTCTCGCCCGTGAGGTCCACGATCGACGAAGCCACGGCCTCGCCGCTCGAACCGCCGTCGAGGTACACCGACACCGAATCGCCCAGCTGGTCCTGCGCCTCGGCCGCGGTGGACGCGGGCGGGCGGCCGGAGACGTTGGCGCTCGACACGGCCATCGGGCCGACGTCGCGCAGCAGCTCCAGCGCGACGGGGTGCAGCGGCATCCGCAGCATCACGGTGCCGCGCGACTGCCCGAGGTCCCACTGCAGGCTCGGCGCGTGCGGGAGCACGATGGACAGGTCGCCCGGCCAGAACGCCTCCACGAGCGCCCGCGCCTGCGGCGGCAGGCCGAGCACGAGACCGTCTACTGTGGACCACGAACCGACGAGCACGCCCACGGGCATGTCCGGACCGCGGTTCTTCGCGCGCAGCAACGCCTGCACGGCGCCGGCGTCGAAGGCGTCCGCACCGATGCCGTAGACGGTGTCGGTCGGCAGGACCACCAACCGGCTCGACCTCACCGCTGACGCCGCGGCGGCCAGCCCTTCGGCCCGGGATTCGCGCTTGCTGCAGTCGTACACCGCACTCATGCCGCGAAGCCTAGCCCTCGTCCCCGGCACCCGAATGCGGTGGTCAGGTGCCGGGGACGCCGGGTCAGAACCCGATGGCCGTGCAGGCGGTGGTGCTCGTCTTCGCCGGATCACTCACCGATGTGGCGGTGAGCTTGACCCGCGCCGTGTACGGCGCGCCCGGTGTCCGTTTCGCGTAGGCGGCGATCTGGGCGGTCTGCCCGAACTTCGCCGTCGCCAGCTCATTGGGCAGCCGCACCTCCCAGCCCTTCGCGTCGGTGCTTGCGCTCAGCCGGTAGGTGTCGCTGTCGTACGGCGCCTTCGCCCCGCGCGCGGAACCGGTGTTCAGCAGCCGGAAGTCGCACGTGGCGAGCCCGCCCTTGGTGAACGCGGGCAGCGCCGGCCACAGGTGCGCACCGCGCGCCTGCGGGCCCGCACCGTCGAGCGACGCGACGGTGACCGTGTACGACAGCACGCCGCGGCGATCCCGTGCGAGGTCGGTGACGAGGAAGTGCAGCCGGTTGGCCTCGTCGGTGTACTCATATGCGCCCGAGGAGCCCGTGCCGGCCTTGAACGCCGCGTCGTTGAGCTGCCGGTAGTCGCCGACGGTGATCTTCACCGGCGTGCCGTCCGGCTTCACGTAGTCGGTGAGGCCGATGTCCTGCGGGTTCGCGTCGACGACCCACTCGAACGGCGCCGCGTCCTTGTTCTTGGTCTTGGCCAGCAGCACGCCGGAGTCGGGCGCGAAGGAGTCCGAGCCCATCCGGTCGACGACCTCGAGCGTGTAGTTGTCGTAACCGCCGCCGTCGCACAGCGGGTCGGTGTTGCGGTCGCACTTCGGGGACTTGTCGCCGCCCGGCAGCGCGATGTTCAGCCCCGTGTAGGCACCCGGTTCCGGCGCCGCCTCCCGCGCGGTGATCCGCGCCGTCACGGGACCGGTTTTCGCGAGCTGGTCGCGGTGGAGCTGCAGCACGTCGGCGGGGTCGACGATGCCGAGCTTCAGCTTGTTGCGCAGCATGTGGTGCGCGCCCATCGAGCCGCCCTCGGTGGCCGGGATCTGCCAGCGCGTGTGCGGGCCGCCGGGACCGTTGAAGCTGCCGCGCGAAAGCATCTCCCACGGGCCGGTGTACGCGCGCTGCGGCGGGACGCCGAACGGGTTGTTGTAGTTGTCGCCGATGCCCAGGATGTGGCTGAACTCGTGGGCGTAGGTGCCCTGGCCGGACGATTCGGCCTGCGTGGAGGAGCCGTTCTGCGCGTTGGGCCAGATGCTCGACGCCGAGGCCCACGACGTCCACGGCACGTAGCGGGTGTCGGCCCAGTTGGGCAGGCTCTCGTCGCCGGGCGGGCCGAACTCGTCCGGCACGGCGTCCTGGCTGCCGAACTTCATCTCGCCGAACTCTTGCCACGTCGAGCTCTCGTCCTGGCCCGCGGAGAGGAAGAAGACGAAGTCGAACTGGTCGGCCAGCGCACCGACGTCGGCCTTCCACGCGGCGCGCGCGTCGGTGCGCAGGTCGCGGTCACACGTCGAGCCCTGCGGGCACGCGTTGTCCTGGAACTCCATGCCGTACTCGAAGGACTTGCCCGGCATGCGGTAGGGCCCGAACGCCGTGAGGTCCACGCCGAACCGGCCGCCGGAGTCCTCCATCCAGTACTCGTTGATGGTGTGGCCGTGGTTGAGGGTTTCCGGCTTGTTGAGGAAGTCCTGGTAGTACTGCGCCACGTCCTCGCGCTTCAGATTGCTCGCCGACGGCCCGGGGTTGCCGAACACCGTCGAGTGCGCCGGCTTCGTGACCACGAAGTCCTCGTCCGCATAGTCCGCGAGCACCACGGCGCCCTTGAACGTGCGCTCGGTCGGCTTGAGCGACGGGTCGGCCCAGTTCGTGCCGGGGACCTTGCGGTAGTCGTTCCACGTCATGGCCGATTGGTCGGCCCAGTGCGCGGAGTCCAGCGGCGCGGGCCAGCTGCGGGTGAACGTGTCGGCGTTCGCCGTGCCGGCGGTCAGCCCGGGCAGCAAGGCGACGGCCGCGACGACCGCGGCCACCTTCGAGACGCGCCTTGTCGTGCGCCGGGCAGGGATCCAGGAGGGTCTCATCCACACTCCCCTTCACGATCGGGCCGCCCCGGAGCGGGCGGGCCCGAAGATCGACGGTATTCAGTCGACCGCGGATCGTTAGGGTTGCGAACGAAATCCGCCCCATTGCCTCACGACGAAAGTCGGACAGAGGTGGCGTACCGGCCGAACCTGTCGTTCGAACGGCAGACGGGACGAGCCGGGCGCGGGTTCGAGATGGTCCCTCCAGCTCGGTTCAACCGGCGGTGCTCGGGCTGTCCACCGCGTCGACCTGGCGGCGGAGCAGGCAGAACTCGTTGCCCTCCGGGTCGGCCAGCACGTGCCAGGACTCCTCGCCGGTCTGCCCGACGTCGGCCGGGCGCGCGCCCGCGGCGAGGAGGCGCTCGAGTTCCGCGTCCTGGTCGCGATCGGTCGGGTTGACGTCGAGGTGCAGCGGCAGTTTCCCGCGCTTGGGCTCGTCGCTGCGGCTGAGCACCAGGGTCGGCAGCGGCCCGCCGAAGCCGCCGGGCGGGCCGATCTCCAGGTCGGCGCCCTCCCAGCCGAGCTCGACGTAGCCGAGGACCTCGCACCAGAAGTCCCCCAGGCGCTGGGGGTCGGCGCAGTCGATGACGAGTTCGGTGATCCGGCAGGCCATGCGCGAGAGACTACGGCGAACCGTGCGGTTTCGGCCCGGCTTCAGCCCAGGCGGCGGGCAGTGACGTAGCGGGCCCGGCCCGTGAAGTCGGGGTGGTCCTCGACCGCGGTGAGCACGCGGCGCGCCCGCACGAGCGCCGGCACGGCCGACCCGTGGGTGTCGTCGTGCTCGATCGCCAATCCGCCGCCGGGACGCAGCAGGCGGGCGCCGGCCGCGATGGCGTGGCGGATCACCGCCAGGCCGCTCTCCTCGGCGAACACCGCGCGCGCCGGGTCGTGCTCTGCGACCTCCGGGGGCACGGGCGTGCCTTCGGGGACGTACGGCGGGTTGCAGAGCACCAGGTCGACAAGGCCGTCGAGCTCGGCGAACATCGTCGGGTCGCCGATGTCGCCCGAGTAGAGGCGCACGGGGGTGTCGCCCGCGTCGGAGTGCACGTCGGCGTTGTGCCGGGCCCACGCGAGCGCCTGGGGGTCGACGTCCACGGCGTACACGACGGCGTCCGGCCGCTCGTGCGCCAGCGCCAGGGCCAGCGCGGCGGACCCCGTGCACAGGTCGACGACCACGGGGAACTCGCGTCCGTGGAGGAACTTCAGGCCCCAGTCCAGCAGCAGCTCAGTCTCCGGGCGCGGCACGAACACGCCGGGGCCCACGTTCACCGTGATGTTGCCCAGTGCGGCCCACCCGGTGAGGTACTGCAGCGGGATCCGCTTCGCGCGCTGCGCCACGAGCTGCCCGATCGCCTCGATCACGGGCGGGTCGACCAGCGGCACCATCGGCAACCGCCCGCGATCGACCCCGAGCACGTGCGCGGCGATCAGGTCCGCGTCCGTCCGCGGCGACTCCACGCCCGCCTCGGTGAGGATGCGGGTGGCCTCCATGATGGCCAGGCGCAGCGGCTGCCGATTCACAAGTTTTCCCTCACGTCGAAAATCCTCCGCCCAGCGTATCGACCTCCGGCGCGCTTCCGGAGCCGCCTGGCCGCAGGCGGGCCCCGATGCGGGCCCGAAGAAGCACCGTGAGCGTGATCTCTTAAGATCCTGAGGTCCTCCGGGCCGCGGATCAGCGCGTTCGCCCGATCCATTGAGTCAAACGGGAGTCCCGTCATGATTGGCGTGTCTTCGGAGCCCTCGAGCGACAGACGCCGGATCGCGTTCGTCTTCCCTATCTTCAACGAGGAAGGCAACATCGACCTGCTCCACCGGACCGTGGACGAGGTCACCAGGCCGCTGGCAGACCGGTACGAACTCAGCTTCCTCTACGTCGACGACGGCAGCCGCGACAGCTCGCTCGTGCTGCTCACCGAGCTGTCCCGGCGCGACGAGCGGGTGACCGTGATCGAGCTCGCGCGCAACTTCGGCCACCAGATGGCCGTGACCGCGGGCCTCGACCTGGTCGACGCCGACGCGACGATCATCATGGACAGCGACCTGCAGGACCCGCCGCGCGTCGCGCTCGAACTGATCGAGCGCTGGGAAGAGGGCTACGACGTCGTCTACGCGCAGCGCCGCTCGCGGCAGGACAGCGCGTTCAAGAGGTTCACCGCCGGCGCGTTCTACTGGTTCCTGCGCAAGATGGCCGCCGTCGACATCCCCAAGAACACCGGTGATTTCCGGCTGATCGACCGCAAGGTCGTGGACGAGCTGCGCAAGTACCGCGAGCGCGACCGCTTCCTGCGCGGCCTGGTCTCCTACATCGGGTTCCGCCAGACCGCGGTGCTGTTCGATCGCGACAAGCGCCACGCGGGCGTCACCGGCTACCCGCTGCGCAAGATGCTGCGCTTCGCCGCCGACGGCATCCTCGGTTTCTCCGTCACGCCGCTGCGCATGATCAGCCGTCTCGGCTACCTGATCTCCGCGCTCAGCTTCGTCGGCGTGCTCTACGTCATCGGCGTGAAGCTGTTCGCGCCGGCGACCGCGGTGCCCGGCTGGGCGTTCATCACGATCGCGATGTTCTTCCTCGGCGGCATCCAGATCATCATGCTCGGCGTGCTCGGCAGCTACATCGGCCGCACGTACTCGCAGGTGCAGAACCGGCCGCTGTACGGCGTCGCCTCGGTGCGGACGGGTCTCGCCTCCGACGCTCGCGTCACCTCGAATCCGACCGGGCGCGCTGCGGAAACCCTGGAAACCCTGGACACCGTGGACACCGTCGATGCGGTCCAGGCGGAGAGCAGGGCCTGATGAAGCTCCTGACCGCGCAGCAGATCCGCTTCGGTGTGGTCGGTGTCGCCAACACGCTCGTCGACGCGGTGGGCTTCGCGCTGCTGTACTCCAGCGTCGGGCTGCCGCTGTTCGTCGCGAACCTGTGCTCGACGACCGCGGGCATGCTGCTGAGCTTCGTGCTCAACCGCAACTTCACCTTCCGCGCCAAGGACGGCGACGTCCGCAAGCAGGTGCTGCTGTTCTTCGCCATCACCGCGTTCGGGCTGTGGGTGGTGCAGGCGGCGGTGATCTTCGCGGTCGGGTCGCTGCTGCCCCACGTCACGGTGCTCGTGCCGAAGTTCGCCGGCATCGCCGTGGGTCTGGTGTGGAACTACGTGCTCTACCAAAAGGTCGTCTTCCGGCAGCGGACCCCGGTCCCGGTGGCCGCCACCGAACAGCCGGGAGGCACGGTATGACCGCCACGGTGACCGCCGAGGAGCTCACCTCCGAGGACGAACCGAAGCAGCCCGACGCGGTTTCGCGCGTGCCGCGCTGGCTCACGGGCGACTTCGCCCGTGTGCTGGCCGTGGTGCTCGCGTGGAACGTCGTGCTGATCGCGGTGGCGTGGCTGTTCGGCCCGTCGTCCCCGGTGAGCGAGGGCGTGCCGAAGACCGGCATCGGCTCGACCTGGAGCCTGCTCGCGCACACCTACCGCTGGGACGCCGGCAACTACGGCGACATCGCGCAGCACGCCTACACCAGCAGCTACGTGCCCCTGCGCGCGTTCTACCCGGTGTTCCCGATCTGCGTGTGGCTCGTGCAGACGATCAGCTTCCACCTGATCGGGATCCTCGTCGCGGGCTTCGTGGTCAACGTGGTCGCGACGTGGCTCGCCACCACGGCACTGCTCAAGATCGCCCGCTTCTACTTCACCGGCGCCCGTGCCCAGTGGCTGGTGGTCGCCGCGTTCCTCACCGCGCCCACGGCGTTCTTCCTGCACTCGTTCTACAGCGAAGCGGTCTTCTGCGCGCTGGGCTTCTGGGCCTACCTGTTCGCGCTGCGGCGCCAGTGGCTGTGGATGGGCCTGTGCCTGATCCCGCTCACGGCCTCGCGGATCACCGCGGCGGTGTTCGTGGGCCTGTGCTTCCTGGAGTTCTGGCGCTCGAAGGACTGGAAGCTGCGCGGCCTGCTGAACTGGCGGTTACTGTGGTTCCCCGCCGCGTTCCTCGGCCTCGGCGCGCACATGCTGTACATGAAGATCCAGACCGGCAGCGCCATGGCGAGCTTCAACGCGCTCAAGGGCGTGGCCACCTGGTCGTACCACAAGTTCAACCCGAACATCTTCGCCACCGGCTGGACCGAGACGAAGCTGACGGCCCACGCGCTCCTCGGCGACACCCCGATGGACGGCTGGACGCTGATGAGCCACGTGCTGCCCACCATCGGGCTCGCGTTGCTGCTCGTGTCCTCTGTGTACATCTTCATCGCCTTGCGCGCCAAGGGCATCCCGCTCGCACTGTTCGGCATCGCGTCGATCGTGATGCTGACGATCAACAACAACGTGGTGTCGGTGCACCGCTACCTGTTGCCGTGCCTGGTGATGTACGTGGCGCTCGTGCTGTTCGCCGAGCGCAGGCCGAAGCTGCGCGGTGTGGTCTACGGCGTGCTGTACGCGAACACGACGATCGGCGCGCTGATCTTCCTGCGCTTCGTGTCGGGGTACTGGGCGGGCTGACCGCGGCGAGTGCCGCGGCGCCGGCCTGGTGGCGGTGACCGGGATGCCCGCACACACTGCGGCCCGGCACCGCCCTGCCTACACTCGGCCGGGTGCGAACCAAAGACCTCCGCTTCGGTCTCGCCATCTTCGGCGCTTCCCTCGCTCTGCTCCTGGTCCGTTTCCTCATCCCCCGACCCATCGGCATGGCCGACAACGGCGACGGCTGGCGGCTGCTCTGCAAACTCGGCGGCAAGCAGCTCGACCGCCCGTCGGAGGGGTTCGTCCGGTTCAGCTACGGCGCCGGGGTCCCCTGCACAAGCGACTACGTCTCGAGCCAAACCTGGCTCGACTGGCTGGCGAGCAAAGCCGGTCACCTCTTCGGCTCGAGCGCCGTCCTGAACCTGCTGGTCCTCGGCGTCGGTACCTGCGTGCTCGTCGCGGTGGCCATCACCGCCGCGGTCACCGGCCTCGACCTGGAGCGCCGCGGCAAGGTCGTCGCGACGGTCCTGCTGCTGATCGTCATGGGCGACTCCGCGTTCTTCGGCTACTTCGCCTCCACGCTCAGCGAGGGCGCGGCCTTCCTCGGCATGCTGCTGATCGCCGGCGGCCTCCTGCTGATGCACCGCGACCGCGCCCAGCGCTACGCCGGCGCCGCCTTCACCGTCCTCGGTGGACTGATCGGCATCAATGCGAAGTCGCAGACGCTGTTGCTCATCCCCGTTTTCGTGCTCGCGGTGCTGCTGGTGAAACCCCAGGGCGAGCGCGGCAAGGCCCGCTGGCCGCTGCCGCTCGCGGTGCTCCTGCTCGTGGGCGGCGGGACGTTCGCGGTGCAGTCGCACGGCGACCCGGCCAACGCGGAGTACCGCGAGGCCAACGTGTACAACGCGATCTTCGATTCCATTGCGGACGGCAAGCACGACACGAACGCCGACCTGGCCGCACTCGGACTTCCACAATCGTTCGCGCGCTACATCGGCACCGGCTGGTGGACCCCGGGCGCGGCCAGGACCGACCCGCTCTACCCGCAGTACCGCGACAAGATCAGCCGCCGCAACGTGCTGGCGTACTACGAGTCGCACCCCGCGCGCGTCGCGCAGATCCTGCAGCAGGGCGGTGTGAACACGCTCACCGCGCGCCCCGACAACCTCGGCAGCTTCGGTGAGCTCTCCGGCCGGCCACGGCTGTCGAAGGAGCACCGCGTGCCGGTGTTCTCCGGGCCCGCCGCGCTGGCCGCGCCCGCAGGGCTGTTCGTACTGGTTCCCCTGTGGCTGCTGATGATCTGGGCGGCCGTGCGCGCCTTCCGGCGGGGGCGGCGCGAGTACGGCCTCGTGGTGCTGATGCTGACGTTCTTCGCCATCGGGCAGCTCGGGCTGTCCGCGCTGGGCGAAGGCGTGGAAGGCGTGAAGCACCAGCTGCTCACGCTGTTCCCGACCGTGCTGGCGCTCGCGTTCGCGACCCTCAGCCTGCTGCCGCGCGCCGAAGAGCCGCCGAAGCCGCAGAGAGAACGCGAGGACGACGAGCCGCTGACCGAGGAGATCGCGGCCGCTGTCTGAGGCGGCTGAGGTGTCCGAGGCGGCGGGGCTGGCTCAGCCGGACTGACTCAACCGGACTGGGCGGCAAGCCGCTCCTCGCGGTCGGCCGTCGCCAGGGCGTCGAGGACGCCGTCGAGGTCGCCGTCGAGGACCTGGTCGAGGTTGTAGGCCTTGTAGTTCACCCGGTGGTCCGAGATGCGGTTCTCCGGGAAGTTGTACGTGCGCACGCGCTCGGAGCGGTCGACGGTGCGGACCTGCGAACGGCGGGCGTCCGAGGCCTTCGCCGCGGCCTCTTCCTCGGCGATGGCCTGCAGGCGCGCCTGCAGCACCTGCAGCGCACGGGCGCGGTTCTGGATCTGGGACTTCTCGTTCTGGCACGAGACGACGATGCCGGTCGGCAGGTGCGTGATGCGCACGGCCGAGTCGGTGGTGTTCACGCTCTGGCCGCCGGGGCCCGACGAGCGGAAGACGTCGATACGCAGGTCGTTCGGGTCGATCTCGACCTCGACCTCTTCGGGCTCGGGGTAGATCAGCACACCCGCGGCAGACGTGTGGATGCGGCCCTGCGACTCGGTCGCCGGCACGCGCTGCACGCGGTGCACGCCGCCCTCGAACTTCAGGCGCGACCAGACGCCGTCGACGTCGGCGGTCTTGCTCTTGATCGACAGGGTGACGTCCTTGAAGCCGCCGAGGTCGGACTCGGTCGAGTCGAGGACCTCGGCCTTCCAGCCGTGGCGCTCGGCGTAGCGCAGGTACATGCGCAGCAGGTCGCCCGCGAACAGAGCGGACTCCTCGCCGCCTTCGCCGGACTTGACCTCCATGACCACGTCGGAGCCGTCGTACGGGTCGCGCGGCAGCAGCAGCTCCGTGAGGCGGGACTCGAGATCGGGGATCTTCGCGGCCAGCTCGTCGGCCTCTTCCGCGAATGTCGAGTCCTCGGCCGCCAGCTCCTTGGCCGCGGAGAGGTCGTCGCGCGTCTGGTCGAGCTCACGCACGGCGCGCACGACCGGGCTCAGCTCCGCGTAGCGGCGGCCCAGCTTGCGGGCCTTGGCCTGGTCGGCGTGCACGGCCGGGTCCGCCAGCTGCTCTTCCAGTTGGGCGTGCTCGGCGAGCAACCCCTTGAGCGAAGTCGAATCCACTTCCGCGCCTTCTTCCGGGCCTAGTACCACCAACGACAGAATTCCACCGACAGACAGCAAACGGCGCCCACTCGCACGTGCGAGTGGGCGCCGTGGGCGAAGCTACTTGGCGTCGTTCTTCTGCCGCTTGCCGTAGCGCTTCTCGAAGCGCGCAACCCGGCCACCGGTGTCCATGATCTTCTGCTTGCCGGTGTAGAACGGGTGGCAGTTCGAGCAGATCTCGACGTGGATCGCGCCCGAGTCCTTGGTGCTGCGGGTGGTGAAGCTGTTCCCGCAGTTACAGGTGACCTGAGTCGTCACGTACTCAGGGTGAATGCCGCTCTTCATGGTGTCCTCTCTTGTTGGCCCCGGGTCCCCAGGATCGGGGTGAACCGGTGCCGGACTTCAGCGGGTCATTGTGCCAGACGGGCTGACGGTGAGTTCAACCAACCCTCCTGGCCTGGTATTCCTCGGCTCATCGGCCGTCAGCCCCAGACGCGGTGAAAGGGCACTGCGGGGGAATCGGATTCCCTCACAGTGCCCTTCACGGACGGTGAAACGGTGGAGCTCAGTCCTCGTCGTTCGCGCCGAGGGCCGTCTTCGAGACCTGCATGAGGAACTCGATGTTGGTCTTCGTCTTGCGCAGGCGCGAGATCAGCAGGTCGATGGCCTGCTGGGAGTCCAGCGCGTGGAGCACGCGGTGCAGCTTGTGCGTGACGGCGAGCTCGTCCGGCGAGAGCAGCAGCTCTTCCTTGCGAGTGCCGGACGGGTTGACGTCGACCGCGGGGAACACACGGCGCTCGGAGATCTTGCGGTCGAGCTTGAGCTCGGCGTTGCCGGTGCCCTTGAACTCTTCGAAGATCACCGTGTCCATCGTGGAGCCCGTCTCCACCATCGCCGTGGCGAAGATGGTGAGCGAGCCGCCGTTCTCGATGTTGCGCGCGGCACCCAGGAAACGCTTCGGCGGGTACAGCGCGGTCGAGTCGACACCACCGGACAGGATCCGGCCCGACGCGGGCGCGGCCAGGTTGTAGGCGCGGCCGAGGCGGGTGATCGAGTCGAGCAGCACCACCACGTCGTGGCCCATCTCGACCAGGCGCTTGGCGCGCTCGATCGAGAGCTCCGCGACCGAGGTGTGGTCGGCCGGCGGGCGGTCGAAGGTCGAGGCGATGACCTCGCCCTTCACGGACCGCTGCATGTCCGTGACCTCTTCCGGCCGCTCGTCGACCAGCACGACCATGAGGTGGCACTCGGGGTTGTTCGTGGTGATCGCGTTGGCGATGTCCTGCATGATCGTGGTCTTACCGGCCTTCGGCGGCGACACGATCAGGGCGCGCTGCCCCTTGCCGACCGGCATGATCAGGTCGATCACGCGGGTGGTGAGCTTGTGCGACTCGGTCTCGAGGCGCAGGCGCTCGTTGGGGTAGAGCGGGGTCAGCTTGGTGAAGTCGGGGCGGCGCTTGGCCTCGTCAGGCTCCAGGCCGTTGATCGAGTCGACGCGCACCAGCGGGTTGAACTTCTGCCGCTGCTGCTCGCCGTCACGCGGCTGCCGGACGACACCGGTGATGGCGTCACCGCGGCGCAGGCCGTACTTGCGGACCAGCGAGAGCGACACGTACACGTCGTTCGGCCCGGCGAGGTAGCCGGACGTGCGCACGAACGCGTAGTTGTCGAGCACGTCCAGGATGCCGGCGACCGGCAGCAGGACGTCGTCCTCGCGGATCTCCGTGTCCGGCGAACCGCCTTCGGCGCGCCCGCCCCCGCTGCCCCGGCGACGGCGGTCGCGGAAGCGACGGCCGCGACGGCCGCCCTCTTCGTCGTCCTCCGGGCCCTGCGAACGGTTGTCCTGCTGGCCGCGGTTGCCGCTGTCCTGCTGGTTGTTGCGCTGGCGGTTGTCGCGGTTGTCCCGGTTGTCCGAGCCGCCGCGGTTGTTGTCGCGGCCGCCCTGACGCTCGGCGCGGTCACCACGATCGCCACGCTGCTCACGGTCACCACGCTGCTCACGGTCGCCACGCTGGCCACCGTCACGCTGCTGGCCACCGTCACGCTGCTCGCGCGGCTCACGCTGGCCGTCGGGCGCGCCCGCGGCACGGTTCGAGCCGCGGCGACGACGGCTGCGGCCGCCTTCCTCCTGCTGCCCGTCGGAGTTCTGCTGGCCGCCGTGGTCGTTCTGCGCGGGCTTCTCGGCCGGCGCCGCTTCGGTTCCGAAAGCCGAACCGTTGGTCTCGGCCTTGGGAGCCGGCGCCGCCTCGGCGCTCGGGGTCTCTTCGCGCTTCTTCTCGGCCCGGGCCGGCTCTTCGCTCTTCGCGGCCTTCGAGGCCTTGGGAGCCGGAGTGTCGCCGACGCCGTCGAGCGGGAGAGTCTCCGCCGTGGCGGTGCGCTTCTTGGTCTTGCCCTGCCGCTCGCGGATCGCGGCGATCAGGTCACCCTTGCGCATCCCCGTGGTCTCGCCCACACCCAGTTCGCCCGCCAGCTGGCGGAGTTCGGCGATGACCATCCCCGACAGGCCCCCGGTGCGGCGCTTCGGAGCGGCCGCGGCCCCATTCGTCTCAGCGGCCGCGGCGGGGGTCTCCACGTCGCCGCTCAACAGATCGGTGTTGCTCACACATGTCCTTCCTGACCGATCCACGCCTCCAGGTGGATCAGCGGACTGCCGCCGATCGCGTCTGATCGCGAAACGGCATTTGCTTCCGATGCGGGCGAGTCGCGCCTAGCCGTGCGGAACACAGCGAGAGCGTCGCCAGCACAGGGGTGTTTGCCTCCCCCAAACGGAGGAAACGGAATTCGGCACCGCCGAAACCGGAAACCCGCCTGCGTCCCTCCGCGTCCCGCTTGCCAGGCGGCGCAGAGTTGGCGGATCGACGAAGGATGCGGACCGGAGGCTCGCGAGGAGCGAACAGGACCGGCATCGGGTGCGGAAACGCACGGTGATCGAACGCCCCCGAGGGTAGACCGCCCTGTGGACGGGTGCAACAACCACCCCCCCGCGTGGCGCACGTTCCGCCCGCCACGTGACCGGGGCTTTACTGAGCCGCAACCTGAACACCCGTCAGGTCCACGCCCAGCTCGGCGACGTCGAACCCCTCAACGTCGCATTCCGGCGGCAATATTCCCGTCGTGGTGAGGGCGAGCACCGTCGGACCGGCGCCGGAGATCGTCGCCGCCACGCCGTGCGCACGGAGCGTGCGCACCAGTTCGGAGCTCGCGGGGTACGCGCTGGCCCGGTACTCCTGGTGCAGCCGGTCTTCCGTGGCGGCCAGCAGCAGCTCGGGTTTGGTCGTCATGGCGAGCACCGAAAGCGCTGTGCGGCCCGCGCTGTGCGCCGCGTCGGCGTGCGGAACGTGCTGCGGCAGCAGGCCGCGCGTGGCGTCCGTGGACGACTTCAGCGCCGGGATCGCCACCACAGGACGGATCTTGGTACTGGGCTCCACGCGTTCGGCATGGAAGCGCCCGTTTTCGCACCACGCCACCACGAGCCCGCCGAGCAGGCTGGCGGCCGCGTTGTCCGCGTGGCCCTCGAACTCGGCCGCGAGCTGCAAAGCCCCGTCGTCGAGCGCGACGCCCGCCAGCGCGTAACCCAGCGCCACGCCGGACACCACGGCGGCGGCCGAGGAACCGAGTCCGCGCGCGTGCGGGATCTTGTTGAAGCAACGCAGGTGCAGGCCCGGCGGGCGCACGTCGAGGTGCGCGCACGCGCGGCGGATCGCCCGCACCACGAGGTGCGTCTCGTCGGTGGGGACGTCGGCGACCCCGCCGGCGCCGGCATCGACCACCTCGACCTTGAGGCCGTCCTCGGTCACCTGCAGTTCGACGACGTCGTGATACGCCAGCGCCAGGCCCAGCGCGTCGAATCCCGGGCCGAGGTTGGCCGTCGAACCCGGCACCACGGCCCGGAACGACGCGCCCACCGGCAGGCCCGAGGAGCCCGTCACCGCAGGTCCAGCGCCGCGGCGACCGCCGTGGGATCGACGGCGAGGGGCTCGACCTCGACGTTGCCCTCGAGCGCGGTCGCGGGGTCCTTGAGGCCGTGGCCGGTGACCGTGCACACGACCGTGCTGCCCTTCGGCAGCCGGCCGTCCGCGGCGGTGGCGAGCAGGCCGGCGACGCTGGTGGCCGACGCGGGCTCCACGAACACGCCCTCGCGTCCGGCCAGCAGGCGGTAGGCCTCGAGGATCTTCGCGTCGGTGATCGCCTCGAACAGGCCGTCGGACTCTTCCTTCGCCTTCACCGCGCTCGCCCACGAAGCCGGGCTGCCGATGCGGATCGCCGTCGCGATGGTGTCGGGGTCCGAGACCGGTTCACCCAGCACGAGCGGCGCGGCGCCGGCCGCCTGGAAGCCGAACATCCGCGGGGTGTTCTTCACCACACCGTCTTCGGCGTACTCCGAATACCCGGCCCAGTAGGCGGTGATGTTGCCCGCGTTGCCCACCGGCAGGCAGTGGATGTCGGGCGCCTGGCCGAGCGCGTCGCAGACCTCGAACGCCGCGGTCTTCTGGCCCGCGATGCGCACCGGGTTCACGGAGTTCACCAGCGTCACGGGGTAGTCGGCCGACGTCTTGCGCGCGAGCTCGAGGCAGTCGTCGAAGTTGCCGTCGACCTGCAGGATGCGCGCGCCGTGCAGCACGGCCTGGGCGAGCTTGCCCATCGCGATCTTGCCTTGCGGCACGAGCACCGCGCAGGTGAGCCCGGCGCGCGCCGCGTAGGCGGCCGCCGACGCCGACGTGTTGCCCGTCGACGCGCAGATCACGGCCTTGAGCCCGCTCGCCAGCGCGTGGGTGATGGCCACGGTCATGCCGCGGTCCTTGAACGAGCCGGTGGGGTTCGCGCCCTCCACCTTGAGGTACACCGTGCAGCCCGTGAGCTCCGACAGGTGCGCGGCGGGCAACAGCGGGGTGTTGCCCTCGCCGAGCGTCACCACCTGCGCGCCGTCCGGCACGGGGACTCGGTCGCGGTACGCCTCGATGATCCCGGGCCACGCACTCATTGGTCTTCGCCTTCCACCCGCATCACGCTGACAACCTGGTGCACCACATCGAGCTTCGCGAGCTCGTCCACAGTGGACTGCAACGCCGCGTCGGGCGCCAAGTGGGTGACCACCACGAGGCTCGCCGTGTCGTTGGCGTCGCGCTGGCGCACGGCGGCGATGCTCACGCCGTGGCCCGCGAACGCCTGCGCCACCTGGGCGAGCACGCCCGCGCGGTCGGCGACGTCGAGGCTCACGTGGTAGCGCGTGGGCGTCTGGCCCATCGGGCGCACGGGCAGCGCGGCGTGCGCCGACTCGCGCGGACCGCGGCCGCCGATCACCCGGTTGCGGGCCACGGCGACGAGGTCGCCCAGCACCGCGCTCGCCGTGGGGGCCCCGCCGGCACCCTGGCCGTAGAACATCAGCTCGCCCGCCGCGTCGGCTTCCACGTAGACGGCGTTGAACGCGCCGCTGACTCCCGCGAGCTGGTGGCTGCGCGGGATCATCACCGGATGCACGCGCGCCGACACGGACTCGGCGCCGTCGTCGGCCGTCACGCGCTCGCAGATCGCCAGCAGCTTCACCGTGCGGCCCAGCACGCGCGCGGCGACCAGGTCGGCCGCGGTGACGTCGGCGATGCCCTCGCGGTGCACGTCCTTCGCTGTCACGCGCGTGTGGAACGCCAGCGAGGCGAGGATCGCGGCCTTGGACGCGGCGTCGTAACCGTCGACGTCGGCCGTCGGATCGGCCTCGGCGTACCCGAGGCGGCCGGCCTCGTCGAGCGTCTCGGCGTAGCCCGCGCCCGTGGTGTCCATCGCGGAGAGGATGTAGTTGGTGGTGCCGTTGACGATGCCCATCACGCGCGTGATGCGGTCGCCGGCCAGCGATTCGCGCAGCGGGCGCAGCAGCGGGATGGCGCCGGCCACAGCGGCCTCGAAGTACAGGTCGACACCCGCGGCGTCGGAGGCCTCGAACAGGTCCGCCGAGTGCTCGGCGAGCAGCGCCTTGTTGGCCGTGACCACGGCCTTGCCGGCGCCCAGCGCCGCGAGCAGCCAGCCGCGCACCGGCTCGATGCCGCCGACCAGCTCCACGACCACGTCGACGTCTTCGCGGACGACGAGCGCGGCCGCGTCGTCGGTCACCAGGTCCTGCGGCAGCTCGGGGTGCTTGTCGGGGCGGCGCACGGCGATGCCCGCCAGCTCCACCGCGGCCCCGGCGCGCGCCGCCAGCTCGTCCGCCTGCTCGGTGAGCAGCCGGACGACCTCGCTGCCGACGGTGCCGCAGCCGAGGAGGGCGACCCTGATCGCTCGTCCGTCCGATGGAGACACTGTGGACACTTCTCAAACCTCCAGGCGCAGCATGTCGTCCGTCGTCTCCCGCCGCAGCAGCACGCGGGCGCTGCCGTTGCGCACGGCCACCACCGCCGGGCGCGGCTGCCGGTTGTACCCACTCGCCATCGAGTAGCAGTAGGCACCGGTCGCCGCGACGGCCAGCAGGTCGCCGGGAGCAAGAGTGTCGGGTAGCCAGCAGTCTCGGACGACGATGTCGCCGGATTCACAGTGTTTTCCCACGACTCGGGACAGAGTGGCGAGCACGGGCTCGTCACCTTCGCTCGCGGAGCGGGAAACCACCCGGCAGTCGTACACCGCGTCGTAGAGCGCCGTGCGGATGTTGTCACTCATGCCGCCGTCGACGCTCACGTAGCGGCGGGTGCTGTTGTCACCCAGTGCGACGTCCTTGATGGTGCCGACCTCGTACAACGTGATGGTGCCCGGGCCGGCGATCGCACGGCCCGGCTCCCCCGCGATGCGCGGCACGGGCAGGTCGGCGTACGCGCACTCCTTGCGCACGATCTCGCGGATCTGTGTGATCATCTGCGCGGGCGGCGGCGGATTGTCCTTCTCGGTGTAGGCGATGCCGAAGCCACCGCCGAGGTCCACGAGGTCGAGCTGGTCGAGCAGCTCACGGCCGTGCTCCTTGGCCAGGTCGCCCAGCAGCCCGACCACGCGGCGCGCGGCGACCTCGAAGCCGTCGGCGTCGAAGATCTGCGAGCCGATGTGGCTGTGCAGGCCCACGAGCTTGAGCGACGGCGCGTTGAGCACCCGGCGCACGGCCTCGGCCGCGTCGCCCGAAGCCAGCGAAAAGCCGAACTTCTGGTCCTCGTGGGCGGTGGCGATGAACTCGTGCGTGTGGGCCTCGACGCCGACCGTCACACGCACGAGGACCGCTTGCACGACCTCGCGGCGCGCGGCGATCTCGGCGAGGCGGGCGATCTCGTAGTAGGAGTCGACCACCACGGTGCCGACGCCGGCCTCGACCGCCGCGTCGAGCTCCGCGATCGACTTGTTGTTGCCGTGGAAGGTGATCCGCTCGGCCGGGAAGTTGGCGCGCTGCGCCACGGCGAGCTCGCCGCCGCTGCACACGTCGAGGCTCAGGCCCTGCTCGGCCACCCAGCGGGCGATCTCGATGGACAGGAACGCCTTCGACGCGTAGTGCACCAGCGCCGGGTCGTCGAACGCCTCGGCGTAGTCGGCGCACCGGGACTTGAAGTCGGCCTCGTCGACCACGAACAGCGGCGTGCCGTAGGTCTCGGCGAGGTCGCGCACGTCCATCCCGGCAATGCGCACGATGCCGTCGCCGGCGCGATAAGTGTTGCGCGGCCACACTTTCGCGGGCAGCTTGTCGAGTTCCTCGGCGCTCGCGGGCGGGAACCCGGAGGCGTCGGCATGGGGGTAGACGTCGGCGTGGCGGGGGCCCGCGGGGTGCGCCATTTCTTACATCCGTTCCGGAGCTGAGACACCGAGCAAAGACAGGCCGTTCGCCAGCACCTGGCGGGCGGCCTCGCACAGGGCGAGCCGGGCGAACGTGAGAGGGGTGGCCTCTTCGTCGCCCTGCGGCAGCACCCGGCCCACCGTGTAGAACTTGTGGTACGCGCCGGCCAGCTCCTCGAGGTAGCGGGCGATGCGGTGCGGTTCCCGCATCTCGGCGGCGCGGCGGACGGTGGCGGTGAACTCGCCGATCGTGCGGATCAGGTCGCCCTCGGCGGGCAGGGTCAGGAGTCCGAAATCGACATCCGCCGCGTCCTTTTCGGACCTCAGTCCGAGATCGGCGGCGTTGCGCTGCAAAGAAGACAGCCGGGCGTGCGCGTACTGCACGTAGTAGACCGGGTTGTCGTTGCTGTGCTTGCGCAGCAGGTCGAGGTCGACGTCCAAAGTGGAGTCGACGGAGTAGCGGATGAGCTCGTAGCGCGCCGGGTCGACACCCACGGCCTCCACGAGGTCCTCCATCGTGATCACGGTGCCCGCGCGCTTGGACATGCGCACCGGCTTGCCGTCGCTCACGAGGTTCACCATCTGGCCGATGAGGACCTCGACGGTGTCCGGGTCGTCGCCGAAGGCGGCCGCGGCGGCCTTCAGGCGCGCGATGTAGCCGTGGTGGTCGGCGCCGAGCATGTAGATGCACAGGTCGAAGCCGCGGTTGCGCTTGTCCTTGAAGTAGGCGAGGTCGCCGGCGATGTAGGCCGGGTTGCCGTCCTTCTTGATGACCACGCGGTCCTTGTCGTCGCCGTACTCGCTGGACTTGAGCCACCAGGCACCGTCGGCGAGATAGAGGTTGCCGGAGTCCTTGAGCTGCTGCACGGCGGCGTCGACGGCGCCGGACTCGTGCAGCGAGTTCTCGTGGAAGTACACGTCGAAGTCGGTGCCGAACTCGTGCAGGCTCTGGCGGATCTCGGTGAACATCAGCTCGATGCCGACGCTGCGGAACGTCTCGTGCCGCTCGGCCTCGGGCCGCGACAGCGCGCTGGGCTCCTGCTTGAGGACCTCGGCGGCGATGTCGTTGATGTAGCCACCGGCGTAGCCGTCCTCGGGAGCGGGCTCGCCCTTGGCGGCGGCGATCAGTGACCGGACGAACCTGTCGATCTGGGCGCCGGCGTCGTTGAAGTAGTACTCGCGCGTGACGTCGCCGCCCTGCGCGGCCAGAACGCGGCCCAGCGCGTCGCCGACCGCCGCCCAGCGCGTGCCGCCGAGGTGAATCGGGCCGGTCGGATTGGCGGAGACGAACTCGAGGTTGATCTTGCGGCCGGTGAGCGCGTCACCGCGGCCGTAGGCCTCCCCCGCGGCGAGCACCTGGCGCACGACCTCGCCCTGCGCGTCGGCGGCGAGGCGGAAGTTGAGGAACCCCGGGCCGGCGACTTCGGCCGCGTCCACGCCGTCGGCGGCCGCCACGACCTCGGCCAGCGCCTCGGCGAACTCGCGCGGCTTCAGCCCGGCCTTCTTGGCCACCTGGAGCGCGAGGTTCGTCGCGTAATCGCCGTGGTCGGGGTTGCGCGGGCGTTCGATGGTCACCTGCTCCGGCAGCACGGCGGCGTCGACGCCTCGGGCGTCGAGCACCTGCACGGCGGAGGCGCGGACCAGGTCGGCGAGAGCGGCGGGAGTCACTCGCCGAATTCTAGGTGTGCCCAGGTCGGACGCTTACGCCGGTCCGACCTGCGGTTGTCGCACATCACCCTGGAGTGATCGTGAGAGGCGTTCACGGTGATCAGACGTCCGGTCTCTACACTGGCCGACGGGCAGGGTCCGTCCGGATCCCTCCATCATCTCACGAGGAGATCGCGGCAAACCATGGCGAAAGGGACAACCAGTAAGAAGGGGACGTCCGCCGGCGGAACGCGCGGCAAGTCCGCGAACGCGGTCAAGGCCGCGCGCGGCAAGTCCGTCGTGGGGAAGAAGGGCACTCCGTGGGGCACCATCGTCGGTGTCGTCGTGGTGGTGGCCCTCCTGGCCAGCGTCGTCACCTACTACATGGTGAAATCCGCTCCGCAGCGCGACCAGAAGTCCCGCGAGGAGGCGGCCTCGTCGTTCGCGCCGACGGCCACTGACCCCGACCCGTCCAAGAAGATCCCGGGCGTCATCACCGCGACCTACACCGGTTCGGTGCACGTGTTGCCCACCGAGCGCGTGGCGTACGACCACAGCCCGCCCTTCGGCGGCCCGCACGACGGCAACTGGGCGGCCTGCAACGGCGTCGTCTACCCGACCGCGGTGCGCACCGAGAACATGGTTCACACGCTCGAGCACGGCGCGATCTGGATCGCCTACAACCCGGACCTCGTCAAGGGCGACCAGGTGGACCTGCTGGCCGCTCGCGTCAAGGGCAAGACCTACATCTCGATGTCGCCGTACCCCGGCCTGGACAAGCCGATCTCGCTGCAGTCCTGGGGCCACCAGCTCAAGCTGGACAAGGCCGACGACCCGCGCATCGACGAGTTCATCGCCGCGCTGCGGACGAACCCCAACGGCGTGTACCCCGAGATCGGCGCCTCGTGCGACGCGCTCGGCCCGGGCCAGTTCGACCCGAGCAACCCGCCGCCGTTCGACCCGAGCAAGCCGGGCCCCGACGCCAAGCCGATGAACTACGGCGGCAGCTCCGGTGCCGTGCCGGAGGGCGGCATGCCGGGCACCCCCGGCCAGCCCAGCGCGCCGGTGACGGCGCCGTCGGCTCCGGCAGGACAGTGATCTCGCGGTGAGCACCGAAGCAGACCTCGAACCGGACGTCGACGAGCCCGACGAGCGGCCCGCGTGGTCGCGCTGGGTCGTCATCGGCGGGTCGATGCTCGCCGTGCTGCTCATCGGCGTGGCGATCGGCGTGTTCGCCTCGCGGCTCACCGACGGCAGCGACGCCGCGCCGGCGATCCCCGGCGCGGGTTCGGTCGAGGTCGGCTTCGCGCAGGACATGTCGACGCACCACCTGCAGGCCGTGACCATGGCCAACTGGGCCCGCGACCACAGCACGGACCCCGAGGTGCGGCAGCTCGCGTTCGACATCGAGTCGTCGCAGACCGAGCAGGTCGGGCGCATGAAGGGCTGGCTCATGCTGTGGGACCAGCCCGAGCAGGCGCCCGGCGCGTACATGACGTGGATGACCGAGCCGATGGGCCACGCGGGTATGCAGGTGCCCACCAGCGCTCCGGCCAACGGCGCCCCGATGCCGGGCATGGCCACCGACGCGGAGATCGCCAAGCTGCGCTCGCTGACCGGCCGCGCGATGGACGTCGACTTCCTTCAGCTCATGCTGCGCCACCACCAGGGCGGCACGGCGATGGCGGAGTACGCGCAGGACCACTCGAACCTGCCGGCGCTCAAGGCGTTGTGCCGCAGCATCCTCGTGTCGCAGGGCGCGGAGATCAACCAGATGAAGCTGATGTTGCAGGCGCGCGGGGCGGCTCCGCTGCCGGCGTCCTGAGATTGTTGTTTCCAGGGCCGCTCCCGTTCTTCGGGGGCGGCCCTTTTTCTAGTGCTGCTTCCAGTCGGCGAACCGGATGCGCGGGATCTCCTTGACGTCACCGACGGTGCCCCACTCGTCGCCGCCGAGGCGGGCCAGCGGCCGCAGCCGCTCGATCACGGGGTGGTCGCCGTCGAGCACGTCCTCGGCCACCGCGACGTGCACGACCCGGCCGAACACCACCGTCGACGTGCCGAACCCGACCGTGCTGTGCAGCTCGCACTCGAACGCCACCGGCGACTGCGCCACCCGCGGCGGCTTGACCTTCGTGCTGGGCTCGCGTGTGAGCCCCGTCGCGTCGAACTCGCTGTGGTCGGGCGGGAAGTCGGTGCCCGTGATGTTGATCTTCTCGAACAGGTGCTCCGGCGCGAGGTTCACCACGAACTGCCCGGTGGCCTCGACGTTGCGCAACGTGTCCTTCCGCCCCACCGACGTGAACTGCAACACCGGCGGCGCGGCCGAGGCCACCGTGAAGAACGAGTGCGGCGCCAGGTTGTCCACGCCGCTTGCCGAGGTGCTCGACACCCACGCGATCGGCCGCGGCACCACGGTCGCGGTCAGCAGGCGGTAGAAGGCGAACGGGGCGACGTCGGCGGGATCGAAGTCCTTGCGCATGCCCTTGGTCTACCAGGTGGTCGCGGTGGACGAGGGGCGCACCTCGTCCACCGCGCCCGGCTCCTGTGCAGAGGCAGAAGGCGTCAGGACCGGTTCCCCACGACGTTCCACTCGCCCGGTTCGGCCAGCGCGAGGACGTGGGCCAGGCCGGCGTCCTCGAAGGCGGGCGGGAACGTGTCGATGCCCTCGGAGAAGTGGGCCCAGCCCTGGATGTGGGCGGGCAGGACGGTCTTCGCGCCGAGCACCGCGGCCACAGCGGCGGCGCGTTCGGAGGTCAGCGTCAGGGGGCGGCCGTCGAACTTCGCCGCGACGCGGGCGGCGCCGGCGAAGAGGACCGCGACGTCGATGGGCCCCACCTTGTTCGCGATCTCGGCCGCCACGCGGACGGAAGCGTTGTCACCGCTGAGGTACACCGTCGGCAAGCCGGTGCCCGAGAGCACGAAGCCGATCACTTGGGAGTTGATGTGGCCGGTGTCGTCGCGGTCACCGTCGGCGGGGCCGTGTTCGGCCGGCACGGCCTGCACGGTCAGGTCGCCGCCGCCGTCGCCGCGCGGGATGGTGATCGTCTCCCAGGCCTCGAGGCCCTTGGCGTTGGCGCCGAGCAGCTTCGCGGAGTTGGCGCCGGTCAGGAGTGTCTTGGCGGTCAGGGCGTATTCCTTGCCCTTGACGTCCAGGTTGTCGGGGTGGGTGGCGCGGCTCACGAGCACGACGTCGACGTCGCCGAGCCCGGCCTCGTCGACGGCCGGACCCTCGAGCTTGGTCAGGTAGGCGTGCGGACCCGGTTCGTCGAACGTCGGGTCCACCACGAACCGCAGGCCCGCGATGTCCACGACGGTGGTCGGCCCCCCGATCACGCCGATCCCGAACTCCTGCCGCTGCAACTGATGCGTTCACTCACGAGCATTCCCCTTGGTGGTCTGTTCGGCAGGCGCGCTGCGGGCTACCAGGACAGTTCCTGGCACCGGCGCGCGCACTGCGGTCCTTCGACCTGCAGCGTCGCGTGGTTGATGGAGTACCGGGCGGACAGGAGGTCCTGTGCCTTGGTGAGCACGGTGGACTGCTCGGCCTCGTCGCTCATCGTGAGGTGGGCCGAGGCGACCTCCATGCCGGAGGTGAGGGTCCAGACGTGCAGGTCGTGGACGTCCGAGACGCCCGGCAAAGCCGCGAGCTCCGTGCTGATCGCGCCGACGTCCACGGTGTTCGGGGCGTGCTGGAACAGGATGCGCAGCGCGCGTCGGGCCAGGGTCCACGTGCGCGGCAGCACGAACAGGCCGATGGCGACACCGATGATCGGGTCGGCGTAGCGCCAGCCCGTGGTGAGGGTGATCGCGCCGCTGATCAGCACACCGACAGAGCCGATCAGGTCGGCGAGCACCTCGAGGTACGCGCCGCGGACGTTGAGGCTTTCGCGCGCGCCCGAGCGCAGCACGAAGAACGACACGATGTTGGCGACCAGGCCGGCTCCCGCGGCCAGCAGCACCGGCAGGCCCGCCACCTCGGGCGGGTCGGTGATGCGGCCGATGGCCTCGACCAGCACGTATCCGGCGACGCCGAACAGCAGCACCGCGTTGCCGAGCGCGGCCAGCACCTCGGCCCGGTACATGCCGAACGTACGGCTGAGCGTCGGCCCGCTGCGGCGCGCCAGGACGATCGCGGTGAGCGCCATCCCGACGCCCAGGACGTCGGTGAACATGTGGGCGGCGTCGGAGATCAGCGCCAGCGAGCCCGTGGTGAAGCCCACCACGAACTCCAGCACCATGAAGCCCGCACCGATGACGAGGGCGATCAGCAGCGCTCGCAGGTAGCGGCCGGACGCGCTCGCCGGGGCGGCGGCGTGCCCGTGTCCGTGGCCCATGACGTCGCCTCCCCCTCGTTTCCGCAGGTCACCACCGGTGCGAGGCCCTTCGCCAGGTCCCTTTCGCAATATATAGTCGCATGCGCATATGTGCAATACAGGTAAGCCTCAGTTCACTGTAATCGGGCACACAGGCCGATACCCATCCCCCGGATGAGCACTCCCGCCTGGTGGGATCAGCGCACCAGGCGGAAGAACCCGCGCACCTGCTCGACGAGCGACTCCGGCTCCTCCATCGCGGCGAAGTGCCCGCCGTGCGCCAGCTGTTCGAACCAGCGCAGGTCGGTGAACCGCTGCTCGGCCTCGCGGCGCGAGGGCCGCGTGATCTCCTTGGGGTACAACGAGATCCCTGAAGGCGCGGTGATCTTGTTCCGGAACCCCGAGCCGAAGCTCTCCCAGTACAGCCGCGCCGACGACGTGGCCGAGGCCGTGAACCAGTACACGGAGATCGCGTCGAGGATCTGGCGGCGGGTGAGCGCGTCTTCCGGGTGGCCGTTGTTGTCGGTCCACGCCCAGAACTTCTCGGCGATCCAGGCGGCCTGGCCGGCGGGTGAATCGGTGAGGCCGTAACCGAGCGTCTGCGGGCGCGTGGACTGCTGGCCGGAGTAACCGCGGCCGGTGCGGCCGAACTCCTGCGCCGCGGCGAGCGCCGCCTGTTCCTCGGGCGTCGGGTCGTCGAACTGCCCCAGCGGCGCGGCCGCCATGTTCACGTGGACGCCCGCCACCCGCTCCGGTGCGACCTCGCCGAGTGCTCCGGTCACGGCCGCGCCCCAGTCGCCGCCCTGCGCGCCGTAGCGCTCGTAGCCGAGCGAGACCATCAGGCTGTCCCACGCCCGCGCGGTCCGCTCCACACCCCACCCGGCCTTCGCCGGCTTGTCGCTCCATCCGTACCCGGGCAGCGACGGCGCGACCACGTGGAACGCGTCCGCCGGGTCTCCCCCGTGGGCGCGCGGGTCGGTGAGCGGGCCCAGCACGTCGAGGAACTCGAGCACCGAGCCAGGCCACCCGTGCGTGATCACCAGTGGAAACGCATCCGGCTCGGGCGAGCGCACGTGCAGGAAGTGGATCCCGAGCCCGTCGACGGTGTCGCGGAACTGCGGGAACGCGTTCAGCCGGTCGGCGAAGCCGAAGTCGTAGTCCTCGGCCCAGGTGCGGCACAGCTCCTGCGCGTAGGCCAGCGGCAAACCCTGGGACCAGTCGTCCACCGTCTCGGCCTCGGGCCACCGCGTGCGGCGCAACCGTTCCCGCAGGTCCGCGATGTCGGCCTCGGTCACGTGGGCCTCGAACGGTTCCGCTGTCACCCTTGCTCCCTCCGTCGGCAAGATCAACGCTAGCAGTGTCGGCCTCGAAGGTGACCCCCTGCGGAACACCGGGCGAACCGGGGTGCGCTAAGCTGACGTCGTCGCGCAGCGATGCGCCCTTGTAGCTCAGGGGATAGAGCACTGCCCTCCGGAGGCAGGTGTCGCAGGTTCGAATCCTGCCAAGGGCACATTCTTCACGTAAACGAATCGGCGGTTCTCACTCGCGAGTGAGAACCGCCGATTTGTTTTGCCGTCATTGTGGCCGACTCAGCTGCCGCTGATCAGTGCTTCCGGGAACGTGCCGACGAGGGTGTCGGTGAGGTTGCCGATCGTCGAGAGGGCTTGCGACATGCCCGGGATCGGGTCCTGGTTGTCGCCGAGGCCGGGGACGACGTTGCTGCTGCGCTGAAGCAGCGCGATGGCCGGGACGGCGGCTTGCACGACCGTGGCGTTGACCGCCCGTGAAGCCAGGCTCGGCGTGGGGTTTGGCGGCGTGGGGACGGGCGCCGCGGCACCGGGCGCGCTGTCGCGGGCCGCGGTGCCGGCCCCGACGTACTGGTCCGCGAAGTCGAGCATGCGCGCATTGCTGCCCGGCGCGCTCTTCTCCAGCTGGAGGTCGTGGGCGGTGTTCGGGACGACGTCGGCGAGGACTGTCGCGTGAGGACCGTAGAAGGGGCGCTCGAAGTCGGCCAGGGCCGCGGAATCCGAGCAGCTCGGGCCGAGCAGACCGCAGATGAACGGGTCGTGCTGTCCGACAACCGTGTAGACGGGGATGTTCAGCGTGCGGTCGACGTTGAGGACGTTGTAGCCGGCCAACGTCGCCAGCTCGACGAGGTTACCGGTTTCCTTGAGCTGCTCGTCCTTCGCGACCACACCCGGGTCGGTCGAGGTCGCGTTGCCCAGATAGAAGCCGCGGCGGGTGTCGGGGTAGCTGGTCAGGTACGCGGGGTCGAGGCCGGCGCCGGAGAACTTCGGGTCGAGCGACGACGGGTAGTCGTCGGCGATGATCTTCGTGACCACGTTGGTGTAGTTCAGCGAGTGCGCGATGCCGGTCGGCATGATGGCGTCGACGTCCTGGTAAAGGCCCGCTTCCGTCATCGTGAGGATGCCGCCCAGGCTGTGCCCGACCTCGATCACCTTGTCGAAGCGGGTGCCGAGCTTGCCGGCACGCAGGGCGGTGATGACCTGGTGGACGGTGCTGACGTCGGCATAGAAGTTGTCGAACGCGCTCAGCGGGTGGGTGGACTGGCCGTCGCCGAGGCGGTCGATGTTCATCGTCGCGTAGCCGCGCCGGTTGGCCGCCCGCACGTAGGAGTAGGTGTCCGGCTCGTACGGCAGGTCCCAGTAGTACCGCGCATAGGACCAGCCGTGAACCAGGATTTGCACGGTGGTGGCGCCGGGCGGGACGCACAGCGTGCCGGCGATGGTGGCCGGCTGACCGGCCGCGGTCACCGCAACCGTGACGTTCTTGCAGTCTGTTGCCGGGTTTTCCGCGGCGAAGACGGGCGTCACGACGCTTCCGGTGGCCACGAGAAGGGCGGCCAGCACGGTCGCTGCGCGCCGGCGCCGTAGTGAATGAGTGTTCTTTACGAGCGGCATGGGTTGACCTCTTTGTCATCCTGAACCATGGACTTCTGCGCAAGAAACCCTCTGGTGAGCGCGAAAGTGGAAGGTGTCGAGGGCTGCGGCTAGCTAGTGAACTGTGATTCACTAGCTAGCGGACAGTACCACGGTCGAGCCCGGGCGCAATTCACGTGATCGGGTTGTTCTGCCCCGCAAAACGGGAGTGACGCTCGCCCTGCGGCGGCTTGGGGCGCGGGGGTGCGAGGTACGATCGGAAAGTCCGCCGTGGAGGGAGGTACCGGTGAAAGAGGCGCAACGGCCTCGGCGCGATCCCGCGCGCAAAGCCCGGATCCTGACCGCGGCCGCGGAGCTGATCTCGCGCAACGGCTACCACACCGTGGGCATGGCCGAGATCGGGCAGGCCGCAGGGATCGTGGGATCGGGCATCTACCGGCACTTCGACAGCAAGTCGGCGATCCTCGCCGAACTGCTGGAGCAGGTGATGGACCAGCTGTCCACAGCCGCTTCGTCCATCGTGGACGAAGCGGGCGACGACCGGCGCGCGGTGAGCGAGCTGATCGGCAACCACGTGCGCATCGCCATCCACGACCGCCGGATCCTCCAGGTGTACCACCGCGAAGCGCGCAACCTGCCGGAGAACGACCTCCGGCGACTGCGCCGCGCCCAGCGCCACTACATCGAGGAGTGGGTCGGTGCGGTCGCTCCCCTGCGCACCGACCTGGCCGACGGCGAGATCCGCGTCCTGGTCCACGCGGCGATCGGCAGCATCCAGTCCATTTTGTTCTTCAACTCCGGCCTGCCGGTACCGCAACTGGCCGCGTTGCTGGTCGGCGCGGCCCACGCCTGTCTCGGCATCGACGCGGCCTCGCCCGCGGTCGTCGTCGAGGCGGACGAGGAATGGCCGGACGAGCAGGGCGCCTGACCGGCACTCGGCCGCTCGGGGGCCGCCGCCGCGGCTGAGCGCAGCGCGGCCGTCGCAGTTTCCCGCTCGTGAAACCCGCGAGAAACAGACGGCCGAGCGCGCTCGCCTACGCTGGCGGGCGGTTGCGCTCGCGGAAGGCCGTCAGGCCGGCGCGGATTTCCGGGGAATGCAGGTAGGCCGTGAAGGTCTCGTACTCCAGGTCGAGGGCTTCGGCGGTGGGCAGGTCGCGGGCGGCGTTGGCGACGCGTTTGACTTCGGCCAGAGCGAGGGCGCTGTGGGTGGTGAAGCGGCGGGCGAGGGCGAACGCCGCGTCGAGCAAACCCTGCGCCGGCACGACTTCCTCGATGAGACCCCAGGTGTGGAAGCGTTCGGCGGGTTCGAGGTCGCCGGTGAACAGCAGGCGGCGGGCGACGTTGGCCGGGAGCTTGCGTTCGATGCGGACCGCGCCGCCTCCGCCGGGCAGCATGCCGTAGCGGACGTGGCCGTCGCCGAGAAGGGCGCCCTCGGCCGCGACGACGGCGTCCGCGGCGAGGACCAGTTCGAACCCGCCGGCGACGGCGTGACCGTTGACGGCGGCGATGACCGGCAAGGGTGAGTTTTCCCAGCGGCTGAACAGGTTCCCGGCGCGCCGCACGAAAGCCAGCAGGTCCTCCTGGCCGCCGTCCAGCCGGTCGAGCACTTCGGGCAGGTCCGCGCCGACGCAGAACGCGCGCCCGGCACCCGTCACGACGATCGCGCGGCACGCCGAGGCGGCAATGCGGTCGAGCGTGGTCTCGAGGTCGGCCAGGAGCTCGTCGGACAGGGCGTTGAGGCGGTCCGGGCGGTTGAGGCGGACGAGGGCGATCGAGTCCTGGTAGGTCAGGTCGACCAGGGTCATCAGGCTCCTCCACAAAGGACGGCGAAGCGCCGGAGATCACGATAGGGCGAGCGGGGTCCTCAGCCGCGCGACCCGTAGAGGCCGGCGTGGCGGCCCCGAAGCTTGTACTTGAGGACCTTGCCGCCGACGGTCTCGGGCAGGGCGTCCTCGAAGACGACTCCCTTCGGGGTCTCGTAGCCGCCGAGCGCGGCGCGGCAGTGCGCGATGAGCGACGCTTCGTCGGCCTCCGCGCCGGGCCGCAGCACGACGACCGCTGTCACGGCTTCGCCCCAGTGTTCGTGCGGCAGGCCGATCACGGCGGCCTTCTCGACGGCCGGGTGCCGGTGCAGCACCGCCTCCACCCGCAAGCTGGACACGTTCTCACCGCCGGACTTCACGATGTCCTTGAACCGGTCGACCATCACGCGCAGGCCGTCCTCGTCCACCACGGCGCTGTCCCCGGAGTGGAACCAGCCGCCGCGGAAGGCCTCGCGGGTCGCGTCCTCGTTGAGGTAGTACCCGGACGTGACGGTCGGGCTCCGGTACACGGCCTCGCCGGGGATCTGCGGCTCGTGCAAGAGGGACGCGCCGGTCTCGTCGACGACGTCGGAGGCGAGCAGCGGACTCGGCACTCCGACGTAGTTCAACGCGGGAGCCGTGCGTTCGTAGACCTCCGGCCACTTCGCCGGCCAGAACCGGTGGCACGCGATCGCCTCGGTCTGCCCGAAGATGCCGAGCACGACCAGGCCGGGCGCTTTCCGTTGCAGGGTCTCGTAAACGGCCGGCTCGAGCGCACCCCAGCCGTAGACCAGCACCGTGAGGCTGGAGAGATCGCGACCGGATTTCTCCGCGTCCGCGGTCAACGCGGCGACGAACTGCGGCGAGCCGGCCCACAGCGCGGTCGGCCGCTCCTCGTCGATGGCCAGGGCGACCTGGTCGGGCACCGGCCGGCGTCCGAGGACCAGCGAACCCCCGGCGAGGAACGCCGAGAAGGTGAACACCTGGTCGCCGACGTGGTAGATCATCGGCAGGTAGGTCAGCACCTTGACCTCGGTCTCCACGCGGAGCCCGCGCGTCAGCGAGACGGAGAAGTTCAGCGCCGCGAGGTGGCTGGCCGAGTGCGAGATCATCGCGCCTTTCGGCATGGCCGTGGTGCCGGAGGTGTAGAGCAGCTGCCAGATGTCGTCGCCGTGGATCTCGACGTCGGGCTCGGTCACCGGCCGATCGGCGAGGAACGCGCCGAACGTCGGGCTGTCCGCCACCGCGCCGCCGCCGATGGTGATCGTCGCGGCGACCGGCAGCCCAGCGCTCTCGAAGGCCGTCCGCGCCCGCGGCCACAGTTCGGCGTCGACGATCGCCGCCTCCGGTGCGGCCTGGCCGATGAGGTACTCGAGCACGTCGGTGGCGAGCGCGGGGTTGATCGGCATGGCGACCATCCCGGCCTTCGCGATGCCGATCTTCGCCAGGTACGCCTCGACGGAGTTCTCGCAGAAGAGCGCGACCCGGGCGCCCGGTTCGAGCCCGCGCGCGGCCAGGGCGTGGGCGAGCTGGTTGGCGATCTCGTCGGCCTGGCGGAAGGTGACCGAGGCGAACCGCTCCTCGCCGTACGCGCCCGGCCGGCCGGTGACCGCGACCTTGTCGGGGTAGCTCCACGTCAGGCGTTCGAACACGTCGCCGACGGAGGTCCGTTCCCAGCGGTTGACCGCGCGGCGGCCTCGCAACGTGGTGACGTCGATCTTCCCGAACAGGTCCACACCAGCCTCCTTGCCGAATGCCAGACGCCGCACAGCATCCAACTTGACGCGCGCACTGGCAAGACCAAAGTCACTAGCCATTCACATCGTTACCCGATCAGTGCAGCTTGCATGGAGCCCGATAGTGAACAACGATGCACTCACCAAAGGCGCGTTCAGGAGGGCACCGGAATGCCGATCCCCGTGGGAGTCAACGTCGGCCAGTTCTTCCGCGGGGTGCCACCACGGTGGGACGAGCGCGTCCGGGAGATCGAGGACCTCGGCTTCGACGGGATCTGGTTCGCCGAGGCCTACGGCTCGGACGTGTTCACCCCGCTCGCCTGGTGCGCCGCCCGCACGACGCGCGTGCGCCTCGGCACGGCCGTCGCGCAGATCCCCGCCCGCTCCCCCGCGGCCACCGCGATGGCGGCTGCGACGCTGGACCACCTCTCCGGCGGACGCGTGGTCCTCGGCCTCGGCGCCTCCGGCCCGCAGGTGTCCGAGGGCTGGCACGGTGTCGCCTTCCCCCGTCCGCTGGCTCGCACCCGGGAGTACGTCGAGGTCATCCGCCAGGTCCTGGCCCGCGAAGCCCCGCTCACCCACGACGGGGAGTTCCACCGCCTTCCGCTGCCGTCGGGCACCGGGCTCGGCAAGCCGCTGCGCTCGACGCTGCACCACCTGCGGCCGGACCTGCCGATCCAGCTGGGTGCCGAGGGCCCGCGCAACGTCGCGCTCGCGGCCGAGATCGCCGACGGCTGGCACGCGATGTTCTTCTCCCCCGAGGCCGACGCGTTCTACCGGGCCGCGCTCGACGCCGGTTTCTCCCGCCGGCCCGGTGGCCGCCCGGCGCGCTTCGAGGTGATCGCCACGGTGCCGGTCGTCGTGGACGAGGACGTCGAGCGCGCGGCCGACCACGTCCGGCCGGAGCTCGCGCTGTACATCGGCGGCATGGGCGCCCGCGAAGCGAACTTCCACCACGACGTTTTCACCCGCGTGGGTTACGCCGACGTGGCGACGCGGGTGCAGGACCTCTACCTCCGCGGCGAGAAGCGGGCCGCCGCGGCCGCGATCCCGACGGCGCTCGTCGAGGAGGTCGCCCTCGTGGGGCCGGTGGGCAAGATCCGCGAGGACCTGTGCCGGTGGGAGTCCACTGTGGTCGATTCGCTGGCGGTACAGGGACTGCCGGACGACCTCGCGCTCGTGGCCCGCGCCGTGCTGGGCTGACCTCCGCACGGCCGCGCGCTCCCGGCTCACCCGCTCGCCTCCGGTTCGACTGGCGACACTCCCAGGCAGGCGTGCGCCGCACCGCGCAGCAGCTCCGTCAGCCGGTCCGCGGGCAGGCCCGAATGGTGGAACAACACCGACTGCACGCAGCCGATCGCCGAGTGGACCAGCACCCTCGCCTCGCCTTCCGCCAGGCCCGGCCGCAGCGGCCGCACCGCTGCCGCCCAGCCCTCCAGGTATTCGCGCTGGGCCCGCTGCAGCCGGCGCAGGTCCTCGGCCGGGAGGTTGCGCGCCTCCAGGTGGTACACCTGCAGGATCCGCCGCTCCTCCACGGCCACGCGGACGTGGTGGCGCACCAGCTCGGTCACCGCGGTGCGCGCGTCCGGCGCGGTCGCCAGGATCTCGGCGGCCGCCGAGTCCAGCAGGTCCATGACCCGGTACAGCAGCGCGGTCAGGATCGCCGCCTTGCTCGGGAAGTGGCGGTAGACCCCGGTGCTCACGATGCCCGCCGCCGCGCCGATCTCGGCCAGGCCCACCGCGTGGTAGCCGTGTCGCGAGATCAGCTCGGCCGAGACGGCCAGGATCCGCTCCTTGCGGTCCGGGTCGCGTCTCGGCGTACGCACATCGTCCACTGTGGACTCAGCCCCGCAGGAGGTGTTCCGGGATGTCCGCGAGCCGGCTGCGAAGGTACTCGCCCAGCCCCTTCGCCTGCGGGTCGGGCCGCGTCGCGGAGGCGACGCCCGCACCGAGGATGCCGACGACCACAAGGTTCACCGCGCGCAGGTTGGCGAGCTCGTAACGCCGGAGGTCCAGCTCCGCGGCCTCCGGGAGCAGTTCGCGCACGCGCTCGACGGTCAGATAACCACGCAGCCACGCGTACTCCTCGTCGGTGCGGACCCACACCCCGATGTTGGCGTTGCCCCCCTTGTCCCCGGATCGGGCTCCCACGATCGTCCCGAGCGGCAGCCGCCGGGTCGGCCCGGCGGGCACCTCGGCCACCGCCGGTTCCGAGACCTCAGGAGCGACCGCCGTCACCGGGCTGTGCGGGATGGTCCGCACGGTCCCGTCGGGCAGCGTGACGCGGTGCTCCACTTCGGACGCGGGGATCAGCGTCGGCCAGTAGACGCCGTACGCGCTTTCCGCGGACGGCGGCGTCGTGGTGTGGAAACCCGGGTAGCCGCCGAGCGCGAGCTCCATGGTGGTGTTGGAGAACGCGCGGCCGACCTTGCGCCGGTCGGGGTCCTTCACCGTCACGCGCAGGTGCGCGGTGGCCTCGGCGTTGGTCGGCGCGTCGGGGTGGTCGAACCGCAGCAGCCGCACGTCGAACTCCGCGAACCGCTCCCGTCCGCCCAGCAGCTCGACCAGCTGCTGCTCGGCCCACGCCGCTTTCTCCTCGATGCGGGTGCCGGTCAGCACGAGCGTCATCGTGTTGCGGTACCCGCCCTCGTAGTTGAGCGCCACCTTGAACCGGTCGGTCGGCGCACTGCCCCGCACGCCCTGGATGCGCACGCGGTGCTCGCCCTCGGGCACGAGCTCGAGGGTGTCGAAGTGGGCCACGGCGTCCGGCCCGAGGTACGCCGGCTCGGCGATCTCGTACAGCAGCTGCGCGGTCACGGTGCCCACGGACACGAGCCCGCCGGTATCGGCGTGCTTGGTGATCACGCTGGCGCCGTCGGTGTCGACCTCCGCGATCGGGAAACCCGGGTACCGGCGGTCGGTGACCTCCTCGAAGAACGCGTAATTCCCGCCCGTGGCCTGGGGTCCGCATTCGATCACGTGGCCGGCGGCCATCGCGCCGGCGATCTTGTCGTGGATGTCCGCGTCGTCGCGGGTCCAGCCGTGCCACCACGCCGCCGGGCCGACCACCACCGACGCGTCGGTGACCCGCCCGGTCACGACCAGGTCCGCGTCCGCGCGCAGTGCTTCGGTGATCCCCCACGCGCCGAGGTAGGCGTTGGCCGAGACCGGGCGCACACCGGCGTCGGCGAGCTTGCGGCCGGTGTCAAGGTGCGCGAAGGCGTGGCCGGCCGCCTGCAGCTCGTCGAGCCGGGGCACGAGGTCGTCTCCGTCGACGTACGCGATGCGCGGGTGCAGACCGAGCCGTTCGGCCAGCACGCTGAGTTCGGCGGCGAGCCCGGCGGGGTTGAGCCCGCCGGCGTTCGAGACGATGCGGACGCCGCGGTCGAGGCAGGTGCCCAGCACGTGCTCGACCTGCGTGAGGAACGTCTTCGCGTACCCCGTCGCCGGGTCCTTCTGCTTGGCCTTCCAGAGGATCAGCATGGTCAGCTCGGCGAGGTAGTCGCCGGTGAGCACGTCGATCGGGCCGCCCTCGACCATCTCGCGGGCGGCCTGCAGCCGGTCGCCGTAGAAGCCCGAGCAGTTGCCGATGCGCACGGCTCGGCCGCCGGTCGTGGTCACGATGGTCCTCCCGCATGACTCAGGGGCGTTCGCCCGGTTCCGGGGCTGCCGGCGAAGGTCTGGGCGACCGACAGCCACTCGGTCGCGACCGGGCCCGCCACCTCGAGAGCGGTGTCGTCGCGGTGGCGGCGCTGCGTCACGACGAGGCAGAAGTCGAGCGCAGTCCCGGTGACACGGTCCGCGGCCTCGGCCGGACCCCACGTCCACACGGCACCGGACGGGGCCGTGAGCTCGACCCGGATCGGCTCGGCCGGCGCGGGTTTTCCGTTCAGGGCGAAGGAAAACGCGATGGTCTGCACGCCGAGGTGCGCGATGTGGCGCAGCCGGTCGGTCGGCTCGCGGTCACGGCCCAGCGCGTCGGCGACGTCCTGTCCGTGCGCCCAGGTCTCCATCAGCCGCGCGGTGACCGAGGACAGGGCACTCATGTCCGGGCCGTACCACGGGAGCCGCGCTTTCGGGTCGAGGTCGCAAAAGGCGGTGACGAACTCGCGGCGCGTCCGGTCGAACCAGGTGCGGACCGCTTCCGCGGGCAGCGTCGCGTGTTCGGCCGCGACCCGGTCGGGGAAATCCATGCCACCGGCCACGAGGGCGTCGGCGGCGAGCCGGAACGCGGCCGGGTCGACCGCGGCTTGCGTCGCCGTCTCGTCGAAGTACGCGAGGTGCGTGAGCTGGTCGCGGACGGTCCAGCCCACCGCCGGGGTCGGCCGGGAGATCGCCGCGTCGTCGAGGTCCGCCACGAGGTCCTGCAGCACCCGGGTCTCGGCGACGAGGTCGTCGAGCACCTGCCGCATCGAAACGGCCACGTCAGCGGCCCTGCCAGACCGGCGTGCGCTTTTCCTTGAAGGCCAACGGGCCTTCCTGCGCGTCCTCCGACAGGTACACGGGTTCCCAGATCTCCTCGGCCAGGTCGTAGGCCTCAGCCCGGCTGTGGCCGGCCGACAGGTAGGCGGTGCGCTTGGCGGCAAGCACGGACAGCGGCGCGTTGGCCGCGATGCGCTCGGCCAGCTGCTGCGTGCGTTCGCGCAGGCCGGCCGCCGGGACGACGTCGTTGACCAGCCCGTGCTGCTGCGCCCGCGCGGCGCTGACCGGGTCGCCGGTCAGCAGGATCTCCAGCGCGACCCGCGGCGGCACGAGCCAGGACAACGGCGCCGCCCACGGCGAACCGCGGCCCACCTTGACCTCCGACACGGCGAAGCGCGCGTGCTCGGCGGCCACCACGAGATCACACTGCTGGGCGAGCAGGAACCCGCCGCCGTAGGCGATCCCGTTGACCGCGGCGATCGTCGGCTTCGGCACGTCGACGTTGCGCCCGAACTGGGGAAGGAAGTCCGGGGGCGGCACCCTCAGCGCGGTCTCGTTCATCTCCTTGAGGTCGCCGCCGGCGCAGAACGCCTTGTCGCCGGCGCCGGTCAGGACGAGGACTTTCGCGTCGTCATCGGCGTTGAAGCGGTGCACGCCGTCGAACAGTCCTTTTCGGACCGCCTCACTCAACGCGTTGCGCGCCTCGGGGCGGTCGATGGTGAGCCAGGCGACGCCATTGGTCACCTCGTAGCGCACGGGGGTCATCCGGCCTCCTCTTCGGTGATGACGGCGACGATCTCGCCCGATTCGACGGTCTGTCCCAGCTCGACGGACAGCTCGGCCACGAGCCCGGCGACCGGCGCGCGCACGGAGTGCTCCATCTTCATCGCCTCGAACACCACGATCACCGCGCCGGCCTCGACGTGCTGTCCTTGTTCCGCGACGACCCGGACGACCGTGCCCGGCATCGGCGCCAGCAACGAACCGGGCGCGGCGTCCGTGCCGGGCTCGGGCAGCCGGGGTCGTTCGGTGAAGGTGGTGCCGCCCAGCACGCTGTCGCAGTAGACGATGTCGCGTACCTGGTGCACGTGGACCGTGCGCCGGATTCCGTTCACGCGCAGGTCCACTCGGTCCGGACGCGCGTCGAGGACCGCGAGGCCGTCCACAGGGGAACCGTCCACCCGCGCGTCGAGTCCCTGGCGGGTGAAGCGGTAGGCGACGTCCACGTCGGTGTCCCCGAGGCGGTACTCGGCGCGCTGCGGGGCGCTCGCGACGTTGCGCCACCCCGTCGGCACGACCCGCTGCACCTCGGCCCGGGCCCGCCGGTCGGCCTGACTCGCGACGGCGGCCGCCAGCGCGTGCACGGTCACCGCCTCCTTGCCGGGCACGCCGATCAACGCGGCGGGATCGTGGCGCGTGAGGTAACCGGTGTCGGTCGCGCCGGCGGCGAAGCCGGGTTCACGCAGGATCGCCACGAGCAGGTCGCGGTTGGTGACCAGACCGTGGATTTGCGCTTCGGCAAGGGCTCTGGCGAGTTTCCGCACGGCTTCGGCGCGCGTGCGGCCGTGCGCGATGACTTTGGCGAGCATGGGGTCGTAGTGCGTGCCGACCACTGAGCCGTCGCGCACCCCGGTGTCGACGCGCACCCCCGGCAGGGCCGGGATCCGGAAGCGGTGGAGGGTTCCGCTGCCCGGCAGGTAATCGGCCGCGGGATCCTCGGCGTAGAGGCGCGCTTCGACCGCGTGCCCGCTGATCGCGGCTTCGGTGACTTCGACCGGCAGCGGAGCGCCTTCGGCGACGCTCAGCTGCAGAGCGACGAGGTCCAGCCCGGTGATCTCCTCGGTGACCGGGTGCTCCACCTGCAGGCGCGTGTTCACCTCGAGGAAAAAGAACTCCCCGTTGGGCGCCATCACGAACTCCACGGTGCCCGCGCCGGTGTACCCGATCGCGGCACCCGCCGCGACCGCCGCGTCGCCGAGCTGCTTGCGCAGCGCCTCGTCCACGGCCGGCGACGGCGCTTCCTCGATGATCTTCTGGTACCTGCGCTGGATCGAGCACTCACGTTCGAAGAGGTGCACGACGGTGCCGTGCGCGTCCCCGAAGATCTGGACCTCGACGTGGCGCGGGTTCTCCACGAACCGTTCCAGGAACACGGTTCCGTTGCCGAACGCCGACGCCGCTTCCCGCCGCGCGCTCGTCACGGCTTCGACGACGTCCGCTGCCTCGCGCACGATCCGCATCCCGCGCCCGCCACCGCCGAAGGCCGCCTTGACCAGCAGCGGGAAGCCGATGTCCTCGGCCATCCCGGTGACGGTCGCGGCATCCGTGTCGGTGGTGTCGTCGATGGTGGCACCGGGCAGAACGGGAACGCCGGCCTTCGCCATCAGCTCCTTGGCCGCGATCTTCGACCCCATGGCCTCGATCGCCGCGACCGGCGGCCCGACGAAAACCAGCCCGGCTTCGGCGCAGCGGCGCGCGAAGCCGGCGTTCTCGGACAGGAACCCGTAGCCGGGGTGGATCGCGTCCGCGCCCGTGGCCAGCGCGGCTTCGACGATGAGCTCGCCTCGCAGATAGGTCTCGGCCGACGACGAGCCGGGCAGGAGCACGGCTTCGTCGGCGGCCTCGACGAACAACGCGTCGGCGTCCGGATCGGAGTGCACCGCGACGGTGGCGATGTCCAGGGCTCGCGCGGAGCGGATGACCCGTTCCGCGATCTCGCCGCGGTTGGCCACGAGCAGCTTCCGGATCGGGTGGGTGCCCGGCGTGGTCCGGCTGGTCATCAAGGTGGTCCTCACATCCGGAAGACGCCGTAGCCACGCTGGCCGGCGACGGTGTTGGAGTGCGCGGCGGACAGCGCGATGCCGAGCACGGTGCGGGTGTCGCGGGGGTCGATGAGGCCGTCGTCGTAGAGCCGCGCGGTGACGAAGAACGCGTGCGATTCCTTCTCGATCTGCGCCTCGATCGCCGCGCGGTTGCGCTCGTCTGCTTCGAGGTCGAACTCCCGCCCGTTCGCCGCCGCCGACTGCTTCGCCACGATGGACATGACGCCGGCCAGCTGCGCGGCACCCATCACCGCCAGCTTGGACCCGGCCCACGCGAACATCAGCCGCGGGTCGTACGCGCGGCCGGACATGCCGTAGTTGCCCGCGCCGAACGACGCGGCGAGGTTCACCGTGATGTGCGGAACCTTGCTATTGGCAACCGAGTTGATCATCTTGGAGCCGTCCTTGATGATCCCGCCCTGCTCGTAGTTCTTGCCCACCATGTAACCCGTGGTGTTCTGCAGGAACAGCAGGGGCGTGTCGGTCTGGTTCGCGAGCTGGATGAACTCGCTGGCCTTCTTGGCTTCCTCGCTGAACAACACCCCTCGCGCGTTGGCCAGGATGCCCACCGGATAGCCGTGCACCGAGGCCCAGCCGGTGACGAGGCTGGTGCCCCACAAGGGTTTGTACTCGCCGAAGCGTGATCCGTCGACCACCCGCGCGATGACCTCACGCGGGTCGAAGGGCACCTTGATGTCCGAAGGCGCGAGACCGAGCAGCTCCTCCGGGTCGTACAGCGGCTCGTCGGCGGGCAGCGTCGGGCCGGGGCCGAGCTTGCGCCACGTGAACTCGGCGACGATCTGGCGCCCGATCCGGATGCAGTCGCGCTCGTCGGCCGCGAAGTAGTCGCACAGCCCGGAAACCTTGGCGTGCATGGCCGCGCCGCCGAGCTCCTCGTCGTCGGCGTCCTCGCCGGTGGCCATCTTCACCAGTGGCGGGCCGCCGAGGAAGACCTTGGCCTGGCCGTCGACCATCACCGCGTAGTCGCACATGCCGGGCACGTAGGCGCCGCCCGCGGTCGAGTTGCCGAACACCAGCGCGACCGTGGGGATCGCCAGCGACGACAGCTCGGTGAGATCGTGGAAGATCTTGCCCGCGTGCACGAACAGCTCCGACTGCGTGGGCAGGTCGGCACCGCCCGACTCGACCAGGTTGATCACCGGCAGGCGGTTGATCCGGGCGATCTCCAGCGCTCGCAACGTCTTCTTCAGCGAGTACGGGTTCATCGCCCCGCCGCGCACGGTCGGGTCGTGCGCGATCAGCACGCACTCGACGCCGGAGACGACGCCGATCCCGGTCACCACCGAGGCCCCGACCGGGAACTGCGTGCCCCAGGCCGCCAGTGACGACAGTTCGAGGAACGACGCGTCGCGGTCGAGCAGCAGCTCGATGCGTTCGCGGACGAGCATTCGGCCGCGGTTGCGGTGGCGCTGCTGGTAGCGGGGCCCGCCGCCGGCGATGGCCGCCTGGATCTGCTCGTCGAGCTCGGCCAGCACCTGTTTCTGGTGCTTCAGGTTGGTCTGGAAGGTCTCGTCCGCGGTGTTCAGCGCGGACCGCAACACGGTGGTCATCTCGCGGTGGTCCGTTTCTCTCGGCTCGCTTGTCTCGGGCTCAGTACGAACGGGGCAGCCCGAGGCTGTGCTGGGAGACGTAGTTCAGGACCATCTCCCGGCTCACCGGCGCGACCTGCAGCAGGCGCGCGATGCCCCAGTACGGCAGCAGGCCGTATTCCGTGGCGAACCCGTTGCCGCCGTGCGTCTGGATCGCCGCGTCCACGGCGGCGGCGGCCGCCTCGGCCGCGGCGTACTTGGCCATGTTCGCGGCTTCGCCCGCCGGTTCGCCGTGGTCGTGCTGCCAGGCCGCCTTCGCAGTCATCAGCGCGGCCAGATCGGTCTCGATCTTGGCCTTCGCGAGCGGGTGCGCGATGCCCTGGTGCTGCCCGATCGGCGCGTCCCACACCGCACGGGTCGACGCGTAGTCCGCGGCCTGGCCCAGCACGTGGCGGGCGATACCGACGCACACGGCCGCGCCGGTGATGCGCTCCGGGTTCAGCCCGTGGAAGACCTGGTGGAAGCCGTTGCCCTCCTCGCCGACGAGCGCGCTCGCGGGCAGGCGCAAGTCGTCGAAGTGGAGCACGAACTGCTTCTCCGGCAGCTTCGCCGACACTGGGAGCCGTGTCGCAACGAAGCCAGGGGTGTCGGTGGGCACGAGGAACAGCGACAACCGCGCGCGCCCGGTGCTCTCGTCACGGCCGGTTCGCGTGACGAGCAGGACGGCCTCGGCCTCGTCGACGCCGGAGATGTAGTGCTTGGTGCCGTTGAGGACGAAGTCATCGCCGTCCCGCACCGCGACGGTCGAGAGCCGGTGGGTGTTGGACCCGGCGTCGGGTTCGGTGATGCCGAAGACGACCTTCGCCTCGCCAGAAGCCATGCGCGGCAGCCAGTGCTGTTTCTGCTCGGCGGTGCCGTAGTCGGAGATCATCTCGCCCGAGATGGCGGCGGAGACCATGAGCAGCAGCAATGGGCAGCCTGCCGCCGCGGTCTCCTCGCACACCATCGCGAGCTCGGCCAGGCCGGCGCCACCGCCGCCGTACTCCTCCGGCAGGTTGATCCCCAGGTAGCCGTTGCGGCCCAACTCGGCCCACAGCTCGGCGGTGGGCTCGCCGGCCTCGGCGCGCGGGACGTAGTACTCCGGCCCGAACTTCGCGGCGATCGCCCGCACCGTGTCCCGGAGATCCCTGTGTTCCGAGGCCTCCTGAAAGTCCACACCGACTCCTTCGTCCGTCCAGCACCCTAGTGCATAGTGGTTCACTACGGCCGCTTTGGCAAGCGAGGACGTCGACGTCACCTGACCAGGAAGACCCAACCCTCCGGGATGACTCAGGCTCGTTCATCCCCCGCGGAATTTAGTGAATCGCGAATAACTTGACCTGAGCACGCCGGCGAGCTGAGCCCACGCTCACCCGGTCGGCGGCGCGGACCTGGCGCCGGCCGCTCCGGCCGACGCGGTGCCCGGGGCCGAGCCGGGCAACGAAAAAAGGCGCCGCCGGGCGAGTTCGCCCCGGCGGCGCCGATTTCCCAGGCGGTCAGCTGTGCGAGATCGTCAGCCCGTAGAAGGAGACCCGTGCGCCCTTCGTCGTGCTGCTCGACGAGGACTGGTTGTACGAACCGGCCTTGAAGTACTGCTTGTACGCCTTGAACGACGACGGAATGCTGTAGTGCGTCGTGCTGCCGTTCACGGTGAGGTCGATGGTGTTGCCGCCGGAGATCCCGATCGTGTAGGTCCAGGTCTTGCCCACCGCGACGTGGCCGACGGTGTGCAGGGTCTGGCCGCCGTCGGGCGAGTTCTCCGTGCCCAGCACGATGTCACCACTGGAGCGGTAGTACAGCTCCAGCAACGGTTTCGTCGACGAGCCGCCGGTACCCAGGTGAACCTGGCCGACGCACACGTTCGACGTCACCGACACCACGCGCAGGGTGGCGCTGAGCTTGTGCGAACCACTCAGCGACCAGTTCGCGGCCGATCCGTCGCGGTTCATCTCCCGCAGCTCGGATCGCGCGTAGTTCGAATTGGGCGTGGTGACGCCCTTTTCCGGCGCCCAGAACACCATCCCGCCGTCACGCGTATCGGTGTAGAAATAGCTGTCCTGGAACCCGTTCGGCCCTTGCAGCCGAGACGACGAGATGGTGGTCGGCGAGCCCGGTGAGCCGACCGGCTCCTGGAGCTGCCAGGTCGACAGGTCGAAGTTGCCGCCAGGAGCCACGGACGGGCTGCCCAGCACGGACTGGCCGGTGGCCGGCGCTGCCTCCGCGGGCAACGCGGTTGCAGCCACGAAAGCGGGAATCGCCAGCACGACGAGCGCGGCGCGCATGCGCATCGCAGTTTCCTTTCGCACGGTGGGGACCTCTGTGCCATTTATTCAGATATGTGAATTAATGTTGTGGAAACCCGGCGGCGAAAGGAAACGTTAAGGTTGCGGTCGCATCAAGTCAAGGATTGACATGATGCTTGACGCGCCTCGGCGGCCCGCCACCGCGAGGCGACGGACCGCCGAGTTCCGATTACCGGAACGAACTAGAACGCCTTGCCCGCGTCACGGGCTGCGGTCAGGGCCGCGGCGCGGTCCTGGTCCGGGGTGGCAGTGAGGATGGTCGGCTGGAAGCGGACCTCGGTGACCTCGGTGACGCCGACGAAGCGCAGCCAGTCCTTCACGTACGTGGAGTGGAAGTCGGCGCCGAACTGGATGGGGACGCCTTCGGAGTAGACGTCGCTGGTATAGATCGTGGCGGCCTTCTTGCCGTGGACCAGACCCGAGTAGCCGGCGGCCGGGTCGAGGCCGAAGACCATGCCGGGCTGGGTGATGATGTCGACCCACTGCTTGAAGACGTAGGGCACGCCCGAGTTCCACATGGGAATGCTGAAGACGTAGGCGTCGGCCGAAGTGAACTGGTCGGCGAGCGTCTGGGCCCGCGCCCACACCTCGGCCTGCTCGCCTTCGGGTGCACCGCCGGCGAACACGGCGAGCTTGGCGCTCGCGCCGGCCGGTCCGAACTGCGGCAGCGAGCCGTCCCAGAGGTCCAGCGTCTTCACGACCGTGCCGGGGTTGGCGTCCTCTGTCAACGAACGCGGAACGGACGGACAGGAAAGGAGGGCCGATGGAACCGGAATTGCCCCCGCTCGGGCTGAGCGACCATCCGGCCCTCGCGTTCCTCAACACCGCGGCCACCGCCGAAGGCGCCGAACTGATCCCCGACGGCGCGGGTTATCTGCGGTGGCTCGAGCTCACGGGACTGATCGACGATCGCGCCGCGGTGCTCAACCGGTTCAGCGCAGCCGAGTTGGACGCGGCGGCGCTCGAAGCCGTCGAGTTGCGCGAACGCCTGCGCCCGGTGGTCCAGGCGTGGGCGGGCGGCGATCCCACGGCACCGGACGAGGCTTTCCTGGCCGCGTTGAACGCCATCTTCGCCGAAAGCGGCCGCAGCCTGCAGATCCACCGTTCCGGCGCCGTCGTCGATCTGGAGGACCGGTGGACGTGGACCACGTCCCGGTCCCTTCTCGCACCCGTCGCGCAAGCGGCGGCCGACTTGTTCGCCCACGGCGACCGGTCGCTGGTCCGCAACTGCGAGGGACCGGAGTGCCCGCTGTGGTTCTACGACCGCACCAAAGCGCACCGCCGCCGCTGGTGCTCCATGGCGACGTGCGGGAACCGCGCCAAAGTGCGTGACTTCCGGGCGCGGGCCACGAAGGAAGTTCCTTAGCCCCGAATCACCGACGAGCGAACCGTTTTCAGCGCTCGACCGGCGTGATGCGGGTGTTGCGGAGGTGTTCGTAGACGATCGACGTGCGGACGTCGGCCACTTCGGGGCGCGCGGTGAGCTTGTCGATCACGAAGGCGTAGAGGCTGGCGTTGTCGGGGACCGCGACGTGGAGGATGAAGTCCTCGGTGCCGGTCGTGATGTAGAGGCCGAGGATGTCGGGCAGCGTGGTGACCCAGTTGCGGAAGCCTTCGATGACGCGGCGCGACGGCGGGCGCACGCGGACCGCGACGAGGGCCTGGACCGAGCGGCCGATGGCGGGCAGGTTCACGTCGAGGGTCGCGCCCTGGATGATGCCGCGCTGGCGCAGCGCGCGGGTGCGGTCGAGGGCCGTGGTGGGTGAAACGCCGACGGCGGCGGCGACGTCGCGGTTGGTCTTCCGGACGTCCGACTGCAGTTCTCGCAGGATGGCCTTATCAAGTTCGTCCACGTCCGCCTCCACGGAGCCAAATCCGATACTTGTACGGATCGTAGGCGAGTCCACTGGTTGTTCGTCTAGCTTCACGGGTGAAGAGCGGTACGGACAGTCAGGGAGGCGTGGTGTTGACCGAGGAAAGTGCGCCGATCGGGTTCGCCCCGGAAGAGGTCGACCCGACCGTGTCGACGCGGACGGCTCGCTTGAAGTGGGTGGTGGTCGTCGACAGCAGTCTGCCGCCGGGGCGCGCGGTGAACGCGGCCGTCTGCGCGGCCGCGGCGACGGCGCCGAACATCACGGGGCTGCTCGGCGACGACGCCGTGGATGCCGACGGGCAGGCGCATCCCGGGTTGCCGTGGACGGGGTGTTCGGTGCTGGCCGCCGACGGTCCGACGCTGCGCACCATCCGCGCCAAGGCCGCGGCGTCGCCCGGGTGCTTCGTGGCGGACATGCCGGTGGTGGCGCAGCACACGCTGGTGTACGCCGACTACCTCGCCGGCGTGAAGGAGACCGCCGGCGAGACGCTCGACTACTACGCGGTGAGCATCGTCGGGCCGCGCAACCGGGTGGGCAAGATCGTCGGGAAGCTGCCGTTGCTCCCGTGACCCGCTAGCGCACAGCCTCCGAGGCGTAGTCCCACAGGCGGTCCGCCGCGACCGGGTCCAGGGCCCAGCGCGCGACGCCCGCCATCGCGTCCACGCCGGCGGCGGCGAGGTGCGCGCCGCCGTCGATGGCCGGCGATTCCTGGTTGTCCTCGAAGTAGCGGCCGGTCACGCCGTCGAGCAGCGGCGACGCGGCGAGCAGCGTCGGCGTGGCGGCGCCCTGTTCGGGAGTCTTGAAGTAGGCCGGGGTGGTGGCGTTGCCGTCGGCGTCGAGGGCGCCGAGCAGGCGCAGGCCGTCGGGAGTGAGGTGGCGCAGGAGGTTCGTGCGGATGACACCCGGGGCGCACGCGTTGGCGTGGACGCCTTCGCCGGCCAAGCGGCGACTGATGCCGACGGCAAGCAGCACACTCGCGGTCTTCGACTGCCCGTAGGCGACGAGCGGGTCGTAGGGCCGCTGTTCGAAGTGCGGGTCGGGGAAGGAGAAGTCCGTCAGCAGGTGCGCGCCGGAACTGAGGACGACGACACGCGCTCCACTGCCGGAGCGCAGGGCGTCGCGCAGACCGGTGACGAGCGCGAAGTGGCCCAGGAAGTTGATGCCCAGGTGCATTTCCCAGCCCTCGGCGGTGACCTCGCGCTCGGGCAGCGCCATCACGCCGGCGTTGGCGACCAGCGCGTCGACCGGCCCTTCCCACTGCGCGCAGAACGCGCGCACCGTACCGAGGTCGGCGAGGTCGAGCGCCACGACGTCGACCTGCGGAAACTGTTCGACGAGCTGCTTGGCGTGAGCCGGTGTGCGGGTGGCGATGGTGACGTGCGCGCCCGCCGTGGCGAGCGCGCGGACGGTCTCGGCGCCGAGCCCTGAAGCGCCGCCGGTGACGATCACGCGGCGGCCGGTGAGGTCCACTCCGGCGAGGACCTCGGCGGCCGTGGCTCGCGCGCCGAACGGGGTGGTGATGGTGGTCATGGGGTCCTTCGCGGGAAGAGTCCAGTGTGGACGGTGGAAGAGCTCGCCTCCGCAGGGAAGGCGGAAGCGAGCGGGTGCGTCAGGACGCGGTGGGCGTGTAGTGGCCCGGCACCATCCGAGTCGACACGCCGAAGCGGTTGAACGCGTTGATCGTGGTGATCGCCGCGATGAGGTGGGCGAGCTCGGTCTCGTCGAACTGTTGCGCCGCCTTCGCGTAGACCTCGTCGGGCACGAAGCCTTCGGTGAGCACGGTGACGGCCTCGGTCAGCTCGATCGCCGCGATCTCGCGCGCGGTGTAGAAGTGCTTCGACTCGGCCCACGCGTCCAGCTGCAGGATGCGTTCGGCCGACTCGCCGGCCATCAGCGCGTCCTTGCTGTGCATGTCGAGGCAGAACGCGCAGTGGTTCAGCTGCGACGCGCGGATCTTGACCAGGTTCACCAGGTCCTCGTCGAGATGCTTCTTCGCCGCGGTGTCCAGGCGCAGCATCGCCTTGAACACGTCGGGGGCGAGCTTCATCCAATCCAGGCGCGGGGTGTGCTCGGGCAGGCGTTCAGTCGTCATGAGATCACGCTAAGCGCCGCTACCCGCGCGCACGTGGTCCAATTCCGGCCGTCGATCGTGGGCCAATCCGGTATGGCGCAGTGCACAGTGGACAGCCCCGCGAACGTCCCTACAGTGGGAAGAACCGACTCCCCTGGAGGATCCCCGTCATGACCTCACCGTCCTGGAAGGACACCGGACCGTGGCTCGTCGCGCTGGACATCGACGGCACCCTGATCCGCGAGGACGGCTCCCTCAGCGATGCCGTGGTCACCGAGGTCCGCCGGCTCGACGCGGCCGGGCACCACGTCGTGCTCACCACCGGCCGCTCCGCCGTGAGCACCATCCCCGTGCTCGACCGCCTGGACATCACGCCTCGGTTCCTGGTTTGTTCCAACGGCGCCGTCACCCTGCGCCAATCCGGATCCGGCTTCCAGCGCCACCATGTGGAGTCGTTCGACCCGGCCGAAGTCCTGTGTGCCATCCGCACGCACCTGCCGAACGCCCGCTTCGCCGTCGAGGACCAGCTGGGTCGCTACCGCTGCACCGAACCGTTCCCCGACGGCACGACCGGCCTCGACGACGCGCAGGCCGCGGTGCCGTTCGAGGCGCTGCTGACCACTAAAACCACCCGGGTCGTCGCGTTCGCACCGGGCCACGACATGGACGATTTCCTCGCTCTGGTAGCAAAAATGCACCTGCGGAACGTGAGCTTCGCCCTCGCCTGCACCCCGTGGCTCGACCTCGCCGCCGAAGGTGTGAACAAGGCCGCGGCGGCCGAACGCGTCCGCGTCGAGCTCGCGATCCCCCGGCACCGCGTGCTCGCCGTGGGCGACGGTCACAACGACATCGAGCTCCTCGCCTGGGCCGCCGAACGCGGTCGAGGTGTCGCGATGGGACAGTCCCCCGCCAAGCTGATCGCCGCCGCGGGCGAGCTCACCGGGACCGTAGTCGAAGACGGCCTCGCGCAGGTGCTCGCGACGCTATGACCGCGGCAGCACCGAGCACAACGCCGCCAACGCCCCCGACCACGCGCTGTCCGACGGAGTCGCGTACCCGACGACCAGCCCGTCGCGCCCGCTGTCCTCCGGCAAAGACGGGTGCGCGAAATCCCCCAGCCCGTCGAGCGCCAGACCCACCCGCGCACCGGCGGCGATCACCGACCGCTCGGTGCCCGGCGGGAGGTCGAGCACCGCGTGCAACCCGGCCGCGATCCCCGAGACGCGGATCCCCGGCGCGTGCTCCGCGACGGCCGCCACCAGCTGGTCCCGGCGCCGCCGGTAGCGCAGCCGCATCGCGCGGACGTGCCGGTCGTAGTCGCCGGACGTGAGGAACTCGGCGAGCGTCAGCTGGTCGAACGAACCCGGCGCCCAGTCGACGTGGCCCTTCGCGGCGATCACCTCGTGCGTCACCGAACGCGGCAGCACCAGCCACCCGAGCCGCAGCCCCGGCGCCAGCGACTTGCTCGCCGTCCCGAAGTAGCAGACGCGCTCAGGGTCGAGGCCCTGCAACGCGCCGACCGGCTGGCGGTCGTACCGGAACTCCCCGTCGTAGTCGTCTTCGAGCACCAGACCGCCCGTCGACCGAGCCCAGTCGACCGCGGCCGCGCGCCGGTCCGGGCGCAACGCGCCGCCGGTCGGGTACTGGTGCGCGGGCGTGAGCAGGACCGCGCCGGCGTCGAGCGAACGCAGTCCCTCGGTGCACGTGCCGTCCTCGTCAAGCGGTAGAGCCGGTGTCTCCAGGCCGGTTTCGGTGAGCAGGTCGTAGTACTGCGGCACGCCGTAGGTCTCGACGGCGACCGTCCGGACTCCCCGCGCCCGCAGCACGCTGCCGATCAACCGCAGCCCGTGCACGAACCCCGCGCAGATCACGATGCGCTCGGGCGACGCGTAAACGCCGCGGGCGCGCGCCAGGTAGTCGGCGAGCGCCGTACGGAGTTCGACGCGGCCGCGCGGGTCGCCGTAGCCGAGAGCTTCGTGGGGCGCGGCCATGATGGCGCGCCGGGACGCCGCGAGCCACTGCGCGCGCGGGAAACTCGCCAGGTCCGGGTTGCCGGGCAGCAGGCTGAACCGCGTGTCCGGCGTGCGGATCGGCGTCGGCCGACGAAGCGCGACGCGGTCGGAGCCGGGCGTCGGCGCGCGGCGGGGCTCCGCCCGGCGGGCGACGCGCGTGCCCGAACCCTGCTGCGCGGTGAGCCAGCCTTCGGCCACGAGCTCGGCGTACGCGTCGGCCACGGTGTTGCGCGCGATCGACAAATCGGCGGCCAGTGTGCGTGACGACGGCAGCTGTGCGCCGGGCAGCAACCGGCCCGTGCGCACGGCTTCGCGCAACGCGTCCATCAGCGACGTCCGCAGGCCGTGGCGGCCGCGAAGGTCCAGGTGGTCGAGGTGCAGATCGGCGCCGAGGCCCTCGGCGGAGCGTCTGCCCTCGGGTGAAGTGGCCCGTGTTCCCACCATGGAAATGGACCATACACCTGACCCAATCGCAACCTAGCGTGGGTTTTGAGCCCAGCGCGCGGGCCACCAATCCGGTTGCTACTCACCACTGTGGCCCGACACCTGTTAGGAACGCCATGACCTCCCTCGACGTCCGGAAAACTCCCGGACCTCCACGCCCCGGCATCAGCACGGGGTTCGCCGTCCTGCTGGCCGTTGTCTGCGGCATCGCGGTGGCCAACATCTACTACGCCCAGCCGCTGCTGGAGGAGATCGGCCACGACCTCGGTGTCGGCGCCGCCGGGCTCGGCTTCGTGACGACCGTGACCCAGGTCGGCTACTTCGCCGGCCTGATCCTGCTGGTGCCGCTGGGTGACCTGCTCAATCGCCGCGTGCTCATCCCGATCGGCTCGGTGATCGCCGCGCTGGCGCTGCTCGCCGTGGCCGTGTCTCCCGGACCGGTGATGTTCTTCATCGCCAGCGGCGTAGTCGGGCTCGCGACGGTGGTGCAGCAGGTGATCATCGCCTACTCCGCCGTGCTGGCCAGCCCCGAATCCCGCGGCCGTGTGCTCGGCATCGTGACCAGCGGCGTCGTGATCGGCATCCTGCTCGCGCGGACCGTGGCCGGCCTGCTCTCCGACGCGTTCGGCTGGCGCTCGGTGTTCGTCGTCTCCGCCGTGCTCATGCTCGGCGTCGCGATCCTCCTCGGCCTGCGGCTGCCGCCGGAGCTGCCGAACCGGCCGTCTGTCTCCTACCGCAAGCTGATCACGTCGATCGTCACGCTGACCGCGCGCGAACGTGTGTTCCGCGTGCGGAGCCTGATCACGATGTTCATGTTCGCCGGGTTCGGTGCGCTGTGGGGTTCGATGGCGCTGCCGCTGTCCGCCGAGCCGTGGAACTTGTCGACGTCGGCGGTCGGGCTGTTCGGCCTCGTCGGCGCGGCGGGCGCGTTCGGTGCCGCGCGGGCCGGGTCACTGGCCGACCGCGGCCGGGCGCAGTGGGTCACCGGCATCACGCTCGTGTTGTTCACCGTGGCCTGGCTGCCGATCGCGTGGCTGCCGAAGTCGCTGATCCCGCTCATCGTCGGCATCATCGTGATCGACTTCGCCGGCCAGGCCATCCACGTGACCAACCAGCACCTCATCGTGGGCCTCGACCCGAACGCGAGCAGCCGCCTGATCGGCAGCAACATGGCGTACTACTCCGTGGGCTTCGGCGGCGGCGCCGTCGCGGCGACCACGGCGTACAGCGCGTGGGGCTGGACGGCGGTCTGCGTCCTGGGCGCCGGGTTCAGTCTGGTGGCCCTGCTGGTGTGGGGCGCGGACCGCCTCTCGGTGGCCCGCTCGGCGCGCCTCACTTCGGCGGCGGCCTGAGTGTCCGCTGTGGACGGACGGGCCCGGGGAACACGTCCCCCGGGCCCGGTTTCACGCGATCCCTCCGGGCGGCGCCGAGCTGCCGTGCGCGGCGACCTCGTAACGCCGGCCCTGGTGGTCCAGGATCCGTACGCCGCTGCGCACGGCGTCAAGTACACCACCGGCGCGCTGGTCGCCGACGACCTGCCGTCCGTTCCGGAACCGCCGGATCCCGTGCTCCAGTACGTGCCGACCACCGCACCCGGCGCCCGCGTTCCCCACGCCCGCCTGGAACACGACAGCCGCGCACTGTCCACCTTGGACCTCGTCGAAGGGCTGGGGTTCGCGCTGCTGACGGGCGTCGGCGGCGAGGCGTGGCAGACCGTGGCCGACGACCTCACCACCCGCACCGGCGTGCGCGTCGACGTGCACGTGATCGGCGGGCACCGGCCCGGCGACCTCGCGGACCCGCTCGGCGAATGGGCGGACCGGCGCGAGGTCACCACGAGCGGCGCCGTCCTCGTGCGGCCCGACCGGCACGTCGCCTGGCGTGCACCCGAGTGGTCCGCGCCTGCGGCCGCGAAGCTGTGCGCCGATTTCGTCCGGATCCTGGCCTTGAGTCCACTGCATACCCATCGGACAGGAGACCGATCGTGACCCGACCGACCCGGACGACCGTCGAGAAGTTCTACAAGCGCGTGGGCGCCGTGGTGCTCGCCGCCATGCGGCTCTGACCGAGGATGGCGGCCGAGGGCGCGAATTGCCCGATTGGCCCACGGTTCTGGGGCAGTAATGGACCACGGACACGTGCCACATGGCACGTAGCGTGGTTGCTGTCAGACAGTTCCCAGAACCAGGAGAAGTGATGAAGGTATTCCTCGCCGGCGCCTCCGGAGTGCTCGGGCAGCGGCTGATCCCGCGGCTGGTCGAGGCCGGGCACGAGGTCGGCGCCATGACGCGGTCGGCCGCCAAGATGGAACCGTTGATCGGCCTCGGCGCCGTCGCGATCCTGTGCGACGTCTTCGACCGCGACGCGCTCGTGCAGACCGTCCGCGACTTCAAGCCGGACGTCGTGCTCAACGAGCTCACCGACCTGCCCGACGACGTCACCAAGATCGGCGAACACGCCGAGCGCAACGCGCGCATCCGCACCGAGGGCAACCACAACCTGATCGAGGCCGCGCGGGCGGCCGGCGCGCCGAAGATCCTCGCGCAGAGCGTGGCGTGGCAGCTGCCCGACGGCCCCGACGCCGTCGCGGTGAAGGACCTCGAGCAGTCGGTGCTGGCCGAAGGCGGCGTGGTGCTGAGCTACGGCCAGTTCTACGGCCCCGGCACCTACAACGAAGGTGCCTTGCCCGCCGAGCCCCGCGTGCACATCGACCGCGCGGCCGAGCTCACGGTCGAAGCGCTCGACGCGCCGACGGGTGTCGTGACGATCGTCGATTGATCCGGGAAAGCGCCGGCCGGCTGAGCCCGGCCGGCGTCAGCCCGGGCACGTCACGCGAACGACGAGTCCAAGCCGTTTTCCTGCGCGTAGGCGATCAACGCCTGCGGTGCGCGTTCGATGTGCGCCCCGAGGAGTGCCACGGCCTGATCGGTGTCGCGTTCGAGCGCGAAGTCCTTGAGGCGACGGTGTTCGCCCGGAATGTCGCGCTGGTGGTCGTCGGTCAGCGCCCAGTACCAGCGCCGGTAGAGCTCGGCGCTGTCACGCAACGACGTGGCGATCGCATCGAGCCGCGGGCTGGCGCAGCCGGCCAGCAGCGCGCGGTGGAAGTCGCGGTGGGCCAGCGTCCAGCCTTCGTTGTACGAACCGTCTTCGAGGATCACCGGCGTGCGTTCCAGCGCGTGGTGCGTGCCGAGCACCGACGTCTCCCAGTCAACGCGCACGTCGGCTCGGGCCAGTTCCTCAACGCTGCCAACGAACGCTTCCCCACCGTCGTCCTCGGCTCGGTCGCGGCGAGCCGGCTCGGCTTCACCCGCGTCGACGCCGCCCGGCCCCAGCAGGTGTACGTCGGGCGGTCGTGGTTCACCGTCGTCGGGATCCTCGACAAAACGCCGCTGTCGCCGGACATCGACCGCTCCGTGCTCGTCGGCTGGGCGGCGGCGCAGTCCGAACTGCACTTCGACGGCAGCCCGACGGTGATCTACGTGAAGGCCGACGAGGCCCAGGTCGAGGCCGTGCGCAAGGTCCTGCCGGCCACTGTGGACCCGCAGCTGCCGGGCCTGGTCCAGGTGAGCCTGCCGTCGGACGGCCTGCTGGCCAAGCGGGCCATTCAAGCGACACTGTCCACTTTGTTCCTCGGACTAGCCGGAGTCGCGTTGCTCGTCGGTGGCATCGGTGTCGCGAACACGATGGTCATCTCCGCTGGAACGCCGCCGCGAGATCGGGTTGCGCCGCGCACTCGGCGCGAACCGCGATCAGATCCGCGTGCAGTTCCTCACCGAGGCCGTCACGTTGTCGGCGATCGGCGGGCTGGCCGGGGTTGCGGCCGGGGCCTTGGCGACGCTCGCGTACGCGACTTACCAGCACTGGCCGGTCGTGATTCCGCCGGCCGCGCTCGTCGGGGCGTTGGTGGGCGCGGTCGTGATCGGCGTGGTCGCGGGCGGCTACCCGTCGATCCGCGCCGCGCGGCTCACACCGACCGCGGCGCTGGCGACGACGTGACCACCGGTCACGGATGGGGGTGCGGGTGGTCGTGCCCGGCCGGGCGAAGAGCGAGTGCCTCGGCGCGCGAGGCGACCTCGCCGCCGGGCACCGCGCCGGTGTCGACGAGTACGTCCTCCAGCGCGGCGAGCCAGTGGTGGTAGTAGCTCCAGCCGCCGGCGCGGTCCGCTTCCCAATCACCGATGCGCGCGATGAGCGCGGCCTGGAACCGCGGCCAGTCGAACGCACCGGCTTCGTAGAGCGACACCGCCAACCCGAACGCGCGGCTCTCCCACGGCGCCGCGAACAGCAGTTCACCGTTGGCGCGCGGCGGTGCGGCGACCCCGTCGACGCTCAGCGGCGCGCTCACGGGGCCGCCACTTTCGCGACGCCGACCATCGCGTCGCGCGTGACGAGCTCGACGAGTTCGTCTTCGGAAAGGCTTTCCGTGCCGGCCGGGCGCTCCGGCAGCACCAGCCAGCGCACCTCGCTGCTGGAATCGCGGACGGTGATGCGCACGTCCGCGTCGAGGTCCAACCCCATCTCCGACAGCACCTTGCGCGGCTCACGGACCACGCGCGCACGGTAAGCCGGGTCCTTGTACCAGCTCGGCGGCAGGCCCAGCAGCGGCCACGGGTAGCAGGAGCACAGCGTGCACACCACCACGTTGTGGTCCTTCGCGGAGTTCTCGACCACCACGATGTGCTCGCCCTGCGGCCCGCCGAAACCGAGTTCCTTCGTGGCCGCCGTGCCGTCGGCCAGGAGGCGCTCGCGGTACGCCGGATCAGTCCACGCCTTCGCGACGACTTTGGCTCCGTTGAGCGGACCGATGTTCGTCTCGTACGTCGTGATGAGCCGGTCGACCACCGCCGGGTCGATCAGGCCGCGTTCGACGAGCAGTTGTTCGAGCGCCTCCGTGCGCGGCTGCGCAACCTCGTCGACGCCGGTGTGCTGTCCGTCGAACCGGCCTCGGACGGCAGCGCCTATCGCGAGTACGTGCTGACGAAGCGCGGCGAGGACTTGTTCGACCTGGTGGTGAGCCTGCGGCAGTGGGGCCAGGATCACGCGTACGAACCCGGCGAGGACCACGTGCTGCTCGTGGACCGCGAGACGGAAGAGCCGATCCCCCGGCTCACCTACGTCACGCCCGACGGCACGCCGATCCACGCCGACGACACCCGCGTACTCAAGTAATACCGTCCACTTCGGACGGATCAGTACACCTCGGCCAGCCCGGCGAGCACGGCGTCGAGGAATCCCGGGAACCGCGCGTCGAGATCCTCGCGGCGCAGGCACACGAAGTAGTTGCGACCTTCCAGCTTCGTGCGCGTCAGCCCGGCCTCGCGCAGCACCTTCTTGTGGTGCGACAACGTCGACTTGTGCAGCGCGGCCAGCAGACCTTCCGGCCCGCACGGGTGGAACTCACCGTCGGCGAGGGTGACCAGCACGCGCATCCGCGCGTCGTCCGCGATCGCGTTGAGCACGTCGTCGAACCGGATGTCGGCGACAGCCGGTTCCTCCAGGTAACGAGCCACAGCACCTCCTCGGCGACCTCAGTCACAATTGTACCAGATTCATCAAACCGTCCTTGACGCGAGCGGTTTCGCCTTCTTATGGTTTGACGTACATCAAACCTTCCTCGAAGGGATTCTCCCGTGTACCGACGCCTGCTCGTTCTCGCTCTGGGGACGTTCGCCGTGGGAACGGACGGCTTCGTGATCGCGGGCATCCTGCCCGAGATCTCGCGCTCGTTGCACACGAACGCCGCCGCGACCGGCCTCCTGGTGACGATGTTCGCCTTCACCTACGCGGTGTCGTCGCCGATCATCGCCGCCACCACCGCGCACTGGCCGCGCAAGCGGCTGCTGATCGCCGGGCTGCTGATCCTCGCGGTCGGCAACGTCCTCACCGCCGCCCTCCCGCTCTACGGGCTGGTGCTCGCCAGCCGCGTGATCGCGGGCCTCGGCGCCGGGATGTTCACCCTGACGGCCAGCGCGACGGCGGCGTCGCTGGTCGAGCCCCACCAACGCGGGCGCGCGCTCGCCGTCGTCATGGCCGGCCTCAGCTCCGCGACCGCGCTGGGCGCGCCGATCGGCACCGTGATCGGTTCGCAGACCAACTGGCAGACGACGTTGTGGTTCGTCGCCGCGCTCGCCGTGCTGGGTGCCGTGGGCGTCGCCGTGCTCCTGCCCGCGATCCCCGCCGCGCACGTCGCCGGGCTGCGCGAGCGACTGGCCACGATGAAGGACGCGCGCATCGGCTTCACGCTGCTCACGACGTTGCTCGTGTTCACGGGCCTGTTCACCGACTACACGTTCGTCGGCGAGTCGTTCGACCGGGCCACCGGCGGCAACGGCATCGCGCTGGCCATCCTGCTGTTCCTCTGGGGCGCGGGCGCCACCGTCGGCAGCGTGACGGCCGGGCACCTCACCGACCGCATCTCGGGTCAGCGCATCATCGCGGTGGCGGTCGTGGTCGTCGGCATCGACTTCGCGCTGCTTCCCTTCAGCAGCCGTACCTTCGCGACGGCGGCCGTCGCGCTGTTCGTCTGGGGTGTCTGCGGCTGGGCGACGCTGGTGCCGCTGCAGCACCGGCTGATCGAGGTTTCGCCCGAGCACGCGCCGGTGAGCATCGGCCTCAACGCCTCCGCCACCTACCTCGCGACGGCCGCTTCGGGCCTCACGGGCGCAGCGGGGATCGCCGCGTTCGGCGCCTACAACCTCGGCCCGTTCGGCCTGATTTTCCTAGCACTGGGCCTGGTCGCGTCGATCGTGTCGGCCCGGTTCGTCCACACCCGGCGGTCGGCCCCGGCAGCGCCGGTTCCCGCCGCGGCCGAGCGCTGAGACGTCCGAGTGACCCCGCGACCATCCGGGTCACTAGGGCTTCTCGGCCTCCTGCGACTCCACCGCGTCGAACGCCGCCTGGTTCCCGCGGATCCGCGCCTGGTGCTCGGTCGACCACGTGCCCAGCGCCAGCACCGCCGACAGCAGCGACGAACCCAGCTCCGTGAGGGTGTACTCCACGCGCGGAGGCACCTCCGGGTACGAGGTCCGTTCGACGAACCCGCCACGCTGCAGCTGTTTCAACGTCAAGGGGCGACACTGCCGGTCACCGTCCACCTCGCGTGAGGAAATCCCGTTGCGCGCCAGGGCCATTCCCGTGCGCGTCACGCTGATGCGGACCAAGGAAGCACTTTCTACAGTGGACTCACTACCCCAGAAAGACCCTCAGGAAAGAGGTGGCCGGAGTGGACCACGACGTTCCTGTTCTCATCGTCGGTGGCAGTCTCATCGAGATGACCAGCGCGGTACTCCTCGGGCAGCAGGGAATTCCCTCGCTGGTCGTGGAACGACACCCGGGCAGCGCGATCCACCCGCGCGCCGCGCTCATCCTTCAGCGCTCGATGGAGATCCTTCGCGAAGCCGGCATCGAAGACGTGATCCAGCGCCGGTCCGCGGAACAGTTCGACCAGGAGGCGGCGATCATGGCCGTGGAGACGTTGGCGGGCAAGGAGATCGCCTGGTACTTGCCGACGTTGAACGAAGGCGTGCGCGACCTCGCCCGTGCCGGCGGCTCTTCGCGACGCAGGTCGCCATCGAGCCGGTGCTCGCCGAACGGGCGCGGGAACTCGGCGCCGAAACCCGGTTCGGCACGGAGGTCACGAGCTTCACCGACCACGGCGACGGAGTCACGGCCGTGCTCCGCGACCGCGCCACCGGGACCACGTCCACGGTGCGGGCGCGGTACCTCATCGCGGCCGACGGCGCGCACAGCGGCATCCGCGAGCGGCTCGGCATCGGCCTCGGTGGCCACGGCGTGCTTTCGAAGAGCGTGACGATCTACTTCCGCGCAGAGATGGCCGCGCTGGTGCGCGAGCGCAGCCTCGGCGTGATCATGGTCGTCAACCCGACGTTGCAGGGCTTCTTCCGCATCGAAAAGCCGTACCGGTCCGGCTTCCTCGCGGTGCACGGGCTCGGCGACCCGCAGCACCCCGACAGCGACCTCTGGACCGGCCTCACCGACGAGCGGTGCGTGGAACTCGTCCGCGCGGCACTGGGCGTGCCCGACATCGACGTGGAGATCGACGACGTCATGAAGTGGGAGGCGACCGCGCAGACCGCCGACCGGTTCTCCAGCGGCAACGTGTTCCTCGTCGGCGACTCCGCGCACTCGATGCCGCCCTACGGCGGCTACGGCGGCAACACCGGCATCCACGACGCGCACAACCTCGCGTGGAAGCTCAAGGCCGCGCTCGACGGCACCGCCGGCGCCGGGCTGCTCGACACGTACGAAGCCGAACGCCGGCCCGTCGCCCGCTTCACCGTCGAGCAGGCCTACGCCCGCTACGTCACGCGCGCGGCGCCGTTCCTCGCCGCCGGCGGGATGGAACCGCTAGTTGTAGTGCCCTGTGAGGTTGTTGACCCGGGTGATGGGTGGGTGGCCGTTGAGGGCGGTGTGGGCTCGGTGGTGGTTGTAGTGGTGCAGGAATCCG
>NZ_JBFBAF010000049.1:0-69379 GCF_040682095.1 Amycolatopsis sp. NPDC051372
TCCGGCCCCATCCGCACCTTCGTCCTGATCCACGACGGCTTCTTCTCAATCGGCGTCTCGCTGTTGCGGACCTCCAGCCGCAGCAACTTCCGCCCCTCGGGCTGCGCGCTCATCGCGACAGGTCCGAGTACAGCGGGTGCTTCTTCGCCAACAGCTCCACACGCCCGCGGAGCGTCTGCGCCACGGAGTCGTCGAAGTCCGGCTTCAGCGCCTCGGCGATCACGTCGGCGACCTCGGCGAAGTCCTCCGCGCCGAACCCGCGCGTGGCCAGCGCCGGCGTGCCGATGCGCAGGCCGGAGGTGACCATCGGCGGCCGCGGGTCGAACGGCACCGCGTTGCGGTTCACCGTGATGCCCACGGAGTGCAGCCGGTCCTCGGCTTGCTGGCCGTCCAAAGCGGACTGGACGAGGTCCACGAGCACGAGGTGGACGTCGGTGCCACCGGTGAGCACGCGCACGCCCGCCTCGGCGCAGTCCGAACGCGACAGCCGGTCGGCCAGGATCCGCGCGCCCTCGAGCGTGTGCTCCTGCCGCTCGCGGAACTCGTCGCTCGCCGCGATCTTCAGCGCCACGGCCTTGGCCGCGATCACGTGCTCCAGCGGCCCACCCTGCTGACCGGGGAACACCGCCGAGTTGATCTTCTTCGCCAGCTCCTCACGGCACAGGATCAGGCCGCCGCGCGGGCCGCCCAGTGTCTTGTGCGTGGTCGTGGTGACGATGTCCGCGTGCGGTACCGGCGACGGGTGCAGCCCCGCGGCCACGAGGCCCGCGAAGTGCGCCATGTCCACCATCAGGCGCGCGTCGACCAGGTCCGCGATCCGGCGGAACTGCGCGAAGTCGAGCTGACGAGGGTAGGCCGACCAGCCCGCGATGATCAGCTTCGGCTTGTGCTCCACGGCCAGCCGCTCGATCTCGGCGACGTCGACAATCCCGGTCTCTTTGTCGACGTGGTAGGCCACGACGTTGTAGAGCTTGCCCGAGAAGTTGATCTTCATCCCGTGCGTCAGGTGGCCGCCGTGCGCCAGGTCGAGTCCGAGGATCGTGTCGCCCGGCTTCAGCACGGCGAACATCGCCGCCGCGTTGGCCTGCGCGCCCGAGTGGGGCTGCACGTTCGCGTGCTCGGCGCCGAACAGCGCCTTCGCCCGGTCGATGGCCAGCTGCTCGACCACGTCGACGTACTCGCAGCCACCGTAGTAGCGGCGGCCGGGGTAGCCCTCCGCGTACTTGTTGGTCAGCACCGAACCCTGCGCCTCGAGCACGCCCACGGGCGCGAAGTTCTCCGACGCGATCATCTCCAGCGTCGACTGCTGGCGGTCCAGCTCCGCCGCCACGGCCGCGGCGACCTCCGGGTCCACATCGGACAGGTGGGCGTCGAACGTCGTCATTCAGTTCTCCTGGGTGAGCGCGGCGTACGCGGTCGCGTCGAGCAGCTCCGGGACGTCGCCCGTGAGCCGCACCTTCAGGAGCCATCCTTCGGTGTAGGGGTCGGAGTTCACGATCTCGGGGGTGTCCGATGTGGTCTCGTTCACCTCCACGACCTCGCCGCTCACGGGCGAGTACAGCTCGCTCACGGACTTCGTCGACTCGACCTCGCCGAACACCTCACCCGCGGTCACCGTGCCGCCCACGGCGGGCAGCTGCACGAACACGATGTCGCCCAGCGACTCGGCGGCGAAGGCGGTGATGCCCACGGTCGCGACGCCGTCCACGACGGACAGCCACTCGTGTTCCTTGGTGTAGGACAGGTTCTGGGGAATGCTCACGGTGAATAATTCCTTCAGGCTCGGGAGTAGAACGGCAGGGCGACGACCTCGACGGGCTCGATCCTGCCCCTGATGTCGACGGAAAGCTTCGTACCAGGCTCGGCGTACGCCCGATCGACGTACGCCATCGCGATCGGGTAACCCAGCGTCGGCGAAAGCGCACCACTGGTCACTTCGCCCACCGAAGCGTCGCCGGAAAGCACGGCGTAACCGTGCCGAGGTGCCCGGCGACCGGTGGCCCGCAGCCCCACCCGCACCCGCGGAACGTCCGCCTTCGCCAGCTCCTCCAGCGCGGCCCGGCCCACGAAGTCACCCGGCTTCTCGAACTTCACCACGCGGCCCAAACCGGCCGCGAACGGATTCAGCTCACGCGAGAGCTCGTTGCCGTACAGCGGCATCCCGGCTTCGAGCCGCAGCGTGTCACGGCACGCCAGCCCGCACGGTACGAGCCCGAATGCCTCACCGGCGTCGGTCAGCGCCCGCCACAACGCCGACGCCTCGGCTGCCGGCACGTACAGCTCGAAACCGTCTTCACCCGTGTATCCGGTGCGGGCCAGGAGCACGTCGTGCCCCTTCACCACGGCGGGCACACTCGCGTAGTACTTCAGCGCGCCCAGGTCCGCGTCGGTCACCGCGGCCAGCACGTCGACCGCACGCGGGCCCTGCACGGCGATCAAGGCCGTGTCCGCCGACCGGTTCTCCACCACGGCGTCGAACCCGGCCACGCGCTCGGCCAGCGCCTCGGCGACCACGTCGGCGTTGCCGGCGTTGGCCACCACCAGGTACTCCTCGTCGGCGAGCCGGTAGACGACCAGGTCGTCGAGCACGCCGCCGTCGGCGTCGCAGATCATCGTGTAGCGGGCGCGGCCCGGCTTCACCCCGGTGAGATTGCCGACCAGCGCGTAGTCGAGCACGTCGGCGGCCTGCGCGCCGCGGACGTGGATCTCGGCCATGTGCGACAGGTCGAACAGCCCGGCCGCCTCGCGCACGGCCTTGTGCTCGGCCAGCTCACTGGCGTAGCGGACCGGCATCGACCAGCCCGCGAAGTCGGTGAACAGCGCACCCAGTCCCTTGTGGACGGCGTGCAGGGAAGTCTCTCGAGCTGCGTTTGATTCAAGCACGGAAACTCAGCCTTCGTACGCGTTGAGGGGCGGGCAGGAGCAGACGAGGTTGCGGTCACCGCGCGCCCCGTCGATCCGGCGCACCGGCGGCCAGTACTTGTTCTTGCGCGACACACCCGCCGGGTACACCGCGAGCTCACGGTCGTAGTCGGCGGTCCACTCACCCACCAGCGTCTCCGCCGTGTGCGGGGCGGCGCGCAGCGGACTCGTCTCCGCGGTCCAGTGCCCGGCCGCGACCTGGTCGATCTCGTGGCGGATGGCGATCATCGCGGCGCAGAAGCGGTCGATCTCGCCGAGGTCCTCGCTCTCGGTCGGCTCCACCATGAGCGTGCCCGCGACCGGGAACGACATCGTCGGCGCGTGGAAGCCGTAGTCGATGAGCCGCTTCGCGACGTCGTCGACCGTCACGCCGGTGTCCTTGGTGATGCCGCGCAGGTCGAGGATGCACTCGTGCGCGACCAGGCCGTCCTGCCCGGTGTAGAGCACCGGGTAGTGCGGCGACAAGCGGGCGGCGACGTAGTTGGCGGCGAGCACCGCGACCTTCGTGGCCGCCGTGAGGCCGGGCGCGCCCATCATGCGCACGTACGCCCACGAGATCGGCAGGATCGACGCCGAGCCGTAGGGCGCGCCGCTGATCGGGCCGACGCCGGTGGCCGGGCCCGCGGCGTCGAGCAGCGGGTGGTTCGGCAGGTACGGCGCGAGGTGCGCGCGCACCGCGACCGGGCCGACGCCGGGGCCGCCACCGCCGTGGGGAATGCAGAACGTCTTGTGCAGGTTCAGGTGCGACACGTCGCCGCCGAACTCGCCCGGCTTCGCCAGGCCCAGCAACGCGTTGAGGTTCGCGCCGTCCACATACACCTGGCCGCCGCCGTCGTGCACGATCTTCGCGAGCCGCTCGATGCCGTGCTCGTACACGCCGTGGGTGGACGGGTAGGTGACCATGATCGCCGCGAGCGTCTCGCGGTTCGCGTCCACCTTGGCCTGCAGGTCTTCGAGATCGACGTTGCCCTCGTCCGTGCACTTCACCACGACCACGCGCATGCCCGCGAGCACCGCCGAAGCCGCGTTGGTTCCGTGCGCGGACGACGGGATCAGGCAGACCTCGCGCTCCGGCTGGCCGTTCGCGTGGTGGTAGCCGCGGATGGCGAGCAGGCCCGCGAGCTCACCCTGGCTGCCGGCGTTGGGCTGCAGGGAAACTTCGTCGTAGCCGGTCACCTCGGCGAGCCAGCCCGACAGCTGCGCCACGAGCCGGTGGTAGCCCTCGGCGTCCTCGGCCGGCGCGAACGGGTGGATGCCCGCGAACTCGCGCCAGCTGATCGGCTCCATCTCGGTGGTGGCGTTGAGCTTCATCGTGCACGAGCCCAGCGGGATCATGCCGCGGTCGAGCGCGTAGTCCAGGTCGGCGAGCTTGCGCAGGTAGCGCAGCATCGAGGTCTCGGAGCGGTGCGTGCTGAACACCTCGTGGGCCATGAAGCCGCTCTCGCGCACGATGCCGCTCGGCAGCGCGGTGGCGGTGGCCCCTTCGGCGTCCACACCGAACGCGCGCAGCACCTGCGCGAGGATGTCCGGCCGGGTGACCTCGTCGCAGGCCACGCGGACGTGGTCGGCGTCGACGTGCCCGAGGTTGATGCCCGCCTCGCGCGCGGCCGCGTGGATCTCGGCGGCGCGGCCCGGAACGTGCGCGACGACCGTGTCGAAGAACGATTCGTGCACGACCTTCACGCCACCGTCGCGCAGGGCCGCGGCGAAGCCCGCCGCCAGCTCGTGCACGCGGGTCGCGATGGCCTTCAGGCCGTCCGGGCCGTGGTACACGCCGTACATCGCGGCCAGCACGGCCGGCAGCACCTGCGCGGTGCAGATGTTCGACGTCGCCTTCTCGCGGCGGATGTGCTGCTCGCGCGTCTGCAGCGCGAGCCGGTACGCCATGTTCCCGTCGGCGTCCACGGACACGCCCACCAGCCGGCCCGGCAGCGAACGCTCGAGCCCGGCGCGCACGGCCAGGTAGCCCGCGTGCGGGCCGCCGTAGCCCAGCGGCACGCCGAAGCGCTGCGTCGAACCCGCGGCAACGTCGGCGCCGAACTCGCCCGGCGAGGTGATCAACGTGAGCGCGAGCAGGTCGGCAGCCACCGTGTACAGGGCGCCCGCGGCCTTCGCAGCTTCGGAAATGGCGTGGTAGAAGCCGCGGCCGCGCAGCACGCCCGAAGCGCCCGGGTACTGCACGACGACGCCGAAGAACTCTTCCGGAAGCCCGGTGAGCAGGTCACACACCTGCACGTCGATGCCGAGCGCGGCGGCGCGCGTGCGCACGACCGCGATCGTCTGCGGCAGACATTCGGCGTCGAGGACGATCACATTGGACTTCGATTTCGACGAGCGCCTCATCAGCGTCATGGCCTCGGCGACGGCGGTCGACTCGTCGAGCATCGACGCGTTGGCGGTGGTCAGGCCCGTGAGGTCGGCGACCATCGTCTGGAAGTTCAGCAGCGCTTCGAGCCGGCCCTGGGAGATCTCCGGCTGGTACGGCGTGTAGGCGGTGTACCACGCGGGGTTCTCGAGCACGTTGCGGCGGATCACGCCCGGTGTGACGGTGTCGGAGTAGCCGAGGCCGATCATCTGCGTCATCGGGCGGTTGAGCGCCGCGAGCGCGCGCAGCTCCGCGGTGGCTTCCTCTTCGGACGCCGCGGCGGGAAGGTCCAGGTCACGGGTGGTACGGATGGCGGACGGGACGGCCGACTCCACGAGGGCGTCCAGGCTTCCGTAACCGCATTCGGCGAGCATCTTGGCCCGCTCGGCCTCGGCGGGGCCGATGTGGCGGGCGTCGAACGGTGTGGAGGTGATGGGAGCTCCTCTTGCCGGGCACCGGGCGCAGCGGTGCGCTGGGAACTCCCCCTCTGTCATGGGCACCTGAGAGTTTCACCGCGCAGTGCGGCTTTCACCTTGGGTGAGGCGCGGGTGCGCCTGCTTTCCAGAGTGGCCTCGCGCGAAGCGGTAGTGGGTACCTGAGAGATTCCGGGGAGTTTGCTCCTTCGGTGCCCCACCGGTCTCATGGGGGCTCTCCCGCTCCTGCTCGAACGGCCCGGTGTTGAGTTTTGTGTGCTCGCGGCAACCGTACCTGCCGCTTTGCGCGCCAGTCTACCTCGGACGGTTCACGCCACACCCGCCGAGCCGCGGCTGAAGGCGCGCAGGTGACGGGTCTGCGCGGGGAACGTCACGGGGACCTTCGTGATCTTCGGCGGACCGGCCAGCAGCGCGCACAGGTCGGCACAGCGCGTGAGCAGTACGGCGAGGTCGCGCAGCTCCTCGTCGTCGGTCCCGAGGCAGGACTGGGCGCACAGCGACAGCAGCCGCGCGGCCTCGCCGCACATCGCCTTCACGGACATGCGCACCATCGCGACGTCGGCGGCCATGCCGGAGCAACGGTCGAGTGTGTCGGCGCACAGGCGCGACATCGACGCCGCCGCGAGCATGACCGGTCCCATCGTGGCCAGCTCGTTGCCGGGCTCGGCCGCCTCGGCGCGCCGCGCGAATGCCCGCTCGCACCGCACCCGGCACAGTTCGCAGAGGTCGGCGACCTCCTGCAGCATCGGAGACGCTTCGCGGATCGGCATGGCACCCTCCCGGACCGGGCGACCGGGCCGGTCGCCACGGTTCCGGTCTACCCACCGCGAAATCGGACAGGGGGCGTCGCCACCGGAACAGGCGGAAGATCAACCCGTCCCGGTGACGTCTGTCCGAAACCTCTGTCTAAAGCGGAGTGACGTACGCGCCCGAAATGCCACCGTCCACGAGGAACTGCGAAGCCGTGATGAAGCTGGCATCGTCGCTGGCCAGGAAGGCCACCGCGGCCGCGATCTCCTCCGGCTCGGCGAACCGGCCGACGGGTACGTGCACCAGCCGCCGCGCGGCGCGTTCCGGGTCCTTCGCGAAGAGCTCCTTCAGCAGCGGCGTGTTCACCGGTCCCGGGCACAACGCGTTGACCCGGATGTTCTCCCGCGCGAACTGCACACCCAGCTCACGGCTCATCGCGAGCACGCCGCCCTTCGACGCGGTGTAGGAGATCTGCGAAGTCGCCGCACCCATCACGGCCACGAACGACGCCGTGTTGATGATCGAGCCCTTGCCCTGGCGCTGCATGTGCGGCAGCGCGGCCTTGCAGCACAAGTACACCGAGGTCAGGTTCACGCGCTGCACGCGCTCCCACGTCTCGAAGTCCGTGGTGAGGATCGAGTCGTCCTCAGGGGGCGAAATGCCGGCGTTGTTGAACGCCACGTCGACCGCGCCGAACTGGTCGACGGCCGTCTGGAACAGGGCCTGGACCTGCTCGGGATCGGTCACGTCGGCCTGCACGAACAGGCCACCGACCTCGTCGGCCGCGGCCTTGCCCTGCTCGGGCGTGAGGTCTCCGATCACGACCTTCGCGCCCTCGCTCGCCAGCCGGCGCGCCGACGCGAGGCCGATGCCGCTGGCCCCGCCCGTGATCACGGCGACGCGGCCCTCGAAACGCTGCACCATCTCTCTCATTCCTCCGTGCTCAGGAAAACGTTCTTCGTCTCGGTGAAGGCCGTCGGCGCGTCGGGGCCCAGCTCACGGCCGAGGCCTGACTGCTTGAACCCGCCGAACGGCGTCCAGTACCGCACCGACGAGTGCGAGTTCACCGAAAGGTTCCCCGACTCCACCCCGCGCGCGACGCGGAAGGCCCGCCCGACGTCGCGCGTCCATATCGACCCGGAGAGGCCGTAGTCGGTGTGGTTGGCCATGCGGATGGCGTCGGCCTCGTCGTCGAACGGCACCACGGCCACGACCGGGCCGAAGATCTCGTCGGCGGCCAGCGGGTCGGCCAGGCTCGCCGGCGTGACGACGGTGGGCGCGAACCAGTAACCCGGCCCTGCGGGCGCGCTACCGCGAAACGCAACAGGTGTCGCGTCAGTGACGTACGACGACACCTTCGCGTGGTGCGCCGCGGAGATCAACGGACCCATCTCCGTGCCGTCGTCGCCGGGATCGCCGACGACCACGCCCTGCACGGCGGGCTCCAGCAGCTCCATGAACCGCTCGTGGACGCTGCGCTGCACGAGGATCAGCGAGCGCGAGCAACAGTCCTGGCCGGCGTTGTCGAACACGCCGTACGGCGCCGTCGCGGCGGCCTTCGCCAGGTCGGCGTCGGCGAACACGACGTTGGCGTTCTTGCCGCCCAGCTCCAGCGTCACGCGCTTCACCTGCGCCGCGCAGCCGGCCATGATCTGCTTGCCGACCTCGGTGGAGCCGGTGAAGACGACCTTGCGGACCAGCGCGTGGTCCACGAACCGCTGCCCCACCACCGAACCCTTGCCCGGCAGGACCTGGAACACGTCCTCGGGGATGCCGGCCTCCCGCGCGAGTTCGCCGAGGCGGATCGCGGTGAGCGGCGTGAGCTCCGCGGGCTTGAGCACCACGGTGTTGCCGGCCGTCAGCGCCGGCGCGAAACCCCAGCCCGCGATGGGCATCGGGAAGTTCCACGGCACGATCACGCCGACCACGCCGAGCGGCTCGTGGAAGGTCACGTTCACCCCGCCGGGCACCGGGATCTGTTGCCCGATCAGGCGTTCCGGAGCCGCTGAGTAGTAGTTCAGGACGTCGCGGACGTTGCCCGCCTCCCACCGCGCGTTGCCGATGGTGTGGCCGGAGTTGGTCACCTCGAGGCGCGCGAGGTTCTCGAGGTCGGCCTCGACGGCGTCGGCGAATCGGCGCAGCAGCCGCGCACGATCACCAGGGGCGACAGCTCGCCAGGCGGGGAAAGCGGCGTGCGCGCGGGCGATCGCCGCGTCGGTCTCTTCGGCGCTCGTGAGCGCGATCGACCGCACCACCTGTTCGGTGGCGGGGTTGATCACCTCGAACATCCTCGTCACTTGCGCTCCTCTGCTGCTTCGGCTGCTGCTTGGGCTGCTGCTTCGACCAGGGCCCGGAACAGGCGGACGTCGCCGGTGTCCTGCTCGGGGTGCCACTGCACGCCGAGCACGAACTCGTCGCCGGGCAGCTCCGCGGCCTCGACGGTGCCGTCGGCGGCGTGCCCGGACGCGACGAGGTCGGCGCCGAGCCGGTCGATGGCCTGGTGGTGGTAGCAGTGGCCCTTCGTCTCGGGCCCGAGCAACGCGGCGGCGCGCGTGCCGTCGACGAGGGTGATGCTGCTGGTGCCGAACGTCGCGGGCGCCGGCTGGTGCGCGGTGTCGCCGAGGGATTCGGGCAGGTGCTGCGTGAGCGTGCCGCCGAGGGCGACGCTGATCACCTGCAGGCCGCGGCACACGCCGAGCACGGGCTTGCGCGCCTCGCGTGCCGCCTCGAACAGGCCGAACTCGAAGGCGTCGCGGTCCGGGCGCGTGTACGTGGCCGGGTGTGGCTCGGCGCCGTACCTTTCCGGCTCGACGTCCGCGCCACCGGTGAGCACGAGCCCGTTCACGCGGTCGACGAGGCTCGCGTACGCGTCCGTCAACGGCGGCAGCAGCACCGGAATCCCACCGGCGGCCACCACGCAGTCGGCGTAAACCCGGTGCAGCAGCGTGGCTTCCGTGTCCCAGGCGAGGAACTTGGCCTGCTCGACGTAGGTGGTCAGCCCGATGACGGGTTTCCGGGCGGCGTGCTCAGAGACGTTCGAAGCCACGGATGAGCTCCCAATCGGTCACGGCCTTCTCGAACGCCTCCCGCTCCACGCGGGCGGCGTTGAGGTAGTGGTCCACCACATCGTCGCCGAAGGCCTCGCGCGCGATGCGGCTGCCCGCCAGCACGTCCGCGGCTTCACCCAAAGTGGTCGGCACGGTCGGCTTGTCGGAGCCGTACGCGTTGCCCGTGAACTCGGGCTCCAGCGGCAGCTCGTTCTCGATGCCGTGCAGGCCGGCGGCGATCAGCGCGGCGACGGCGAGGTATGGGTTCACGTCCCCGCCCGGCACGCGGTTCTCGACCCGCAGTGAATCGCCGTGGCCCACCACGCGCAGCGCGCAGGTGCGGTTGTCGGTGCCCCACGCCACGGCCGTCGGCGCGAAACTTCCGCGTACGAACCGTTTGTAGGAGTTGATGTTCGGCGCGAAGAAGTAGGTCAGCTCGCGCAGCGCGGCCAGCTGTCCGGCGAGGAAGTGCTCCATGAGCTTCGAGAAGCCGTGGTCGCCGTCGCCGGGCAGGACCGCTGACCCGTCCGTGCCGCGCAGGCTGAGGTGGATGTGGCAGGAGTTGCCTTCGCGTTCGTTGTACTTCGCCATGAACGTGAGGCTCTTGCCCTCCTGCGCGGCGATCTCCTTGGCGCCGTTCTTGTAGACGCTGTGGTTGTCGCACGTGGTGAGCGCCTCGGCGTAGCGGAACGCGATCTCCTGCTGCCCGGGGTTGCACTCGCCCTTGGCCGACTCTGGGTACAGGCCGGCGCCCGCCATCTCGTTGCGGATGCGGCGCAGCAGCGGTTCGACGCGCGCGGTGCCGAGCATCGAGTAGTCCACGTTGTACTGGTTCGACGGCTTGATGCCCTGGTAGCGCTTGTCCCACGCGGTTTCGTAGCTGTCGTCGAACACGATGAACTCGAGTTCCGTGCCGACGAACGCCTGCAGTTTCTTGTCGGCCAGCCGATCCAGCTGCCGCCTCAGCACCTGCCGCGGCGACACCGCGACGGGCCCGCCGCCGTCGACGCGCTCGACGTCCGCGAGCACCAGCGCCGTGCCCTCCTGCCACGGGACGAGGCGAAGGGTGGTGAAGTCGGGTCGCAGCACGAAGTCGCCGTAGCCCGCGTCCCACGAGGAGATCGCGTAGCCGTCCACGGTGTTCATGTCGACGTCGACGGCCAGCAGGTAATTGCACGCCTCGGTGGCGTGGCCCACGACCTCTTCCAGGAAGTACTCCGCCGAGCAGCGTTTGCCCTGGAGCCGGCCCTGCATGTCGGTGATCGCGACCAGCACCGTGTCGATCGTTCCGGCCGCCACCTGCTCACGGAGCGCGTCGAGCGTGAGCAACCCTCGCCTGCCAGCCATGGCACCGCCCCAAAGGTTTGGATGGGATCCTTTGCGGGTTCTTCCTACCGGCCGGTGCTCGTGGGGTCAATCCGGTCAAAGGTACTGTTGGATTCCATTGCGTAAGAGCCTCGTATGTCCGGCTTGCCCGGCTGAGAAGAATCTGTGAATCGTGGGGGTGCGGGACCAAACGCGCCGTCTCGGGCGTTGGACGGGACAAGAGAGGTGAGAGGGATGACAGAAGCATTCACGCAGTCCACGATCAGCCGGCAGCAGGCGCGGCCGCAGCTCCCGACCATGCCCACAGGCTGGCCGATCGGCTCCTACGAGTCCTACGAGCAGGCACAGAAGGCGGTCGACCACCTCGCGGGCACCGACTTCCCGATCAGCGACGTCACCATCGTCGGCATCCAGCCGATGCTCGTCGAGCGCATCGCGGGCCGCATGAGCTGGGGCAAGATGCTCAGCAGCGCCGCCATGTCGGGTGCGGTGTTCGGCCTGTTCCTCGGCCTGGTGCTCAGCCTGCTCAACCCCGCCGCGGGCCTGCTGTCCATCATCATCGGCCTCGTCGCGGGCGTCGCCTTCAACCTGCTGTTCGGCGCCCTGGGCTACGCGGCCAACCGCAACAAGCGCGGCTTCGTCTCGCAAAGCCAGCTCGTCGCCCAGCGCTACGACGTCCTGTCGCAGCCCCGCAACGCCGAAAAGGGCCGCGCCCTCCTCGCGGACCTCGCCGCCCGCTCGGCCTTCGGCCACTGACGTAGCTCCCGAAGCTCGGGCGCCTGAGTCTCGAACCCGGGCGCCCGAGTTCTTTTTTTGCCCTGTGTTCCCCAGGTCCGGCGGGGACTGCCCAGGACGCGGACCGCGCGCCTCGCCCGCGCACCGCCTCTTACGCCCACCGGTTCGGCCCACACGAGCCTCAGACACCCCGGGCACCGTTTGTCGGGATCAGCCGATCTTCACACCCCGGCGGCACTGCGCACCCCGGTTCGCGGAACCGGGCCCGGACACGAAACGGAACCGGGGGAGCAGCCCCGACCTCTGCTCCCCCGGCCCCTCGCGCGCTCTACCTCGTCGGCGGAGCAGGACTGGTCGGCGACGTCGTCTTCGCCGGGGCCGACGACGTCGGCTTGGCAGGTGCGCTGGAAGGAGCACTCGGCGCCGAAGTCACCGGCTTCGGGATCGCCGCGGCAAACGGCACGCCCGTCTCCTCGTGGCAATACCCGAGGTAGCCGTTGTAGCCGTCGCGGTTGCCGTTGGCGTCCTGGACACCCTGGACGAGCTGCGGGCGCGGGAAGCGGTTGTCCTCGCCGACCTTCGAGCGGGTGCCGGTGTCCTGCTCGCAGCCGTAGCGGGTGACGGTCAGCGGCCGGCCCTGGTCGTCGTAGAGGTAGACGTCCGTGAGCGGCTTGCCGGCGGCGTCGAAGGCGTAGACGTTGTCGACGTCCTCGTTGCCGTACCGCAGCTGCTGGTTGCCGTAGGTGTCCGTGGACGGCGACGAGTACGACGTCGTGTCCGGGTAGTACGTGCGGTGCGTGATCAGGTCGATCGCCGCGCCGAAGCCGCCGAACGCGCCGCCGATCACGAAGGCCGACACCGGCACCGCGATCCACAGCAGCCGCCGGTCGCTGCCGGTCTTCGGCCCGGCCCAGACCACCGCCGCGGCGGCCGCGATGAGGAACGGCAGCAGCAGCACCGCGTACGAGTGCCGCACCATGAGCAGCAGGCCGAACCCGATCAGGGCCACCGCGCACACCACCCACCACGCGGGCTTCAGCGTACGCAGGTACGCCACAGCCTTGTCGCCCTCACGGTTCGAGCGCCACGACCGCACCGACTCCCGCGTCCGCACGACCTCGGGCAGCTCCAGCACGGCCGAAACCCCGCGGTGAAACAGGAAAATCAGGCTCAACGCGAACACCGGCGCCAGGAGCAGCAGACCCAGCAACCTGTCCGGGTCGAGGCTCACCGCCGCCGCGAACGCGAACAACGCGAGCCCAGCGGCGCAGAACACCAAGCCCCACAAGGCAAATCGCGCCGCGAACAGGCTCGGGGCCTTCGCCGGAGCCAGCACGGCCGTGGCCGCTTCGGCACCCGCGGGCGCCGGCGGATAACCCCCGGACGCACGCAGCTCGGCCGCATAGCTCTCCGGCGAGCCGAGCCGTTCGATGAGCTGCTCGACGCGCGCGTGGGCCCCCAGCTCAGTTTCCATCTCGGCCAGGTGCGGCCGGACGTCCTCCAGGATCTCCTCGATCTCCCCCGCGGGCAGATCGCCGAGCGCGGTGCGGACCCTCGCCAGGTACACGCGCACCGCGGTGGGCTTCTCCGTACTCATGCTGCCTCTCCCAGTAACCCGTTCATCGTCGACGCGAAACTCGCCCACGTCTTCCCCGACTCCTGCAGCCGCGCTCTCCCCGGCTCGTTCAGGCTGTAGTACTTGCGGTGCGGGCCCTCTTCGCTCGGCACGACGTACGACGTCAGCAACCCGGCCTTGTACAGCCGGCGCAACGTGCCGTAGACGGAAGCGTCCCCCACTTCCTCCAGGCCGGCCACGCGAAGTCTTCGGAGCACGTCGTAGCCGTACCCGTCGTCTTCGCGAAGCACGGCCAGCACCGCCAGGTCCAGCACTCCCTTGAGCAGCTGACTGATCTCCACGGCACCCTCCAGTCTTGCGCTTGGAACGGTACCACGCATTGCGCAGTAGTGCGCACGGCGGACGGCCATTCGGCGGAAACCATCCGCGCACAGAGGTGAAGATCAGGGCGGAACGCCCAGCTCACGCCGGGTTTCGCGCCGCACGTCGGCCACCAGAGCCGAGCGCCGCCACGCGCGCGTCACCTCGATGAGCCACGCGGCCTCGGCACTCACGTCGGCAGCCACGGCCCGGCTCACGGGCGCGTCGGCATCGTCGGGCTGGAACCGGTGGTCCGCTTCGCGCGCGACGAGGGCCGCCGCGAGCGTGGCGGCGTCGACGGTCGCGGCCACCCGGCGCGTCGGCACGCCGTCACGCCGCGCGCGGTCCACCACGCGCGCGGGCAGGTCCGGGTCGAAGTACGGCCGCAGCGCGAGATGCCCGTCGCGGATCTCGATCACGCGCCGGTAGAGCGCGAACTCCGCACCGCGCCCGAGCCCGCTCGCCGGATCCAGGGCGATGCCCGGCACGGCGTCGCGCAGCACCGTCCACAGTGGCTCGATCCGGCGGTAGCCGCGGTACGCGCGCGCCCAGCGGAACGGCGCGGCGAGCGACGGCCCCCACACCGACAACGTCGACCCCGCCACCGCGAGCACCACACAAGTGGCCCCCAGCACCGCGGCCGGCAGATCCTCCGTCGCCCCGACGCGGCCATCCGAGATGAGCGCGGCCACGTCGTCGAGATCCCACAACGTCCACGCCACCGCCGCCACCACGCCGGCGAAGATCAACCACAGTCCGGTGCGAAGCGAACCCGCGCGGGCGCGCGTTGCGAAGCGCGCGAAGAACACGGCGACGAGCGTCAGGCTGAGCACGCCGTACACGACGAACACCAGCTCGTACGCGATCAGGAACGGTCGCCCCTCAGCGGCGACGACCGTCTCGTCGCCCGAGCAGTCCGGGCCCGCAAGCGTGAACAGCACGATCTCCACCACGATCACGAACCACGACAGCACCGCGTGCCAGCCCAGGCGCGCGTCGGCGCCGAAGCGCATCGAGCGCGTGAACGCGACCGTGAACCCGATCGCGCCGAACTTGGCGAGGTCGCCGGCGAGCGGCGCGTACTCGGCGTACCAGCGGTGGTGGCCGGCCAGCTGGTCCATCGCCGGCATGCCGTCGGTGATGCCGAGCGCGATGCAGATGCCGAAGCCGGCGAGGAACCACAGCGTGCGCGCCGGCTGGTCGCGCCCGGCCTCGAGCAGCTTCACGCCGAAGCCGGCGAACCCGAGCACGCAGGCCAGGTACGCCAGCGTCTCGATCACGGGTTCCGGCGGCGCGGGCGGCCACCGAACATGTCGTCCATGCGGGCCATGCCGCTGTCCGGTTCCGGCCGCGGCGCCTGCACCTTCGCCACGCGCTGGGCGAGCAACGACGCCACGAGCTCGGCTTCCTGCTCCTCCACGGCCGAATACGTGGTCCGTCCCAGCACGCGGCGGACCAGCTCGGGCGAGAGGTTCGGCATCAACGCGCGGCTCACGGCCGTGTCGATCGCCGCGCCTTCAGCGCCGGCGTCGGACCCGACGTGCCCGCACAGCAGGTGGCCCACCTCGTGCAGCAGGATGTGGCGCCGGTGCAGGGCCGTGGTGTTGGTGGGATAGAGGATGTAGTCGGCGCGCGCGGTGCTCATCAGCAAGCCGCACGGCCCGCCGGACGGCGCGTTCACCGGCATCAGCTCGATGGGCCGGCCGCGACCGGCGGCGATGCCCGCCACGAACTCGGCGGGGTCGAAGGGCTCGGGCAGCGCCGGCGCCTCGGCCAGGCGACGGCACCGTCGCCAGAGCTCGCGCTGCCGGTCCGCCACCGCTCAGTCCTCCTTCTTCACACCGCTTCGCGCGGCCTCCCTCCGGGCGATCGCGTCGATCATGTCGCTGATCGTGTCGAGCCCGTCCGGCGAGAGCGTGATGGCCCGCAGCGCCACGTCGCGGACACCGGCGTCGCGCAAGGCGCCGAGCAACGCCAGCTCTTCCGCGATCTTCACGCTCTGCTCGTCGTCGAAGAAGTATGCCGGAGGAACGCCGAAAAACTGCGCGAGCGCCTCGAGATGACGCTTCGTGGGGTTGTCACGACGCCCGGTGCGCAGCTGCCAGAGGTACGTGGTGGAGAAGCTCTCCCCCGTCGCCTCACGGCACGCGCGGGCGACCTCCTCGTGGCTGTATTGCTCGCGGTCGGGCCGGCGCACGACGTGGAACAGCTGGTCGATCTTGTCGGCCAGCGACGATCTGTCCGGCTCCGTCATGCTGCTCCTCTTCCGCCGCGTTCATTCTAGTTGATCGCCCCGACAGGCGCATCAACGCGAGCTGCGGGGCCGCGGCTGGCACTTCGGGCAGGAGTAGGACGAGCGGTTCATGAACGGTTCCCGCCGGATCGCCGTTCCGCACCGGCGGCACGGTAGTCCCTCCTGGCCGTACGCGTCGAGGGAACGCGAAAAGTACCCGGATTGCCCGTTCACGTTGACGTACAAGGCATCGAAGGACGTGCCGCCCACGGCGAGCGCGGCGTTCATCACCTCGCCGGCGGCGGCCAGCAGTGCGCTCCCCTGGGCGTTGGTGAGCTTGTCGGTGGGCCGGGCGCCGTGCAACTTGGTGCGCCACAAGGCTTCGTCGGCGTAGATGTTGCCGACGCCGGAGACGAGGGTCTGGTCCAGCAGTGCGCGTTTGACCTCGGTGCGCCGCGAGCGCAACGCCTTCACCGCAGCGGCCGGGTCGAACCGCGCGTCCATCGGGTCGCGCGCGATGTGGGCGATGGTGGCGGGCAGCAGGTCGCCTTCGACGTCGGCGAGATCGTCGAGCGCGAGGCCGCCGAACGTGCGCTGGTCCACGAACCGCAGCTCCGGACCGTCGTCGTCGAAGCGGACGCGCACGCGCAGGTGCTTCTCGTCGGGCGTGCCCTCTGGCTGCACCAGCATCTGGCCGCTCATGCCGAGGTGCGCGAGCACGGCCTCACCGTGCGACAGCTCGAGCCACAGGTACTTGCCCCGCCGGCGCGCGGCCTCGACCACGACACCGGCCAGCCGGCCGGTGAAGTCTTCGGCGCCGAGGGCATGCCTGCGGATCGCGCGCGGGTGCAGGACCTCGACCTTGCTGACGGTGCGACCGGCCACGTGGGCCTCAAGGCCGGCGCGCACGACCTCGACCTCGGGAAGTTCGGGCATGGCGTCCATTCTGCCCGTCCGGTACGACAGTTCCGGACCGGCGGGCGTCAGCCTTCGGACTTGGCCGAACCGTCGGAGCCGTGGCCCAGCTCTTCGGAGAGGGCGCGCCACGCCGTTTCGGCGGCCTTCTGCTCGGCTTCCTTCTTCGTGGTGCCGGAACCGTCGCCCAGCGGACGACCCGCGACGAGCACCGTGGCGGTGAACTCCTTGCGGTGGTCCGGACCGGTGTCCTCCACGCGGTACTCGGGCACGCCGAGACCGGAGGAAGCGGTGAGCTCCTGCAAGCTGGTCTTCCAGTCGAGACCGGCCCCGCGCAGGGGCGCCTCGGCCAGCAGGCCGTCGAAGAGGTGGTGCACGAGCTTGCGCGCGACCTCGATGCCGTGAGCCAGGTAGGTGGCACCGATCACGGCTTCGAGACCGTCGGCGAGGATGCTCGCCTTGTCCCGGCCGCCGGTGAGCTCTTCGCCCTTGCCCAGCAACAGGTGCGCCCCGAGCCCGCCCTCACCCAGCCCACGGGCGACACCCGCCAGCGCGTGCATGTTGACGACGCTGGCGCGCAGCTTCGCGAGCTGGCCTTCCGGCAGGTCCGGGTGCGTGGTGTACAGGTGGTCCGTGACGACCAGGCCGAGCACCGCGTCGCCGAGGAACTCCAGCCTCTCGTTGGGCGGGAGCCCACCGTTCTCGTACGCGTACGAACGGTGGGTCAGCGAAAGCCGAAGGAGCTCGGGGTCGAATTCGACCCCGAGCGCCTCGAGCAGTGTGATGGGATCGGCCGCGGGTCCCCCGGCGGACTTACCCCCCATGGTCGGCTGCCCGATCAGGCGGGCTCGACGACCTGGCGGCCGTTGTGCTGGCCGCACGTCGGGCACGCGATGTGCTGGAGCTTCGGCTGACGGCAGGCGCGGTTGGAGCAGGGCACCAGCTGAACCGGAGCCGCCTTCCACTGGCTGCGGCGCGCGCGCGTGTTGGATCGCGACATCTTCCGCTTCGGGACGGCCACGAGTAGATCTCCTTCAGACTGTCTGCCCGCGTTCACGAGCCGAACTGACTTCTCCCGGATCGAGCTGGACGCTCGTCAGGCTTGCTCTCCGGAGCCGTGCGCAGGCTTTTCGCCCGCGTTCTCGTCGAATCGCTCGACCAGCGCGGCCCACCGAGGATCTATCTTCTCATGCCCGTGTCCGGGCTCGAGATCGGCCCACTTGACGCCGCATTCGGTGCACAGCCCGGCGCAGTCCTCCTCGCACAGCGGCACGAGGGGAAGGGCCAGGACCAGGGCGTCGCGGACGATCGGTTCGAGGTCGATCCGGTCGTCGACCAGCCGCGGGATCTCGTCCTCGTCGGTGGTCTCCTCCGTGGCCGTACCGGGGTAGGCGAACAGCTCCGTGAGGTCGACCTCGATCTCCTCGGTGAGGGGGTCGAGACAGCGCGAGCACGTGCCGGTGGCGGTGGCGCTCGCCGTGCCGCTGACCAGCACACCCTCGACCACGGATTCGAGGAGCAGGTCGAGCTCGAGGACGGAGCCGGCCTCGAGCGAGATGACGTCGGGCACACCGAGGGCGGCGTCGAGCGGCACGCTCCGGCGCACCTCGCGGCTCAGGCCGGCGCGGCGGCCGAGCTCACGGGTGTCGACCACCCACGGGCTCTTGTCATCCAGCTGTGCGGGGCGGGTGTTCTGGGCAGGGTTCTCTGACATCGCATACCAGGGTACGCAGGGTGCGCCAGTGGTTTCGCGCTGGTGCCGAGCGTCACTCCCGCAGGGGGTCAGACCTGGTAGTCGTACAGCGTCGGACGGCCGCCGCTGCCGCCCAGGTTCACCGGCGAACGCAGGTGGTTGCGGCCCGAGTCGACGGTCCGCAGCGTGGTCGCGAGCAGCTCCGAGAACTCGGCGAGCTTGCCGTCCACGTACGCGTCGCAGTCGGCGCGCTGGCGGTCGGCCTCGGCGTGGGCCTCGTCGACGATGCGGGCCGACTCGGCGTGCGCGGCCTGGACCACCTCGGTCTGCGAGACCAGCCGCGTCTGCTCGGCGCGGGCGTCCTCGATGGCGCGCTCGTAGGCGTCGCGGCCGGCCTGGATCATGCGCTCGGACTCGGCGCGGGAGCGGTCGGTGAGGTTCTGGTACTCGGCCTGCCCGGCGGCGACCATGCGCTCGGCCTCGTTGTGGGCGTCGCCCATCATCTGCTCGGCGCGGGCGCGCGCGTCGGCGAGGATCCGCTCGGCCTCCGACGCGGCGTCGGACACCGTGCGCTCGGCCTCTTCGTTGGCGCCGGCCACCGTCTCGCCGGCTTCCTTGCGGGCGGCGTGCAGGAGGTCGTCGCGCTTGTCGAGCACGTCCTGAGCGTCGTCGACCTCGCCGGGCAGCGCGTCGCGGACGTCGTCGAGCAGCTCGAGGACGTCGCCGCGCGGCACGACGCAGCTGGACGTCATGGGCACCCCGCGGGCCTCTTCGACGATCGTGACGAGCTCGTCGAGTGCCTCGAAAACCCGGTACACGGCCACTCCCTCAAGCAGTAATCCCCGTTCGCTACCGATCAGTCTGCCCGCTTGCCGGCCTGAAGCGGTGAACGCGCGCCGGACTGGGCGTGTCCTCTTGCGAACGACTCATGACGCAGCGTGCCGCCCCACCCGGCGCGGGTGGGGCGGCACGCAGGCGCGTCGGGGGTTTCAGGAGTTGAGGTCGATGCGCTTGAAAGTGGAGTAACGGTCCGGCGTGTAGGCCAGCTCGCCGCCCTTGCCCTTGATCACGCGGTCGTTGGTGCCCACCGGGAACAGCTGGTAGTAGCCCGCGGCGCAGGCCGGCAGCACGCCCTCGCGGTTCTCGTAGGTCTGGCCGGTCGCGCCGCTGCGCACCTGGTTCACGACCGACTTCGCGGCCGAGGACAGGGTGGAGTAGCCGATCTTCGCCAGGCCCGAGAGGTCGCCGCAGGAGCCGGTGTCGCCGCCACCACCACCGTTGACGTCGATGACCTTGAAGGTCTCGTAGTGGTCGCCGGTGTAGAAGTACTCGCCGCCCTGGCCGGTGATGATCCGGCGCGTGCCGCGGTTGCTCGCACCGGGCGTGGGCACGGTGTACTCGTGGTAGTAGCCGGAGGAGCAGGACGGCAGGATGCCTTCACGGTTGTCGAAGACGACGCCGTCGTTCTTCGGGTACGGGAAGGGCCCGCCCTTCTGGATCAGGTTGTAGGTCGTCGTCGCCTCCGCGGGGAGCGAGGACAGCGACGTGTGCGAGAAGCCCGACAGGTTGCCGCAGGAGTTCTGCAGCACGGACGCCGGCGCCGCCGGGGCAGCGGGCGCCGCGACCGCGGCGGTGCCCAGCCCGAGGAATCCGACCAGCAGCGCGAACAGGACGGTCGCTAAACGCGAACGGTGGTTGGCCATTTTCGGACCGTAACCCGATCGGATGGTCGCGAGGCTGCCGTCAAGTGAACAGCTTCGAGCGTTCCCCGAAGTCCCGACGATGGTCGCAACCCGTTCGGGCGAATGCGCCGGGTGAACGTGCGAAACCGCTCGGCTCTTGTTTGCGAGCAAGCGGATCGTGTTCGGGTACGAAACGGGTCTTGTTCGCGAACGAGCGCTTTTCGTCCGGGACCGCGCTCAGCCCTGGTGCGGGAACACCTTGCGGAGCCGTTCGAACACCACCGGCGGCACGAGCCGCTCGACATCGCCGCCGAGCGCCGCGACCTCCTTCACCAGCGAGCTGGAGACGAAGCCGTAGGCCGGGTTGTTGGCCATCAGCAGCGTCTCGAGGCCGGTGAGCTCGCGGTTCATCTGGGCCATCTGCAGCTCGTAGTCGAAGTCGCTGACCGAGCGCAGGCCCTTGGCGACGGCCGCGATGTCGTTCTCGCGGCAGTAGTCCACGAGCAGGCCATGCCACGAGTCCACGCGCACGTTGGGGAGGCTCGCGGTGATCTCACGCAGCATCTCCAGCCGTTCCTCGACGGTGAAGAGGCCCTTCTTGCTCTTGTTCACCCCCACCGCGACCACTACCTCGTCGAAGAGGACGGAGGCCCGCTCGATGATGTCGAGGTGTCCGTTGGTGGCCGGATCGTAGGAACCGGGACAGACCGCACGCCGCATGCGCGGACGCTACCAAGCCGCGACGCTGCGCGCGCACTTCGTGACTGCTGCGTCACATCTGTGATCGACGCGTGTACTCCGCCCAGTGCAGGGCGGTGTCGCCGTACTTCTTGTCGCGCGTGGGCGTGTAGGCGCCAGGCCAGTCCGGCGCGCCGTCGCGAGCGGCACGTTCGATCACCACCAGGGCGCCGTCGGCGAGCCAGCCGCCCTCGTCGAGCGCAGCCAGCACGGAGCCGAGCGCGGCGGCGTCCACGGCGTACGGCGGATCGGCCAGCACCACGCCGAACCGCGCGGGCGCGGGGGCGGCGACCACGGCCTCCACGGGGGCGGCACGGACGGTGCCGCCCAGGCCCAGGGCGCCGACGTTGCCGCGCAGCACGTCGGCCGCGCGGCGGTCGGCCTCCACGAACCAGGCGTCGGCGGCGCCGCGGGAGAGGGCTTCGAGGCCGAGGGCGCCGGAGCCGGCGTAGAGGTCGAGCACGCGGGTGCCGTCGAGTTCACCGGCCACTTCGAGCGCGTTGAACAGCGCTTCGCGTACGCGTTCGGACGTCGGGCGGGTCCCCTTGGGCGGCACCTTGAGCCGCCGGCCGCCCGCCTTCCCCGCCACGATCCTCGTCACCCCGCCATCTTCGCCGAACGTCGCGGTGTGGCGTTGGGCAGGACTTGCTGAATCTCGCGCGCGCGGGCGCGTACAGTCGTTCTTCGCCCTCGTGAGGCATCGAGTCGTTTAGGAGCGTTGCGTGTCGGAACCCCGGGTGAGACGGGCGGAGATCGCCGTCGAGCAGGCCCACGTGGATCGGGTCTACACCCGGCTCGCAGAGCTGCGGGTACAGGCCGAGGCGATGCGCACGAAGGGATACGAGCTGGGGCAAGGCGCCCAGCGCGAGGCGATTTTCGAACAAGCCTCGATGCTTTTCGAACGCGACATGATGGTCTTCCACGCCAATCAGACCCTCCAGACGCTCGACGCCGAGTACGAGGGCCTCGTGTTCGGCCGGCTCGACCACCTCGACCGCGACCACATCTACGTCGGCCGCCTCGGCATCCGCGACAACGAGTTCGACAACCTCGTCACCGACTGGCGCGCGCCCGCCGCCGCGGCGTTCTACCAGGCCACGGCCGAGGAGCCGATGGACGTGGTGCGCCGCCGCGTCATCCGTTGCTCCGGTCAGAACGTGCTCGATGTCGACGACGACGTGCTGATCCCCGACGCCGTGCCCGAGGACATGCAGGTCGTCGGCGAGGGCGCGCTGATGGCCGCGCTCGGCCGTTCCCGCGGCGAGAAGATGCGCGACATCGTCGCCACGATCCAGAAGGAACAGGACGAGGTCATCCGCGCGCCGTGGCGCGGTGTCACCGAGATCACGGGCGGTCCGGGCACGGGCAAGACGGCCGTCGCCCTGCACCGCGCCGCGTATCTGCTCTACCGCCACCGCCGCCAGCTCGGGGGCGCCGGCGTGCTCGTGATCGGGCCGTCCGGGGTGTTCACGACGTACATCTCGCGGGTGTTGCCGTCGATGGGCGAGACGAACGTGGAGCTGCGCGCCCTCGGCGAGGTGCTCGACGGCCTCGCCGCTACCCGCCAGGACACCTCCGAGCTCGCCGCGATCAAGGGTTCGCTGCGCATGCGGAAGGTGCTGCTGCGCGCGTTGCGCGACACACCGCCGGAATCGCCGCAGGAGATGCGCATCGTCTACCGCGGCGAGGTGCTCAAGCTCTCGGCGCGCGAGCTGGAGAAGGTCCGTCGGAAGGCCCACACCCAGGGCGCACCGCCCAATCGCGCGCGCGTGCGCACGGCCGAGCTGCTGCTGGGCGCGCTCGCCGACAAGGCCGAGGAGTACGCGAAGGCCGACGGCAAGCAGCTCGACCGCGCAGAGCTAATCAGCGACCTCGGCGAGCGCATCGAGTTCCACCGCTTCCTCGTCGTCTGGTGGCCAGTCCTGTACCCGGCGCAGATCCTCAAGTGGCTCGGCGACGAGAAGCGCCTCGCCGCGGCCGCGAAGGGCGTGCTCAACCGCCACGAGATCTCCCTCCTGGCCGCCGACTTCGCCGACCGTTCGCGCGGCTGGTCCGTCGCCGACGTCGCCCTGCTCGACGAGGTGCGCGTCCTCGTCGGCCCCGAGCCCAAGCGACGCCGGCGCCAGACCGTCCTCGAGGCTGAGCCCGAGCGCGGCACCACCGGCGGCGGCACCCACCGGCCCGAGCACTACGACGAGTACTCCCACGTCGTCGTCGACGAATCCCAGGACCTGTCCCCCATGCAGTGGCGCATGGTCGGCCGCCGCGGCAAGTACGCCAGCTGGACCGTCGTCGGCGACCCGGTGCAAAGCTCCTGGCCCGACCCCGACGAGGCCGCCGCCGCACGCGACCAGGCCTTCGGCGTGAAGACCACGCGCCGCCGCTTCACGCTGCGCACCAACTACCGCAACTCCGCGGAGATCTTCGACCTCGCCGCGAAGGTCGTCACCGGCCACGCCCAGGCCGACGAGCTTCCCCGCGCCGTCCGCACCACCGGCATCGAGCCCGAGGTCCGCCCCGTCGAGGCCGGCGCCCTGGAAGGCGCGACGCAGGCCGCGGTCAAGGAACTCCTCGGCTCCGTCGAAGGCACCGTGGGCGTCATCACGGCCATGGACCGCGTCCCCGAGGTCACCGCCTGGTTCACCGACGAGACCGACGAACGCCTCAAGGTCGTCGGCAGCCTCGACTCCAAGGGCCTCGAGTACGACGCCGTCGTCCTCGTCGAGCCCATGGACCTCGTCACCGAGTCCTCCACCGGCCGCCGCGTCCTCTACGTCGCTCTCACCCGGGCGACGCAGCACCTGATCGTCCTGGCCTCGAACCCGGACTGGCTGCCCACCACCTGACCCTCCGCCCGCTCACCTTCAGCCGTTCGCCTCTCAGCGGCGACGCCCCGTCTCGTTCGGCATCTCCGGTCTTGGCCGGGTGATCGGGTCGACCGGACTTCTCGGGCCCTGCGCCCGCCGCGCGCCCAGGCCCCGCGCCCGCCGAGCTCCCAGGCCCCGCAGCCGCCGCGCTCCCAGGCCCGCAAGCGCTGGCCGGCCGCGCGCCTCGGCCGGCCGCGCCGCCGTGGCCGGGGCGGGCCGGGCGCCGGTTCGCCGCTGATCGGCGACAGCCGCGCGACCCAGACGCCGAATGACCTCACGCCCGCCAGGGCACGCTGCAAGTGCAAGAGACCCGCGCCCCATCGCCCGACCGTGAGGCTGGCCACAAGCAGGCCCCGCCGCCGCCCTCTCCGACTCGTCCGCGTCCGCGCCCCGTCGCCGGATTCGCGGCCCCGACGACACGGCGCAACCCGGATTCGCCACTGATCGGCGATGGCCTCGCCCGCCGCGGCGACCAAGACACGCACCACCGAACCCGGCACTCCGGCTGAGGCCACACACCCGAGTTGACCGTGGCCGCAAGCCGGGCCCCGGCCCGACCACGGATTCGCCGCCGAGTGGCGAAACTCTCGCCATCCGGCGGGGAACCGTCGGTGTGTCCGATCTCGACCGAACGCCGGCCACCCGACCCTGACTCGCCGGGAAGGGAACAGCCGTCGTATGCGTTACTGCTCAGCGTGAGTTCTCTGCCTGACGTCCCGCTGTCCGTGCTCGACCTCTCCCCCGTCTCGGACGGGCACGGGGTCGGCGAAGCGCTGCGCAACACCATCGACCTAGCCCGGCACGCCGAGCGGCTGGGGTACCGCCGCTACTGGCTCGCCGAGCACCACAACATGCCGGGCATCGCCAGCTCGGCCACGGTGGTGCTGATCGGGACCGTCGCCGACGCCACGGAGTCGATCCGGGTGGGGTCGGGCGGCATCATGCTGCCCAACCACGCGCCGCTCGTCGTGGCCGAGCAGTTCGGCACGCTGGAGGCGCTGCACCCGAACCGCATCGACCTCGGCATCGGGCGCGCGCCCGGCACCGACCAGCGCACGGCACTCGCGCTGCGCGGCCCCGGCGGGCTGTCCGCCGAGAACTTCCCCGAGCAGCTGATGGAGCTGCTCGAGTACTTCGAGACCGACCCGGCGCGCGGCGTCAATGCCGTGACCGCCGAGGGCAACAAGCCGCCGCTGTGGCTGCTGGGCTCGTCCGGCTTCAGCGCGCAGCTGGCCGGCCGCCTCGGTGTGCCGTTCTCCTTCGCGCACCACTTCGCGGCCGAGAACACGCTGCCGGCCGTGCAGCTCTACCGGGAGAACTTCCGCCCGTCCGAGACGCTGGCCGAGCCGTACGTGATGCTCGGCGTGTCCGTGGTCGCCGCGGAGACCGACGAGCGCGCGCAGTTCCTGGCCGGCCCCAGCGGGCTGACGTTCCTCAGCCTTCGCCGCGGCCGTCCCATCGCGCTGCCGACGCCCGAGGAAGCCGCCGAGTACCCGTACACGGAGATGGACCGCGCGTTCCTCGCCGACCGGTTCGGCTCGAGCATCATCGGCTCGCCCGAGACCGTCCGAAAGGGACTCGACCAGCTCCTCGCCGACACGGGCGCCGACGAGCTCATGGTCACCACCATGGTCCACGGGCACGAAGACCGTCTGCGCTCCTACGAGATCTTGGCGGACCTCAAGAACTGACGACACGCAGAAGAGAGATCCCGGCCCGGGTGGCCGGGATTTTCTTTTCCGCTCTCCGGCCGCCACGTCGCGGACAGACCCGGCAACCACCGCCGGCCATTCAGTGGCCAATCCGCGGCAACAGCGGACACGATCGACCGGAGACGAGATCCGCCCGTCGGCAGAAGACTCGTGGGTCTTTCGCCACCGGGACGACCAGGTCAACAACGCCCACGGAGCTAAGGGCGCGACCGATCTGCGCAACACCCTCTTGGTCTTGTACCATGTGGTTGGCACAAAACAAGGGGGGCTCACGCCATGCACGTCGACAATGTGGTCCCAGTCGCGATCGTTTGCGGCTTGTTCGGCCTGGCCATCCTGTTCGTGCTCTGGCCAGGCCGGCGCCAGGGCGCGCGCCTGCTCGCCAAATGGGGCTTGCCGGACGCGACCCCGGACCAGGTGTCCGTGGCCGTGCGCTACTTGCGCCGCCGCAGGCTCTGGTATCCGTGGCTGTTCGTGGGCCTCCCGTTGATCCCTGGCGCGGCGGATTTCGCCAACGCCAACGACGTCAGCGCGATCATGACCGTGCTCCTCTTCGGCGGGCTGATCGCCGAGGTACTCGCGCAACGCCCGGCTCCGAGCGCACGCCGCGAAGCCGTGCTGGCCCCGCGCGGCATTCTCGACTACGCCCCGAAATGGGCGATCGTCGTGACCTCGCTGGCCGCGCTCGCCGCCACGGTGCACCTCGCCGCGACCGGGCAGTGGACGTTGTTCGGCGTGACCGCCGCGGCCACCGTCGTCGCGTGGGGCGTGGTGCTTCTCGCCGTCCGCCGGCCGGCGGCAGGTGACCCCGACATCGACCTGGCGCTGCGGGCCGCAGCGCGCGTGTCGCGCTGACGCTCGCCACCGGCATGTGCGCCACGACCGGCTGGTCCGGCAGCAACCTGGCGTCGTTCCTGGCGTTCGTCGTGACACTGGCCGCGTTCATCGCGATCGCCACGCCGCCGCGGAGACTGCCCGCGACCGCGACGGCGAAGTAGATGCCGTTGCGAGTGACCGTCGACGCCGACAACGGCGTCGCGCCCTGGCGTCAGGTCCGCGACCAGATCGTCCGCGCGATCGGCACCGGCGCGCTGCCGATCGACGCCCGGCTGCCGCCGATCCGTCAGCTCGCCCGAGACCTCGGGCTCGCCTCCGGCACGATCGCCCGCGTCTACCGCGAACTCGAGGCCGCCGGCTGGGTGACCACGGCTCGCGCCAAGGGAACCGTCGTCACCGGCTCGGCCGAGCGGCCGGACCGCGCGTCACTGCTCCGCGACGCTGCCACCGAGTACGCCCAGCGCGTTCGAGAGCTGGGCGTCGATCCCAGGGAAGCGGTCGACGCCGCGCGTGCAGCCCTCAGCGACTTTCCGCAGGGCCAACAGTGATCCCCTAGACCCCGGCCGGCGAGCTTTTCGCCACTTCGCAGACCATCTCCGGTACGGCTCGGGCACACCTCCTTCTGGCCGTACTCACTCGTGGTCGCGCACCGGGGCGAAGAGATCACCGCCGAAGCGGAATCCGCCCGTGGGCAAACGGGTTCAGTCTTGCAGCAGCACCCTCCCCACCGCGGCGATCACGGGCTCGAGAACCTCGAGCTCCGTGCCCACGCATTCCGTGATCCCCGCGCCGATGACGTCCATTTCGGACAGTTCATCGATCGCCCGGACAAGCTCGCTGACTGTCAGCCCACCGGGCTCCGGGTAGTTCACGCCACCAAAGGACGCCGGGTCCAAGACGTCGAGGTCAAGGTGCAAGTACACCTGCTCGACGCCGGACTCGCGCAGCGTCACGACGGCATTGTCGGTGTGTACAGCCAAACCTCGGCCGATGGCCTCTTCCTCCGGGGCGTCGAAAGCCCGCGTTCCGAACAGGGCCACCCGGCCGGCTTCGACAGCCGGGCTCGCCGCGAACTGCTCGTCGCCTTCGCCGAGCAGCGACCGCAGCACCATGCCGTGGAACGCGCCGGACAGCGATGACGAGGCCGTGTTCAGGTCCGGGTGCGCGTCGAACCAGGCGACGCCGAGCGCCGGGCCGTAGCGGTACCGCGCGACGCCGATCGGCACGAGCTCGACTCCGCAGTCGCCGCCGATCGTCAGGACCGGGCCGCCAGGTGCTTCGAGCGCGGCGAGTTGCGCCCCTCGGTTCGTGCCCGTGAGCACGGCCCGGTTGGCGACGCCCGACACCGCGTCGGATGTTCCGGGGTCCTGGTGGATGTGGTGCACCGGCAGGCCGAGGACGTGCCCGGCCAGCTCGGAAAGCGCGAGGCAGCCCTCGACCAGTCCCCGTGCCCGGGGGCCGATCGCGCCCTGCCACTGCGGCACCGCGTTGATCAGCATGCGCCCGACGTTAGCGCGGCGACGCCGGTCGAGACGAGCCCGAGACGGCGCGAACGGTCCATTCGCGCCGTGATGGCACGAATGGACCGTTCGCGACGGTCGAAACTGGCGCCGCGGCGCGCTACTCGAGCACGATGAGGAGGTCCCCGCCCTCGACCTGCTGAACGGAGGTGATCGCCAACCGACCGACCTTGCCCGCCGCCGACGCGGTGATCGAAGCTTCCATCTTCATGGCCTCGATCGTCGCCACGGTCGCGCCGGCCTCGATCTGATCGCCTTCCGCCACCTGCAGCGTCACCACACCGGCGAAGGGAGCAGCGATCTGCTTCGGGTTGCCCTTCTCGGCCTTTTCGGTCGCGGGGACGTCCGAGGCGATGGAACGGTCGCGGATCTGGATCGGCCGGAGCTGGCCGTTGAGCGTCGACATCACCGTGCGCACACCGCGCTCGTCGGCCTCGCCGATGGCTTCGAGCTCGATGAGCAGCCGGACGCCGGGCTCCAGGTCGACCGCGTACTCCTCACCCGGGCGCAGACCGTAGAAGAAGTCCTTGCTGGACAGCACACTCGTGTCGCCGTAGGCCTCGCGGTGGGCTTCGAACTCCTTCGTCGGGCCGGGGAAGAGCAGCCGGTTCAGGGCTGCGCGTCGGTTGTCGGTGAGGTCCTTGCGGTCCTCTTCGGACAGTTCTGCCACAGGCTTGGCCGCCGAACGGCCCTCCAGAGCCTTGGTGCGGAACGGCTCCGGCCAGCCTCCCGGCGGGTCGCCGAGCTCGCCGCGCAGGAAGCCGATCACGGAGTCCGGTATGTCGAACTTGTTGGGCTCGGCCTCGAAGTCCGCGGGTGAGACGCCGGCGCCCACGAGGTGCAGCGCGAGGTCGCCGACCACCTTGGACGAAGGCGTGACCTTCACGAGGTGGCCGAGGATCTTGTCGGCCGCGGCATACATGGCCTCGATGTCCTCGAAGCGGTCGCCGAGGCCCAGCGCGATGGCCTGCGTGCGCAGGTTGGACAGCTGGCCGCCCGGGATTTCGTGGTGGTACACGCGCCCGGTGGGCGACGCGAGGCCGGCCTCGAACGGCGCGTAGATCTTGCGCACGCTCTCCCAGTAGGGCTCGAGGTCGCCGATCGCCTGCAGGTCGAGGCCCGTGGTGCGGTCGGAGTGGTCGGTCGCCGCGACGATCGAGCCGAGCGACGGCTGCGAGGTGGTGCCGGCCATGGAGGACACAGCGCCGTCGACCGCGTCCGCGCCCGCCTGGATCGCGGCGAGGTAGGTGGCCAGCTGGCCGCCCGCGGTGTCGTGCGTGTGGATGTGCACCGGGAGGTCGAACTCCTTGCGCAGCGCCGTCACGAGCTTGGCGGCGGCCGGTGCGCGGAGCAGGCCGGCCATGTCCTTGATGGCCAGGATGTGCGCCCCGGCGCCCACGATCTGCTCGGCCAGCTTGAGGTAGTAGTCGAGCGTGTAGATGTTTTCGTGTGGATCGGAGAGATCGGAGGTGTAGCAGAGCGCCACTTCGGCGACGGCGGTACCCGTTTCGCGCACGGCTTCGATGGCCGGCCGCATCTGCTCGACGTCGTTGAGGGCGTCGAAGATGCGGAAGATGTCGATGCCGGTGGCGGCCGCCTCCTCGACGAAGGCGTGCGTCACCTCGGTGGGATACGGCGTGTAGCCCACGGTGTTGCGGCCGCGCAGCAGCATCTGCAGGCAGATGTTGGGCACGGCCTCGCGCAGCTGCTCGAGGCGTTCCCAGGGGTCCTCGGCCAGGAAGCGCAGGGCGACGTCGTAGGTGGCGCCGCCCCAGCACTCGAGGGACAGCAGCTGTGGCACAGTCGCGGCGACGACCGGGGCCACGGCCAGCAGATCCTTCGTGCGCACGCGCGTGGCGAGCAGCGACTGGTGGGCGTCGCGGAAGGTCGTGTCGGTGACACCGAGCATCGGCGACTCCCGCAGCCAGCGGGCGAAGCCGGCCGGGCCCAGCTCGGTGAGCTTCTGCTTCGAGCCGTCCGGCGGAGTCACGTCGGCGGGCAGCTTCGGCAGCTTCGCCGTCGCGTCGAGCGTTCGCGGGCGCTCGCCGTGGGGGCGATTCACCGTCTGGTCGGCCAGGTAGGTGAGCAGGCGCGTGCCGCGGTCCGCCGAGTGGCGGGCGGTGAGCAGATGCGGGCGTTCCTCGATGAACGACGTGGTGACGCGGCCTTCGCGGAAGTCCGGGTCGTCGAGCACTGCCTGCAGGAACGGAATGTTCGTGGAGACACCGCGGATGCGGAACTCCGCGACCGCGCGGCGGGCGCGGCCCACGGCGGTCTTGAAGTCGCGGCCGCGGCAGGTGAGCTTCACGAGCAGCGAGTCGAAGTGGGCGCTGATCTCCGTGCCGGAGAACGCGGTGCCGCCGTCGAGCCGGATGCCGGAGCCGCCCGGGGAGCGGTAGGCGCTGATCATGCCGGTGTCGGGGCGGAAGCCGTTGGCCGGGTCTTCCGTGGTGATGCGGCACTGCAGCGCGGCGCCGCGCAGGTAGATCTTGTCCTGCGAGAGGCCGAGGTCGGCCAGCGTCTCGCCGGAGGCGATGCGCAGCTGCGACTGCACGAGGTCGACGTCGGTGACCTCCTCGGTCACCGTGTGCTCGACCTGGATCCGCGGGTTCATCTCGATGAACACGTGGTTGCCCTGGCGGTCGAGCAGGAACTCGACGGTGCCGGCGTTGCGGTAGCCGATCTTGCGCGCGAAGCGCACGGCGTCGGCGCAGATGCGGTCGCGCAGCTCGGGGTCGAGGTTCGGCGCGGGCGCGAGCTCGACCACCTTCTGGTGGCGGCGCTGCACGGAGCAGTCGCGCTCGTAGAGGTGGATGACGTTGCCCTCGCCGTCGGCGAGGATCTGCACCTCGATGTGCCGCGGTTCGACCACGGCCTTCTCGAGGAACACCGTCGGGTCGCCGAAGGCCGACTCGGCCTCGCGGGCCGCGGCTTCGATGGACTCGCGCAGCATCGCCGGGTCCTCGACGCGCCGCATGCCGCGGCCACCGCCCCCGGCGACGGCCTTGACGAACACCGGGAAACCGAGGTCGTCGGCCGCGGCCACCAGGGCGTCGACGTCGCTGGAGGGCTCCGACGAACCCAGCACCGGCACGCCGGCCTCGCGCGCGGCCTTCACGGCACGCGCCTTGTTGCCCGTGAGCTCGAGAATTTCGGCGCTCGGGCCGACGAAAGTGATCCCCGCCTGCGCACAGGCGAGCGCCAAGTCCGGATTCTCCGACAGGAAGCCGTAACCCGGGTAAACCGCGTCGGCACCCGCCTTCTTGGCGGCCTTGACGATCTCCTCGACGGAGAGATAGGCGCGCACCGGGTGTCCGGGCTCCCCGATCTCGTAGGCCTCGTCGGCCTTCAGCCGATGGAGCGAGTTGCGGTCTTCGTGCGGGAACACGGCAACCGTGCCCGCCCCCAGTTCGTAGCCTGCGCGGAACGCTCGGATCGCGATCTCGCCGCGGTTGGCCACCAGCACCTTGCGGAACATGCCCGGTCCTTCCGGTTTCGGATCGGTAGTGAAGGCACGTTACCCGGTTCTTCTCGCCCTCCGGGAGCTGAAGTCCAAGTGATGGACATCATTCGCGCCGACCTGCGTGCATGATGCGGGGATCTCAGGCTCGTCGCAACAGTCAGGACGTCGGTGCGGCCAGGGTGCAGAGCAGGCGGTTGGCTGTGCCGGACGGCACGTTTTTCACCACGTCCGGCGTCGCTGCCTGCACCAACGCCTTGGCGACGTCGGCCGGCGCGGCATCCGGGTGCAGGGATCGGTAGACGGCGGCGGCGCCTGCGACGACGGCCGCGGCCATCGAGGTGCCCGATAACGTGCCGACGTCCGACGATCCCGCGATCGGCGCCGGGATGTCGACGCCGGGCGCGTAGAGGTCGACGGGCGTCCCAAAATCCGAGAAAGTCGCCACCTGGTCTTGCACGTCGCTCGCCGCGACAGTGAGTGCGGCCGGGACCCTCGCCGGCGAAACTTGGCTGTCGTCTTCGCCGCCTTCGCCCGCGGGAACGACGGTGGGCATCACCGCGGCGAGGCCGGCCACTGCGTTGTCCAGCTGCTCGTTGGCGACGCCGCCGATGCCGAGGACGGCGACGGCCGGCTGGTGGGCGTTCTGGGCGACCCAGTTGATGCCCGCGATGATGTTGTCGGTGGACCCGCCGCCGTCCTTGTCGAGCACGCGGACCGGGAAGATCTGCGCGGCCTTGGCGACGCCGTAGCTGCGGCCGGCGACGATGCCGGCGACGCGGGTGCCGTGGCCGTTGGTATCGGAGGTGTCGGCGCCGGCCGTCAGGAAGTCCTTGCCCGGCTGGACCCGGCCCTGGAAGTCGGGGTGTTTGGCGTCGACGCCGCTGTCGATCACGTAGACCGTGACGTCGGCGGCGTCGGATTCGTAGCGGTATTTCTGGTCGAGGCCCGTCCGTTGATCGATCCGGTCGAGCGCCCAGCTCGGGGGGTTGACCTGCGTGCCGCCGGCCGCGAGCGCGGGCGAGTTTCCCGCCGCCACCAGCAGGAACGCCATTGTCGCCGAAGAAAGACCACGAGCCGTTCGGTTCCGCATTCCTGCGTCGTATCCCGGGCGCGCGTCGACGGCAACTCGACGTCACACGATGGGCTGGTCCGTGTTTGGGCTCGAAATCCGGTTGCCCGCTCGTCGGCGCGCGGCGAAAGTGATCATGGACCGAACCAGGGGGGACGATGCCCGCCAACGCGTACGTCGCCGTTGTCCTCTACGAGGCAACGAGCGATTCGCCCACGTACGAACCGCTATACCGCGAAGACTTCGTGCTCGTGTACGCCGAAAGCGAAGAAGCAGCGGGCGAAGCCGTGGCCCGGCGCGTCGAAGGCGAGACGGGCAGCCATCGCAACGAGCAGGGCGAGCTGATCACGTTGCGCTGCAAGCGGGTGGTCGACGTCGCGCGGGCCCTCGAGGACGACCTCACGCGCGACGCCGACCTGTACGCCCGGCACTTCCGCGATTTCGCCGCCTATCGGCGATTCGAACCGCTGACGGCGGACTAGCTCCGGGGCACGTGGTCGCTGACGGACATCGTCGGCAGGTAGACCAGGGCGTCGAACGCCTGGACGACGTCGACCTGGGTGAACATGTGGGCGTGGCGCATGCTCGTCGGGCCCGCCACGCCTTTCGCGCGGTTGGCACGCAGGTCGACGAGGCAGGCGTCGGAGCCTGCGAGGGTGGCTTCGACGCTGTCGTCGGCCAGCGGCGGGAGCTCTTCGGTGTGGACGCGAAAGCCGAGGCGTTCGCCCTCGTCCGGGGTGAGGCCGCTGGTGGTCCCGGTGCCGGCGGTGACGCCGAGGGTGAAGTAGTCGTCGCCGAACTCGGCGGCCAGGTGCGTGCCGGCCGAGGGGAAGACCATGCCGGGCGCCGCGGCGAAGGGGACGCGCTGGAGGTGTCCGTTGTGGACCATCACGACGATCTTCGTCCCTTCGCCGTATAGGCGGCGAAGCAGCTTCACGGTCGACGCCATGTACGTGTCGCGCGACGAACTCAGCATCGGCGGCGCGACGCCCGCCATCATCGCCGCCAGCTCGCGCAGGTACATGTCGATGCGCAGGGCACCGAGGGCGTGGTGCTCGGCGGTGGCGTGAGCGTCCCGGTCGCGCCACTGCGAGTAGACGGGTGCCAGCGATTTCAGGTGGGACAGGAGAGCGGTGAAGGCAGCCGTTGCGGCGTCGCGCGCGGGGGCGGCCATCGCCGCGTAACGGCCAGGGGCGACGGCACTGCTGACGGACGCGTACGGCTCCGAAGCGGTGAGGCCGGCCTCGACCAGCGGGACGACGTCCGGGGCGACGTCCTCGAGGTAGCGCTGCACGGCCTTCAGCGCGGGCACCGGTGAGCCGCCGGAGCTCGGGACGTCGAGGCCGGCGTAGCGGACGCCGCCGTGGCCGCGGAGCCAGGTGAGCATGTCGTGCGCCTCGGGTGAGTCGCCGAGGGAGAAGGTGAAGCCGTCTCGCCCGATTTCGGCGACGTCACCGGGAGCGCCTCGCAGCCAGCCATCGACAAGCTCGCCCTCGGCGAATCCCGACTCGAACCCGAGCACGGTGAAGCCGTGTTCCTCGACGAGGTGGCGCAGCAGCCGGTTGCGGAGCTCGCCGAACTCGCGGATGTGGTGATTGTTCTCCCCGATCGCGACGATGCGCGCGTCTCCGATCAGGTCGGCGATCGGTGAGACGTCGTCGGGTGAGAAAGGCGTACGGAAGTCGAGGTCTGGCATACTGGGCACACTAACGCAACTGGAGTCGCACTTGGCAAGCGAATCGGCCGGAACCCGCCGACCGGGTGGGCGCACGGAACGCACGCGCCTCGCCGTGCTGCAGGCGACGCTCGACCTGCTCGCGGAGCGCGGCTTCACGAACTTGACGGTGGACGCGGTCGCCGACCGTTCGGGGGTGCACAAGACCACGATCTACCGCCGCTGGGAGTCGACGGACGGGCTCGTGGCCGCCGCGCTCCGCTTAGGCACCGAACAGCCGTGGACGGCGCCCGACACCGGCTCCCTGGCCGGCGACCTGACGGAGACGCTGCTGGAACTCGTGCAGTACTTCACCGAGCCCGGCCTGCGCGAGCTCCCAACGGCGTCAGTGCTGGCGGCCTTCCACTCCCCGCGTGCGGCGGAGGCGCTGCACGGGTTCTACGAGGACCGGCACGGCCGCTCGGCGGTGATGGTCACGCGGGCGATCGCGCGGGGCGAGGTGCCGGACGGGACCGACGCGGCGGAGGTGGTGCGGGTGGCGAGCGGGCCGATCTTCTACCGGCTGTTCATCTCCCGGGAGTCACTGACGGCGGCTGACGCGCGGGTGGCGGCGGAGGCTGCTGCTGCGGCGGCGCGGGCTGGTGTTTTCGTGCGGGATACAGCGGGTGGGGGCGCGGAATCAGGGGCTTGACCTCGGCGTCGCCGTTGGGGGGCGACGAGTTGTGAGCGCGGTGATTGTCTCTTCATCGCGGATGGCAACGCAGGCCATGCGGCGATGGGAAGCCAAGATCTCTGAACGTGCGCTGATGACCACGACCGAGATTGGCTGCCGACGGCACCCAGCGGGTGCGATCAGGCAACCAGGTGGCTGCACCAAGCGGATCACGGCGACCCGTGGCTACTGTTCGTACGGGCGTTGAGGTCCTGACCAGGTAAAACCGGTGATCGCCGTTGAACGGCGAAAGGGTCAGCCGCGAGGAGAGGTGCGGTAGCGGACTTCCTCGAGGGTGACCGTGCCGTTGGCGACGGATTCGACCTTGGTGCGGCCGTCGAGAGTCCAGCCGGTGCGTTCGTAGAAGGTGCGGGCGCGAGTGTTGCCGGCGAGGACCCACAGGGTGGCGGTGGCGAAGTCGGTGGCCAGGGCGGTGAGGGCGCGGGCGTGGAGGGCGCGGCCGAAGCCCTGGCTCCAGAACTCGGGCAGCAGGTAGATCGACGCGAGTTCGCCGGTGTCGGGGGTGGCGTCCTCGTCGCGGCTGGGGGTGGAGGCGGCGAAGCCGGCGATGGTGCCGTCGGGGGTTTCGGCGACGAGGACGGTGTGGCGGGGCGCCAGCGCGGCCAGGCTTTCCGCCCAGAAGGCTTCGCGGCGGGACGCTGAGAGGCCGGCGAGGAAGTCGGCCGGGAGGAGGCCGGCGTAGGCGGCTCGCCAGGAGCCGACGTGGACGCGGGCGATGCCGGCAGCGTCCGCGACGACGGCCGGGCGGACGGTGGCGGCCGAGCCAGACGTGGTTGCCAGGCCGGAAACGGCAGAGCCCGACGAAGCCGCAGAGCCAGAGCCGTAGGGCGACGACGGTACCGCCGCGGAACCAACGGCAGACACCGAGGCAGACGCCGCACCGGAGCCCGAAGCAGACGCTTCGCCAGGGAGAGAGCCGGAGGCAGGCAGAGCACCAGAGCCAGAGGTCGAAGCAGGAACAGCATCGGAGCCGGAAGCAGCCGCCGCGCCGGAGCCAGACACAGAGGAAGCCACCGCACCAGATCCGGAGCCGGAGGCAGGCAGAGCGCCAGAACCAGGGCCCGAACCAGAGCCCCTCGTGTCAGCGCCGGAACCAGCCGAACGGCCCAGAGGCTCCGAACCAGTCAACTCTTCTCCAAGTACTCCGCGCGCTCCATGTCCACCACATCGGACACCATTTGGGCCAGGCCAGGGTACGAAGAGAGCGTCGGGTCGCGCAGCACGATTTCCTGGGACTGGGCGCGCGCCTCGGTGATCACGTCTTCGTCGCGCAGGAGCGAGAGGAGCTTCAGGCCCGAGCGTTTCCCGGACTGGGCCGCGCCGAGGATGTCGCCCTCGCGGCGGAGCTCGAGGTCCAGGCGGGAGAGTTCGAAGCCGTCGGTGGTGGACTCGACGGCGGCGAGGCGTTCGCGGGTGGCGGTTCCGTCCAACGTCTCCGTCACCAGCAGGCACAGGCCCGGCACGCTGCCCCGGCCGACGCGGCCGCGCAACTGGTGCAGCTGGCTCACGCCGAAGCGGTCGGCGTCGAGGATGACCATGGCGGTGGCGTTGGGGACGTTCACGCCGACCTCGACGACGGTCGTCGCCACGAGGACGTCGATCTGGCCGGCGCCGAAGGCCCGCATGACTGCGTCCTTCTCGTCGGCGGGCATGCGGCCGTGCAATGCCGCGACGCGAAGGCCCTTCAACGGCCCGCCCGCCAGCTCCGGCGCCACGTCCAGCACGGCGAGCGGCGGGCGCTTGTCGCTCTTGTCCGACGGGGGCTCGTCGCCGATGCGTGGGCACACGACGTACGCCTGGTGCCCCTTCGAGACCTCCTCGCGCACCCGCTCCCACGCCCGGTCGAGCCACGCGGGCTTCTCCGCCACCGGCACCACGGTCGTCTTGATCGGCGAGCGCCCGACGGGCATCTCGCGCAGCGCGGACGTCTCCAGGTCGCCGTACACGGTCATCGCGACCGTGCGCGGGATCGGAGTCGCGGTCATCACCAGCACGTGCGGTGACGTGGAGTCCGAACCGCGCGAACGCAGGGCGTCGCGCTGCTCCACGCCGAAGCGGTGCTGCTCGTCGACCACGACGAACCCGAGGTCGGCGAACTGCACGGTGTCCTGGATCAGCGCGTGCGTGCCGACGACGATGCCCGCCTCGCCGCTCACCGTCTCCAGCAGCGACTTCTTGCGTTCCTTCGCGCCCATCGACCCGGTGAGCAACGTCACGCGCGTGGCCTTCTCCGCGGCCCCCAGCTCCCCCGCCATGCCGAGCTCGCCCAGCATCTCCCGCAGCGAACGCGCGTGCTGCGCCGCCAGCACCTCCGTGGGCGCGAGCATCGCCGACTGCCGCCCCGAATCGACGATCTGCAGCATCGCCCGCAGCGCGACCACGGTCTTACCCGAACCCACCTCGCCCTGCAGCAGGCGGTTCATCGGGTGCTCGGTCGCGAGGTCCGCGGCGATCTCGTCGCCGATCGCGCGCTGGCCGGCGGTCAGATCGAACGGCAAGCGCTTGTCGAACAGGTCGAGCAACCCGCCGTCGGTGTGCGGGCTGGCCTTGGCCGGGCGCGACACCGCGGAATGGCGCCGCTGGGCGAAAATCAGCTGCACGGCCATCGCCTCGTCCCACTTGAGGCGGTGGCGCGAGGTCTCCAGGTGCGCCCAGTCCTCGGGCCGGTGGATGCCACGCAACGCCCGTTCGAGACCGGGCAGCCCGTGCTGCTTCAGCACTTCGGCCGGCATCGGGTCGGCGTCGACCTCCAGCACGTCGAGCACCTGCCGCACGCACTTCGCGATCGACCACGTCGGCATGCCCTGCGCCGCCGGATACACGGGGATGATCTCGGCGAGGAAGTTGTCGACGGCCTCGGCTTCGCGTTCGGCGTCGAGCAGCTCGTACTCCGGGTTGGCCAGCTGCAGGGTGTCGCGGAACGCCGTGACCTTGCCCGCGAACAGGCCGGTTTTGCCCGGCGCCAGTTCCTTCTCACGCCACGCCTGGTTGAAGAACGCGCAGGCCAGCCGGCGTTTCCCGTCGGTGATGACCATGTCGAGGATCGTGCCGCTACGCGACTTCATGCGCCGCTTGCTGATCTTCTCGATCCGCGCCAGCACGGTCGCGTGTTCGCCCAGCTCAAGGCCGGCGATGTCGGTGAGCTCGCCGCGCTCGGCGTAGCGGCGCGGGTAGTGGCGCAACAGGTCGGAGACGGTTTCGATGTCGAGCGCACCCGACAGCGCTTTCGCCGTCTTCGCGCCCAGTAGCAGCGGCAGCTTTTCGCGCAGCCCGGCCATTTCTATTCGACCCCCATCAGCAGCACGGCTCCGGCCTGGCCACTGGCATAACTCGTCAACTCCACTTCGGGGTGCTCCAGCCGCAGCTGCTCGGCGAGCTCCGCGGTCACGCCCGGCGGGGCGGCGGCCCCGCTCAGCACGGTGACCAGCTCGCCGCCGAGCGTCAGCATCCGGTTGAGCACGCTCATCGCGGCCGCGACGAGGTTCGTCTCCGAGGCCGGCGCCGGTTCGATCAGCACCACCTCGTCGTCGACCAGGCCGATCACATCGCCGGACTGGGCCCGGCCCACCCAGGTTAGCGACTCCTCGCCCGCGATCCGCACCTCGCCACGCCTGGTCGCCGCGGCGGCCTCGGCCATGGCGACGACGTCGTCGTTGACCCGCCGGCCTTCGTCGTGCACCGCGAGCGCGGCCAGCACCTGCACGGGCGACGTGCAGGGGATCACCACGACGTCGCGGTCGCCCGCCATCGCGTGGCCCGCCGCCGCGTCGGCCGCGGCAGTGAGGTCGAGGCCGCCCGGCAGCACGGTCACGTGCCGGCCCGCGGCCTCGTTGAACAGCCCGATCATGTCCTCGACGCCGGGTTTCCCACCGTCGGGCACGGCCAGCACGGCGACGCCCTCGGCCCGCAGCAGCTCGGCCAGCGCACCGCCGTGGACGACGGCCACCACCGACCGGTCGAGCCCGCCGCCCGGCTCGATCGGCGTGGGCGTGAGCAGCGGCTCGACGCGGATCCGGCGCGGGCGGCCCAGCTCCAGCCCCGCCTCGATGGCCGCGCCGATGTCGGCACAGTGGACGTGGACGGCGTGGCTGCCCGAACCGTCACCCGCGACCGTGACGCTGTCGCCGAACCCGCTCAGCTCCTTGCGCAACGCCGGCAGCCGCGCCTCCTCGACGCCGTCCAGCAGGTACATGACCTCCCACGCGTACGGCGCGGGCTCGGTGACGGCAGGCATCTCGACGGTGGCCGTGAGCTCGTGCTCGGGCTGCGCCGCGGTGCCGCTGATCACGCCGGCCAGCGCGTCGAGCACGGCGACCAGCCCTCGCCCTCCAGCGTCGACGACCCCCGCTTTCGCAAGGGCCGGCAGCTGCTTCGGCGTCTCCTCCAACGCGGCCGCGGCGGCCGCGGCGACGGTGGCGGCGACCTCACCCAGCGACCGCGTGTCCTCCTGGACGGCTGCGGCCACGACGTGCAGCACGGTCAGCATCGTCCCGGCGACGGGCCGGCTCACCGCGCCCGTGGCGATCCGATCGGCGTGCGCCAGCGCGGCCGCGAGACCGGCGCCGTCGAGATCCTCGCCCTCGGCCGCCCAGTCGGCGATCCCGCGAACGACCTGAGAGATGATCACGCCGGAGTTGCCGCGCGCGCTGGCGACGGCACCCTTCGCCAGCACGGTCAGCGCCTCGGCCACGTCCGACGGCTCCGCAGCGGCCAACGCGTCGCGCGCGCCCATCATCGTGTGCAGCAGGTTCGAACCCGTGTCGGAGTCCGCGACGGGGTACACGTTGATGCCGTTGATCGCCGGGCGCAGCACCTCCAGGCTGCGCACGCACGCCGCCGACCAGGCCGACACCGCCACCACGTCCAGCACCCGCACCCCGTAACCTCCTCGCTGGTTCACGCGAGGGTATCGACTTCGCGAGTGTCGATCCCGGAGGACTCGACCTCGCAGGTGTCGATCCTGCCGGAGTCGATCTCGCCGGTACCGATCCTGCAGGTACGACCCCGTGCGGACCCTACCCAGACGAGTAGTTACTATGGTCGAGTTGCCCAGCTGGACTGGGCGCCATTCTTTGTCCCATATCCAGAGGAGTTCGACGTGGCTGCCGTGTGCGACGTCTGTGGCAAGGGACCCGGCTTCGGCAAGTCGGTCTCGCACTCCCACCGGCGTACCAACCGCCGGTGGAACCCGAACATCCAGACTGTGCACGCCAAGATCGGCGTGTCCCAGCGCAAGCGCCTCAACGTGTGCACCTCGTGCATCAAGGCGGGCAAGGTCGTCCGAGGTTGAGGTTGCCGGTGCTCGTGTAGGGCACCTGGAACGACGAAATGGCGAGTGCTCACCGAGCACTCGCCATTTTTTGTCACCTCAGGAAATCGGTCAGCACGGCGCGCAACGATTCGGGCGCGTTGAGGACGCCGTGGTCCTGCCCGGGAATCGACTCGTAACGGGCGTGCGGCACGGCCTCGGCGACGGCTCGAGCCGCGGCGCCCATCCAGGCCTCGCCGGCGCCACCCGACAGCGCGAGCACCGGGACGGTGATGGCGGCCAGCCGGTCGGCGGGCAGGCGACTGCCGGGCCCGGTGACCGTCGCGTCGTACGGCAGCGTGTGCGCGTAGCCGGCGAACCAGTCCCACACGGGCCGGCCCTTCATGGCCGCCACGCCCTCGGGCGGGATGGCGACGCCTTCGGTCAGGAAGAGCTCCACCGCGCCGTCGCGGTCGTCAGCGGCGATCAAAGCGCTGAGCCGATCCGCGAGGTCCTCACCAGGGCGTGGCCGCTGAGAGTCCACGATGAACGGCGGCTCGTACACGGCCAGCTTCGTGATCGGCAGCCCCCGGGCCGCCGCTTCGAGAGCCAGGATCGCGCCCGAGGAGTGGCCGAACACGGCCGCGGCGCCCCCGACCGCGTCGATCACGGCCGCCAGGTCGTCGAGCTCGCGCTCCACCGAGTACAGGGGCGCGTCCCCGCTCTCACCACGGCCTCGCCGATCAATGGCAACGCCCTGGAACCCGGCCTCGGCCAGCACGACGGCGAGCGCGGCCACGGTCGTCCGGTCGTTCACGGCACCGCCGACGAGCAGCACCGGCGACCCCGCGCCGTAAGTGTCGAACGCGATCGGCGTGCCGTCGGCGGAAGTGACGGTGGTGGTCATGGCTGTCCTCCTGGGTGTCGTTCTCACCTTGGAGGTCGGAGCGACGACCCGCGACCGGACAGGCTCAGGGAAGTTTCCACTCCACCGGCGCCGCGCCCTGGTCGGCCAGGAGCTGGTTCGCGCGGCTGAACGGGCGCGAGCCGAAGAAGCCGTTGTGCGCCGAAAGCGGGCTCGGGTGCGCCGACTCGATGCACGGGATCTCACCCAGCATCGGCCGGAGGTTGCGGGCGTTGCGGCCCCAGAGGATCGCCACCATCGGCTCGTCGCGGGCCGCGAGCGCCTTGATCGCCTGCTCGGTCACCTGCTCCCAGCCCTTGCCCTGGTGGGAGTTCGACTTGCCGGGCTGCACCGTCAGCGCGCGGTTGAGCAGCAGGATGCCCTGCTCGGCCCACGGGGTGAGGTCGCCGTTGGTCGGCAACGGGTGCCCGAGGTCCTCGGCGTACTCCTTGTAGATGTTGACGAGGCTCTTCGGCAGCGGCCGCACCTCGGGCGCCACCGAGAAGCTCAACCCGACCGCGTGGCCCGGCGTCGGGTACGGGTCCTGGCCGACGATCAGCACCCGCACGTCGTGGAAGGGCTGCTTGAACGCCCGCAGCACGTGTTCACCCGCCGGCAGGTAGGTGCGGCCCGCCGCGATCTCCGCGCGGAGGAACTCCCCCATCGCGCTGACCTGCGGGGCCACGGGCTCGAGGGCCTGCGCCCAGCCGGCTTCGACGATCTCGTGCAGCGGTCGTGCGGTCACGGCCCGCGAGCCTAGCGCGGTGCGGGCGGGGTCAACGTGGCGGGTCGATCCGGCGCAGCTCTTCGCGGAACCGCGCCCCGCGGCGCACGTACGAGTCGACCACCGTGGCGATCTGCTCGGCGGAGAACGACTTGTTCGGCCGCACCTTCGCCGGCACCCCGAGCGCGATCTCGCCCGGGCCCACGTGCGAGTTGTACGACAGCACCGCGCCCGCGCCGACCATTCCGCTGTCCTCGATCACGGTTCCGTTCAGCACCACAGAACCCGACGCGATGAGGCAGCCGGTGCCGATCACCGCGCCCTCGACGTGCACGGCGTGGCCGATCGCCGACGACGGCCCCAGGATCGTCGGGTGCTTCTTGGTGCAGTGGAGCACGCACCCGTCCTGCACGTTGGAGCGCTCGCCGATCTCGATGTAGCCGTGGTCGCCGCGCAGCACCGTCTGCGGCCACACGGAAGCGCGTGGGCCGATGCGGACGTCGCCGATCACGGTGGCGTCGGGGTGGACGTAGGCGTCCGGGTGGATCGAGGGTTCGAGGTCGCCGAGCGCGTAGATCGCCAAAGCCGTCTCCCGTTGGTCACACGAGGTTCTTGCCGAAGCACCGGTTGTCGGCTTCGTCCTTGTACACGCCGAAACCCGGGATCCGGGTGTAGCCCGACGAACCGTAGAGGGCGATCGCCTCAGGCTGTTCGGTACCCGTCTCCAGCACGGCCCGCAGCCGCCCCGCCGCGACCGCCGTGCGTTCCAGCTCCGCCAGCATCGCGCGCGCGAAACCCTTGCCCCGCGCGGATTCCACGACGTACATCCGCTTCAGCTCCACGTCGCCGGGGCTGAACGCGGGCGCCGGCCCGTCGTGCGCGCGCCATGCGCCGGAGGCCACGGGCACGCCTTCGAGGTAGCCGACGAGGAACAGTCCACGCGGGGGCGCGAACTGCGAAGGGTCCATCGGCGTCGAGTCCTCGCTGCCGTAGCGGCGCACGTACTCGAGCTGCACTTCCGCCATCAGCTTGGTCGCGTCGGGATGGTCGTACGCGACCGCTCGGATCTCCACGACGACGAGACTAGTGCTGCTGCCAGTGCTCCCAACCGCCTTCGTGACCATAATCCTTGCCGTCCACGGTCACCCCGGATCCCGGCATCGTCACGGCGCCGATCTTGCGCCAGCCCTCGGGCAGCTCGCCGAACGGCGGGAACGTGGCCGCCAGCGCGTGGTCTTCACCACCCGTGAGCACCCAGCGCAGCGGGTCGGCGCCGAGCGCGGTGCCCACTTCCTGCAGCCGCGTGGAGATCTCGAGCTCCGCGGTGCTCACGTCGAGCCCGACGTCCGACGCCGCGGCGATGTGCCCCAGATCGGCCAGCAGCCCGTCGGAGATGTCGATCATCGACGTCGCGCCGGCCAGCGCGGCCTGCGGCCCGGCCGGGTACGGCGGTTCTGGGCAGCGCTGCGCGTTCACGACCCCGACCGGCGAACGGAACCCTCGCCGCAGCACGGCCAATCCCGCCGCCGCCCAGCCGAGTCGCCCGCAGACGGCGAGGACGTCGCCGGGCCGGGCGCCCGAGCGCGTCACGGGTTCGCGGTCTTCGAGGTCACCCAACGCGGTGACACTGATCACGATCTGGTCGGCGCTCACCATGTCGCCGCCGGACACCCCGACGCCGCCGCGGGTCGCCTCGGCCCACATGCCGTTCATGATCTCGGTCACGAGCTGGGCGGGAGTGTCCGGTGGACACGCGAAGCCCACGAGGACCGTGGTCGGTTTCGCGCCCATGGCCGCGACGTCCGACAGGTTCACCGCCACGGCCTTGCGCCCCACTTGCTCGGGGCTCGACCAGTCGAGGCGGAAGTGCACGCCCTGGACCAGCACGTCCGTGGTCGCCACCACGCGGCCGTCGGGCGCTGCCACCACGGCCGCGTCGTCGCCGGGGCCGAGCAGCGTGGCCGCCGGCTGGCGACGCCCGTTGGTGACCGCCTGGATCAGCGCGAACTCGCCCGTCCCGGCCACCGAGCCATCGTCCGGTGACACCGGTCACCTCCTGTTTCTCTCCGTGTACGAAGCCTCGACCACCGACAGTCGGATCCCCTAGGTTTTTCCCGGGGCTGGCGATACCTTGCCTACACCGTTCCTACCTCGACTCCATCGTTACCGACGAAAGGGCACGCCGTGGTCCACGCATACATCCTCATCCAGACCGAGGTCGGCAAGGCGGCCGCGGTGGCGGCGGAGATCTCCGGTGTACCGGGCGTCACCAGCTCGGAGGATGTCACCGGTCCCTACGACGTGATCGTGCGCGCGACCGCGGACACCGTGGACCAGCTGGGCCAGCTCGTGGTCGCGAAGGTGCAGAACGTGGAAGGCATCACGCGGACCCTGACCTGCCCGGTGGTCCACCTCTGAGACGTGGTGCACTTCGGGGGTGGCAGATTCCGACACCGGCGCACCCCCGCGGGTGGTCCTCGTGGTCGCGGCCGTGCTCGTGGTCGCGCTGGCCGTGGTGGTCGCCGTCTTCGCGGTGACGAAGAAATCGGCGCTCAGCGACGAGGGCGTCGCGAGTGGACCGCTCCCCCTCGTCGCTGTTCCCGCCCCGCAGGCAACCACGCAGGCGTGCACGACGGTCGTCGACGCGCTGCCCGCGACCTTGAAGTCCAACGGCCAGGACCTCGCCCGGCGCACGCTCGCCCAGCCCGCGCCGAAGTCCACCGTCGCCTGGGGTGACGGCGACGCGATCGTGCTGCGGTGCGGGCTCGACCGGCCGCCGGAGCTCACCCCGACCGCGCAGCTGCGTGTGGTCAACGGCGTGCAGTGGCTGCAGGTCACCGAAGACGCCGCGGCCACCTGGTACGTGGTGGACCGCGACGTCTACATCGCGTTGACCGTCCCCGACTCGGCCGGGACCGGGCCGCTGCAGACGGTGTCGGACACCGTCAACGCGAAGCTGCCGGTCAAACCCTTGAAGTTCTGACCGTCCGGGCGGCGATTTCCTCCAGCGAGTCGCCCGTGGTGCGTGGCCCCAAAACGGCGACGTCGACGATCAGCACCACCATCGCGGCGGCAACGACGGCGAACATCCTGGTGGCGCCCTGCGCCTGCAGCACCGGCAGCAGGATGAACGGCATCGCCGCGGTGGCCAGGCGCGAGAGCGCGTACGCCGAACCGGCGGCCGTGCCGCGCAGCGACGTCGGGAACAGCTCGCCCTGGTAGGTGTGGAAGGCGTTGGAGAACACGTTGCTGGCGGCGGTGTAGCAGAAGCCGAACACCGCGATCGCCACACCGGCTGTCGAGTAGCCGAACGCGAGCCCGAACACCGCCATCGCCGCGGCACTCGCGACGATCAGCCACTTGCGCTCGATCCGTTCGATGACGGGGATCGAAAGCGCGGAACCAATCGGGTAGCCGAGGAACGTGATCGCGCTGAACGTCAGCGAGTTCACGAGGCTGAACCCCTTGGCAGCCAGCACGATCGGCACGAGCGAGCCGAAGCCGTAGTAGCCGAACGCTTGCAGCAGCTGGAAGATGTAGAGCATCGACGTGCGCCGCGCCCACGGCTTGCGCAGGAGCGCGGAAAACCGCACGGGTTCCGGCGCGGGCAGATCGGGCGCGGGTTCCGGGAGCGGTTGCGGTGCCGAGGCTTCGAGCTTGCGCACGATCTCGTCGGCTTCCGCCTCTCGCCCGCGAGCGGCGAGCCAGCGCGGCGACTCCGGCAGCGTGAACCGCAAACCCCAGACGACGGCGGCGCCGAGCGCGCCGATCACGAACAGCCAGCGCCAGCCGTCGACGCCGAGCGGCGAATGGCCGGCCAGCGCCCGCGCGAGGAACCCGGCGGCGGGCACGCCGCAGAAGCCGAGCGTGTACGCCCAGGCTGTCGCGCGGCCGCGGGCGCGCGCGGGCAGCAGGTCGGCGAGGTAGGCGTCGGCGACGGGGAGCTCGGCGCCGATGCCGATCCCGGCGACGAAGCGGCAGACCACGAGCATCCAGACGTCCGTGCTGAACGCGCCGAGCAGCGTGAACACCGAGTACAGGCCGAGCGTCAGCAAGAACGCGCGGCGCCGGCCGAGCTGGTCGGCGAGCTTGCCGAGGCACACCGCGCCCACGAACGCCCCGACGAACGCCGACGCGAGCACGTACTTCAGCGCGTCGGCCGTGACGCCGAACTCGTGCGTGAGCACGGTGCTGATCGTGGACGCGAGGAACAGGTCGTAGAGGTCGAAGAACGTCGCCACCCCCACCACGGCGACGAAGTACCGGTGCCGGCGGGTGACCGGGAGCCGGTCGAGCCGGGATGCGATCTGCACGCGTTGTCTCCTGCCCTGGCCTGGGCGTGCCGCGCGCGGGCCACGTCGGCGTCACCCGGTGCCACCGGATGATCACTGTAGTGGGTGATGCCGTTCGTCGGTTCGGCGGTTGTGGCGCTGCCCTTTCCTGCAGCTGTTCATTATTTCGAAACAACGGAAACACCAAGTTGTTCCGGGCGACATCATCGGGAAATGCCGCGCCGGTGAAATTCTCCGTGATATCGGGCCGGGAATGTCAGGAGGTTTCTTTTCTTCACCGTTTGCAGTTTCGCTCGACCCCGATCGTCGCAGCTCCGGGTCGACCGTTTCTCGTTGTACCCCTTGGTCTTTCGACTCCACGGTGCGCCGAGTGAACCTGTCGCGCGCCGAATTCCACCTCGGAAAGGAATCACCAGTGCCGCCGATAACCGTGATCTTCGTCGTCTCGGGACTCGCCGTTTGGCTCAACGGCTTGGCATTTCTCGGGATCGGCGCCAAACCCGCCGAGGACGGCCCGAATCCACTGACCACGGTCGGCTGGGTGACCCTGCTCGCCGGCGTGGTGGACCTCCTGCAAGCCGCCGTGATCATCGCGACGGCGCCGCCCGCGACGGGCGTCCCGTTGGCCGGAATCGTCACGTTCTACGGCACGTTCTTCACCACGCTGGGCGTGACTCTCGTGCGAGGCCTGGACCTCCGGCCGGTCGGCAACCTGGCCGTGGCGGTGGCCGTGGTGCCGCTGCTGTGGTGGAAGTTTTTCGCCGGCAGCTGGATGCTGCACTCGATCCTCGTGGTGTGGCTGGTCGCGTTCCTCGCGGTGGCGGCCACGACCTACGGCAAGCTGCCCGGCAAGGTGCTCGGCGGGATCCTGACCGTCACGTCGCTCTACACGTTCCTGACGCCGGCGGCGTTGCTCGCGCTGGGTAAGTCGATCCCCTGATCACGTGACCACACAGGGTCACCCGAGTGGGTGACCCTGTGTGGCGTCAGCGGAGGCCGGTGCCGCGGGCGATGGCGGTGTCGATGAGGGTCGACAGGAGCGTGCTGTAGTCGACGCCCGTGACCTCCCACATCTTCGGGTAGGCGGACTTCGTGGTGAAGCCGGGCATGGTGTTGACCTCGTTGATCACGAGGTCGCCGGCTTCGGTGACGAAGAAGTCGACGCGGGCCAGGCCCTGGCAGTCGAGCGCGCGGAACGCCTCGACGGCCATGGCGCGGAGGCGGTCGGTGAGGGCGTCGTCGAGCTTGGCCGGGATGTCCAGCTCGGCGTCTTCGCCGAGGTACTTGGTCTCGAAGTCGTACCAGGCGTCCTCGCCCTCGGCGAGCACGCGGATCTCCGCCGGCAGCGAGGCTTCCACGCGGCCGTCGGGGAACTCCAGCACGCCGCACTCGACCTCACGCCCGGCCACAGCAGCTTCCACGAGCACCTTCGGGTCGGTGCGGCGGGCCAGCTCGATGGCGGCATCCACATCGGACCAGTCGGTGACGCGCGAGATCCCGACGGACGAGCCCGCGCGCGAGGGCTTCACGAAAAGGGGCAGCCCCAAGCGTTCCCGGTCACCCTGGGCCAAAGTGGACTGTCCACGGCGGAGCGCCGCGTACGTGCCCACCGGCAGCCCTTCCGCGGCGAGCAGCTTCTTCGCGTACTCCTTGTCCATGGCGGCGGCGCTGGCCAGCACGCCCGGGCCGACGTAGGGGATGTCGGCCATCTCGAGCAGGCCCTGGATGGTGCCGTCCTCGCCGAACGCGCCGTGCAGCACGGGGAAGACCACGTCGACGGTGCCGAGCACCTCGGTCGCCTGCCCGGGGTCGACGGTGCGCAGCTCGCGGCTGGTCGGGTCGCCCGCCAGCACGAGCGCGCGGCCGGACTCCACGGTCGGCAGCTCGCGGCCCTGGATGCTCAGCTCCTTCGGGTCGCCGGTGCCGAGCACCCAGCCACCCTGCGGGGTGATGCCCACGGGAAGCACCTCGTAGCGCTCCGGATCCAGGTTCGCGATCACGCTGCCCGCCGACAGGCACGAGATGGTGTGCTCGCTGCTGCGACCGCCGAACACGACCGCCACGCGGATCTTCTCAGCACTCATGGTCGCTCACCGTACCGGGTGACCACGCCCAACGGCGCGCACCCGGCGTTGCGACGGTCCCCCGGCCCGTCCACCCGCGGGGGTGGTGGGTGCGGGTTGGGCATGATCAGGTGCTTGTTCGACGCCGGGGTGCCTCCGGGTGCAGGCGCTGTCGGACCAGTGACGGACGCCTCCCGCCGGTTGCCCGAGTGGACCGGTCGCGCTGCACACCGGTCACTCTCCCGAGTCCGCGGGCCCCGACCGCAGCCGAGCACATCGGCAACCGGTGCGGCCCGGGTCGGCCGCACCGTGGCAAAAGCGCCGCGACGAGGAGCGCGCCGTATCGGCGGGGGCGAGTGGTTCTTCGACGCCGCGGCCGAGCGGCTACGGCACCAAAGGACCACTCGCGCTGCACGCCGCTCACCGCCAGCGGCAAAAGCAGCGCCACCTTTGCGGTCGGCGAGCACACCCGCGGCTGGAGGCGGCGCCGGCACGAGAGCCTCGCAAGCGCGCCCCGCGGCACCGCGCGTGACGGCTGAGGTGCCACTGGACCACTCGCGCAGCACGCCCCCTCGTCACCGCAGGCGAAGGCGTCCCGCGCCGGCCGGTCAGCGAGGTGAATCCGCCGCCGGCCCCGGCAGGAGAGCCCCGCGCGAAAAGCCCCCAGCGCCGACAGTGACGACTGAGGTGCCACTGGACCACTCGCGCCGCACGCCACCCGACGCCGCAGGCGAAGCAGCGCCACCCTTGCCGTCAGCCAAGCAAACCCACCGGCGGCGCCGGCACGGGAGCATCGCGAGAAAGGCCCGCAGCGCCGACAGTGACGAGTGAGGTGTGGCTGGACCACTCGCGCCGCACGCCACCTCGTCACTGCAGGCGAAACACCCCGCGGCCTGCCGGCCAGCGAGGCAAACCCGCCAGCGGCGCCGACACGAGCGCCTCGCGATAAAAGCCCCCAGCACCGACAGCAACGAGTGCGGTGTCGCTGGACCGCTCGCGCAGCACGCCAACTCACCGCCGCAGGTGAAGCAGCGCCACCCTTGCCGTCAGCCAAGCAAACCCGCCGGTGGCCGCGCCGGCATGAGCGCCTCGCGAGCGCGCCCCACGGCAGCGAGAGCGACGACTCGGGTGCCACCGGACCGGTCGCGCGGTGCGGCGGCCGCCGCGGAAGGCGCAGTACCTCGGTCGGTCAGCGAAGCAAATCCACCAAAGCCGGCAGCGCACTCACCAACGCCTCCCGCGAACAGCCCGCGTACCCGAGCGCCACCCCGTGCACGGTCGGCGTCCCGGCGAAGTGGCGCGCCAGGCCGTCCAGGCGGATGCCGTGGCGTTCGGCCTCGGTCAAGCAGCGGGCTTCCTGCGCGGCGGACGCGAAGGGGACCACGAGGTGGGCACCGGCGTCGTCGCCGAGGATGGGGATGGCGGCGGAGGTGAGCGCGGCCGACAACAGAGAGCGGCGTTCGGCGAGTTCGCGGCGGAGTTTACGCAGGTGGCGGCCCAGGTCGCCGTGGCGGGCGAGCTCCACCAGCACGCGCTGGCCGGCCGGCGAGGGGCGCGTGCCGGTGAGGTCGCGGTAGGCGAGCACGGCCTCGGTGACCGAGGCGGGCGCGACGAGCCAGCCGGCGCCGAGCGTGGGGGTGAGGATCTTGCTCGTGGTCCCCAGGTGGACGACGACGTCGGGCGCGAGGGCGGCCAGCATGGGCAGTGGGGCGACGTCGAAGCGCAGCTCGCCGTCGTAGTCGTCCTCGATGACGAGCATGCCATCGGCGCGGGCGCGTTCCACGAGCTCCACGCGGCGCGCCGCGCTCATGCGGCTGCCCATCGGGTACTGGTGCGCGGGAGAGCAGTACACCGCCCGCGCGCCGGCGGGGATCGCGTCGGGGCGGAGGCCCTCCTCGTCGACGGGCACGCCCACCACCGTCAGCCCGGCGGACCGGAACGCCTGCACAGCCCGCTGGTAACCCGGCTCCTCGAACGCCACCACCGCGCCGCGCCGCAGCACCGCGGCGGCGAGCTCCACGACGGCGGCCGTGGTCCCGCCCGTCGCCAAGACCGAGCCGGCGGCCAGACCGCGGTGCCGCAACAGGTGTTCCGAAACGGCCGCGCGGTACTCGGGCAGGCCGGCGCGGTGGGCGCGGACCAACGGCTCCGGGTCGGCCGCCGCCCGCCACGCGCGGCGCCAGGCCGCGCGGTCCAGACCGGCCGCCCACGGCGTGCCCGGCGTCAAATCCAGCACGGGCGCCGTCTCGGGTTCCGGCGCGAGCGGTCCCGCCGGGGACACCGATGCGGCCGCGCGCGTCGGCGGTGTCGTCACGTACGTGCCGGAGCCGTGGCGCCCGGCGATCCAGCCTTCGGCGTGCAGCTGCTCGTACGCGGCCGAGGTCACCGTGCGCGAAACCCCGAGCCGCTCGGACAGCGCGCGCGTGGACGGCAGCCGGTCGCCGCCGCGCAGGTGCCCGCTCGCGGCGGCCTCGCGCAGCGCGTCGGCCAGCTGCACGGCCAGCGGCGTGCTCGCCTCGCGATCGAGGCTCACCGGCAGCGCGGTGTCGGCGTACGACACGGAACCTCCCGAACCGAAAAAGGAAAGTGGACTTCCCAAGTGTAGAAGAAGTGGCCGTTCAACACGTCCACTCACCCGCGCGACACTGCGCACATGACGAGCCTCTCGCCGACCCCCCGCACGACCCTCGGCCGCAAGAAGAACCGCGCGGCCACCGACCGCGCGACGCTGCACGCCGTGCTCGACGAGGCCCTGATCTGCCACCTCGGCCTCGTCCGCGACGGCGCGCCGCTCGTGCTGCCCACCGGCTACGGCCGCGACGGCGACACGCTCTACCTGCATGGTTCCACGGGCGCGGCCAGTCTGCGCACCGCCGCGCTGGACGTGGACGTCTGCGTCACCGTCACGCTGCTCGACGGCATCGTCTACGCCCGCTCGGTCAACAACCACTCCATGAACTACCGCAGCGCCGTCGTCCTCGGCCGCGCGCGCCTCATCACCGACCAGGACGAGAAACTCCACGCCCTGCGCGTGCTCACCGACCACCTCTCCCCCGGCTCGTGGGACCACGCACGCGGCGTCAACGCGAAGGAGTTCGCCGCCGTCTCCGTCCTCGCGCTCGACCTCGCCGAAGCCTCGGTGAAGCTGCGCGCCGAAGGCCCCGACGACGAGCCGGAAGACGTCACCGAAAACAGCGCCTGGGCCGGCGTCCTCCCGGTCAAGACCGTCTTCGGCGAGCCAGAACCCTCCGCCGACCTGCCCGCCGGCTGGAGCGTGCCCGGGCACGTGACCGGACGCGTCACCCAGCCAGAGGCAGCCGCACGGTGAACACGGTCTGGCCCGGCCGGCTCGTTACCTCGACCGTGCCACCGTGTTCCACCACCAGCGAGTGCACCACGGACAGGCCCAGACCGGTGCCACCCGCCGACCGCGTGCGCGAGTTGTCGACGCGGAAGAACCGGTCGAAGATCCGCTGCTGATCCTCCGGCGCGATCCCCGGCCCGGCGTCCGCCACCCGGATCACCGCGTGAGAATCCGCGACACCGATCGACACCTCCACCCGCGTCCCCGAAGGTGTGTGCACTGCCGCGTTCGCCAGCAGGTTGTCGAAGATCAGCCGCAGCCGCACCGGATCCGCGTCGACGAAAACCGGCGCGGACGAACCCGGCGCCACCGCGAGCGGATGCGCCGGCCGGCCCACCCGGAACGCGTCCGCCGCGGCCTCGGCAATCGGGACAACGTCCACCCGTTCGGGCCGCACCGGCGGCTCCGCGTCGTGGGCGTCGAGGCGCGCGAGCAGCAGCAGATCGTCGACGAGCACGCTCATCCGCGCCGTCTCCTCGCGGATCTTCGCCAGGTGCGCCTCGCGTTCCTCGGGCTCGTTCGCCGCCGCGTACCGGAAAAGGTCCGCGTAGCCCCGGATCGACGTGAGCGGCGTACGCAGCTCGTGCGACGCGTCGGCCACGAAACGGCGAAGGCGCTCGTTGGCGGCCGTCCGCGCGGCGAGCGAAGACTCGATGTGCGTGAGCATCACGTTGAACGCCGTGCGCAGCTCCGCCACCTCCGCCTTCGCCCGTCGCGCGCACCGGCAGGTTCGCCGTCCCCGCGAGGTCGTGCGACGCGATGTCGTGCGCCGTGCCCGCCATGTCCGACAACGGCTGCAGACCGCGGCGCAGCACGAGCCGTCCCACCACGACGAGGATCGCCAGCGCGATGAGGAACGCGATCACCTCGACCAGAACCAGCTGCCGCACCGTGCTGTCCGGATCCGCCTGCGGCGCCGCGCTCAGCAACACCGTTCCGCTGCCGGCGGAATCCGTCGCGACCGGGCACGCGCGTACGCGATAGGGCCCGTCGCCGTGGAGGTACACCGTGCGGAACACGTCTCCACGCGTGGCGTCGGACGCGACGTCGGCGAGCGGCGTGATGTCGGTCGGCAGGTTGCTCCCGGGCTGCGGCGTCGCCTCTCCACGGTCGACCTCGAACACCGCCGAGAACCACGAGTAGACGACTTCCGGGTTGCCGTGTGAGCTGCGCAGCCCCGGCACCTGCGCGACCTGGCTCGTCTTGAGCTGCTCGTCGAGGCGACGGCCGAGGTAGCCGTGCATGAACCCGACAGTGACCGTCCCCACGATCGCGAACACCACCAGCGCCAGCGCGCCGAGCCCGAACGCCAGCCGCGTGCCGAGCCGCGACGCGCGCCACGCGGCGTACCAGCGGCGAACCCAGCGCCGCAGCCGGTTCACCGCCCCGCCCGCACGACGTAGCCGACGCCGCGCACGGTGTGGATCAGCGGTTCGGCACCGTCGTCGAGCTTGCGGCGCAGGTGCGAGATCACCAGCTCGACGACATTGGACCGGCCGCCGAAGTCGTACTCCCACACGTGGTCGAGGATCTGCGCCTTCGTGAGCACAGCCGGCGAGCGGCGCATGAGGTATCGCAGGAGCTCGTACTCGGTCGGCGTCAGTTCCGCGAGCCGATCTCCGCGACGGACCTCGCGTGTGTCCTCGTCGAGCGTCAGGTCCGCCACGCGCAACACTGCGGTGCGCGGCGCGGGCGGCACGGCCGCGCTCCGGCGAAGCACCGCCCGCAGCCGCGCCATCAACTCCTCGACGGAGAACGGCTTCACGAGGTAGTCGTCGCCACCTCGGGTCAGGCCGGCGATGCGGTCGGCCGTCGCGTCTTTCGCCGTCAGGAAGACCACGGGCACGGCGTTGCCGTGTTCGCGCAGGCGGTCGAGCACGGTGAAGCCGTCGAGGTCGGGCAGCATCAGGTCGAGCACCACGATGTCGGGCCCGAACTCCGCCGCGCGGCTGAGCGCCGCCGCGCCCGAGCCCGCGGTCACGGCCTGCCAGCCCTCGTAGCGGGCGACGGTCGCGACGAGATCGGCGATGTGCGGTTCGTCGTCGACGACGAGCAGCCGCACCGGGTTCGGGTTGTCCACTCCACCATCCTCCGTGACCACCGCGCGGGCGCGCGAGCGGAGCGCGCGGCCGACAGCCAGTCGACAGGTTCCGCCCAGATCCGCCACAGGTTCCGCGGCGACGCTGGCGTTCGTGACACCCGAGCCGAAGGGATTCCCCGTGAGTTTCCTGACCCCGATCGCCGTTCCGCCCCGCCCGGCGGTGGCGCCCCGTGTGGTCGCCAAGGCGTGGATCTTCGTGTTCCTGGCGGCCAACGTGGTGCTCGCCGCGGTGTTCTTCGCCGTCGGCGACCTGTCGGACGACCCGCTGATCAGCGCCGGGCGCCTCGCCGGCATCTACGCGGCGCAGGCCATGGCTGTGCAGCTGCTGCTCGTCGCACGCCTGCCGTGACTCGACCGCCGGCTCGGCATGGACCGGCTCACGTCATGGCACCGCTGGACGGGCTTCAGCCTGCTGTGGCTGCTGGTCGCGCACGTGGTGCTGGTGGTCGTCGGCTACTCCGCCATCGAGGGCACGAACGCGGCCGACGAGCTGGTGCAGCTGGCCAACACAACCGAGGGGATCCTGCGCGCGATCGTCGCGTTCATGCTCATCCTGGTGGTCGGCGCGGCTTCCGCCCGCTTCGCGCGCAAGCGGATGGCCTACGAGACGTGGCACTTCGTGCACCTCTACACCTACGCCGCGGTGGTGCTGGCCTTCACGCACCAGATCGCCGTCGGGCAGTCGTTCGCGAGCCACCCGGCTGCCCGTGCGTACTGGTGGACGCTGTGGCTGGGCGCGGGTCTGGCCGTGCTGGCCGGGCGTGTGCTCCTGCCGTTGCGACGCAACCTGCGGCACCGGTTGCGGGTGGTCGCCGTGGTGCCCGAGTCGCCCGACACCGTGTCCGTCTACATGACCGGCCGCGACCTCGACCGGCTGTCGGCTCGCGCGGGGCAGTTCTTCCTGTGGCGATTCCTCACGCGGGACCGCTGGTGGCAGGCCAACCCGTTCTCCCTCTCGGCCGCGCCCGACGGCCGCACGCTGCGGCTCACCGCCAAAGCGGTCGGCAGCTCCAGCGCGAGCCTTCGGTCGCTGCGCGTCGGCACGCGTGTGTTCGCCGAAGGCCCGTACGGCGCCTTCACCACCATCCACCAGCAACGGCCCGACGCGCTGCTGGTCGCCGGCGGCGTCGGCATCACGCCGATCCGCGCGTTGCTCGAAGACGTGCGCGGCCACGTCGTGCTGCTCTACCGCGTGCGGACATCGGCCGACGCCGTGCTTCTGCCCGAGCTGCACGCGCTGGCCAAGGCCCGCGGCGCGGTCGTGCACGTCCTCAGTGGACCGTCGGATCTGCACGGCCCCCACGGCCCCGTGCTGGGTCCCGCCGCACTTCACGCGTTGGTGCCGGACCTCGGCGACCGCGACGTGTTCGTCTGCGGTCTGCCCGGGATGACGTCGGCCGTGCTGCGCAGCCTGCGGGAGCTGCGCGTGCCCGGCACCCAGGTCCACGCCGAACGCTTCAGCCTGGCCGCGTGAGGAGCTTCCGATGAAGAAGACGATTTTCGTGGTCGCGCTGTCGATCGCCGGGTTCGTGGCCGTCTGGCGGTTCGACCCGATGCCGGCGACGAGCAGCACCACCACGAACGGCTCTGCTCCGACAACCACCACCGCACCGTCCACTTCGGCCGGTTCCGGCGCCCTGACCACTCAGGGCAGCGCCGAGTCGACCGAGTTCGGCACCGTGCAGGTGCAGGTGTCCTTCTCCGGCAGCCGGATCACCGACGTCACCCTCGTGCAGCAGCCGGACAGCGGCCGCGGCGTAGACGCGATCCCGCTGCTGCGCGAGGAAGCCCTGCAGGCGCAGAGCGCGAACATCGACACCGTCTCGGGCGCGACGCAGACCAGCGAGTCGTACATCAAGTCGCTGCAGGCGGCGCTCGACGCGAAGGGCTCGTGATGGCCACGCACGTCGAGCAGGTGATGGGCCTGCCCGTGTCGCTCGACCTGCGCGACGAAGGAGACTTCACCGGCGCGCGCGCCGACGCGTTCCGGTGGCTGCGCGAGGTCGACGCCCGCTTCAGCCCGTTTCGCTCCGGCAGCGAAGTGTGCCGCTACGACCGCGGCGAAACCACCGAACTCAGCGCGGACCTCGACGAGGTCCTCGGCCTCTGCGCGTACTACGAAGGCCTCTCCGGCGGCGCCTTCTCCGCCCGGCTGCCGGGCCGTGGCCTGGACCCGTGCGCCGTCGTCAAAGGCTGGGCGGTGCAGCGTGCGGCCGATCGCCTCCACGCGGCCGGCGCACGCCGGTTCTGCCTCAACGCCGGCGGCGACGTCGTCACCACGGGCGAGCCCGAGCCCGGACGGCCGTGGCGCGTCGGCATCCGCCATCCCGAACAGCCCGAAGCGGTCTGCGCCGTGGTCGCCTCCCGCGACGGCACCGTCGCCACCTCGGCCGCGTACGAACGCGGCGCCCACGTGCTCGACGGCCGCACCGGCCTGCCCGCCACCGGGCTGCTGAGCGTCACCGTCGTCGCCGAAGACCTCACGCACGCCGACGCGCTGGCCACCGCCGCGTTCGCCCTCGGCGCCGACGGCATCACCTGGGTCGCCGGACAACCCGGCTGCGACGTGCTGATCGTCGACGCCCGGCGGCGCGTCCACCGCTCTCCCGGCCTCACGCTCGCCTGACCCGAGTGTCCACAGTGCACTCGGTGGCTTTCCGACCAGCGCCGACGTGATGTCGTTGTCACCGGATGTTCACGGTGGCGGTGAAACGCGAACCGGCGAACTGCGTCGTACTGAGCGTGCTGCGGTTGACGACGGTTGCCGGTGTGGTGTGCGTGGTGGTCGCGCCGTTCTTGTCGGGAGGCGCGACGAGAGCGAGCGGCGTGGGGCTGCTGTGGTTCGTCGCCGGGGCGGTCGTCTCCGCGGTGCTGGGGCTGGCGCGGTCGCGCAAGGCGCGGGTCGCGGCGGCGGTTCTCGGGATCGCCACCGCCGTGGCCGCCGTGGTGCGGCTGGTGCTCGACGTGCAGGGCGGTGTGCCCGGCCTGGACACCCCGGTGCTCGCCGTGGGCGCGGTGGGGGTGGCGGTCGGGTTGCTCGACTCCACGACGTGGCGAATCCGTCCGCTCGGCTTGCTGGTGGCCGTCGTCGTGCCGGCCGTGGGAGTGGCGGCGCCGTTCGCCGCGGACCGAGCCGCCACCGCGAGCACGATCCGCGGCGTGCCGGATCTGACCCCCGAACCGGTGGCCGAAAAGCCCGGCGGCCGGCAGTGGTCCTGGCAGCCGCCGGCCGACGTGAGCGCGATGGTGGCCGCGGGGCACGGAGTCGTCGTCGCGGCCGCCGACGGTTCGGTGACGGCGCTCGACGGGCTCGACGGCAGCCGCGACTGGTCCTACGCCCGGCCCGGCGCGAGGGTCCACGCGCTGCTCGCGTCCGCCGACCGGCGCACGGTCGTGGCCGCTTTCGCGTCGAAAACCGACAGCAGCAATGACCTGGTGGTCGTCCTCGACGCCGACACCGGCACCGCGCGCTTCGACCGCGTGGTGCCGTCGGTTCTGGTCGAGACCGGGGAGATCCTGGTGGGCACCAAGACCTTGACCGTCCGCGACGACGCGTACGCCGGCTACGACATCCAGACCGGCGCCGAACTCTGGCACTGGTCCGCGCCGGCCGGGTGCGTGAACCCGTACACCTTGCCCGCGCAAGCCCGGACGGTGGTGCTCGCCGCCCTGGAGTGCGGGCGTTCCGCGGGACTCGTCGCGCTCGACGAGGTGACCGGGCGCGAACGCTGGCGCCATGTGGTCGAGACCACCGGTCCCGACGGCGAACGGCTCGACATCTCCCCCGCCACCACCACCGACGGCGCCGTCGTGTGGCTGCGGCTCGTCGGCCGCGCCGCCGCCCCCGGCTCCGTCTTGAACGGCCTGTTCGACACCGAGACCGGCCGGCTCCTGGCCCAGCCGGACGCGTCGCGGTGGGTGCGGATGGACGTGGGACCGATTCCCGTGATCGAGCAGGAAAAGACGTCCGCCGAGGCCCTCGGTCCCGGCACCGGCGCCACGCACCCGATCGACCTCGGCGCCTGCCCCGTGCGCTCGGCCGACGCCACCACCCGGCACACGTACCTGCGCGCGTGCCAGGACACCGGCCGCGACCTGACCCTCCTCGTGCAGAGCTTCGACGGCAGCGCGCCGACCAGCCGGGTGGTGCGGATGGACGGCTCGCGCTCGCTGTCGGACCTGCGCCTCGTGCCGGCGCCGGGCGCGATCGTCCTCGCGCGCAGCACGTACGGCGGCACCCCCGCGCCGGTCGTCGGCTTCCCCGGCTGAGCTCGGCGAAACCGCCTCGCGTGAGAACGGTCTTTTCGGGCAGACTGCGATCACCGCGACCGAGCAGGGGAGACCGATGCCGTCCATCGTCGAGAACACCACCTTCGACTGCGCCGATCCGTATGCGCTGGCCCAGTTCTGGAGCGGCGTCCTCGGCCGGCCCGTCGCCGAGGAGGACGAGCCGGGCGACCCGGAGGTCGGCATCGAGCTCGACCACGGCGGCACGCTGCTGTTCATCCGCGTGCCTGAGACCAAGACCGTGAAGAACCGCATCCACCTGTGCCTCACGCCCGAAGGCCCGCGCGACGCCGAGGTCGAACGACTGCTCGTGGCCGGCGCGACGATGTTCGACGACCAGCGCAACGCCGACGGCACCGGCTGGGCCGTGCTCCACGACCCGGAAGGCAACGAATTCTGCGTACTCCGCAGCAAGGCCGAAAAGGCAGTGAAGTGACCGAGTCGTTCGACCTCAACCGCGTCAACTGGGACGAGCGCGCGGCCGTGCACGCGAAGTCCGAGTACTACGGCTTCGAACGCTTCCGCACGGACCCCGGCTACCTCAGCGACGTCGTGCGGTTCGACCTCCCGCGCCTCGGTGACGTTTCCGGCCTGCGCGGCGTTCACCTGCAGTGCCACATCGGCACGGACACGCTTTCCTTGTCCCGCCTGGGCGCGCGGATGTCCGGCCTCGATCTCTCCCCCGGCTCGCTGGCGGAAGCGCGCAAGCTCATGGACAGCGTCGGCGCGGAGATCGACTACCACGAGGCCAACACCTACGACGCCGTCGACGTGTTCGGCGAAGGTGCGTTCGACCTCGTCTACACCGGGATCGGTGCGCTGTGCTGGTTGCCGCGCATCGCCCAGTGGGCCACGGTCGTGGCGCGGCTGCTGAAGCCGGGCGGGCGGTTGTTCCTGCGCGAGGGCCACCCGATGTTGTGGACCCTCGACGACGAAGCCGAGCACGGCTGGCCGAAGTACCAGTATTTCGAACACACCGAACCGCTCGTGTTCGCCGAGGAAACCACCTACGTCGAGTCCGACGGTCCCATCGTGAACAGCACCACGCACTCGTGGAACCATTCGCTGGGCGAAATCATCACGGCGCTGCTCGACAACGGCCTCACGCTCACCGCGTTCACCGAACACGACACCGTGCCGTGGAACGCGCTGCCGCACGAAATGCACCAAGTCGGCGGCGGCGAATGGCGGCTGCGCGAGAACCCGCGTCGCCTCGCGGCGAGCTACACCCTGCAGGCGGCGAAGGTTTCCTAGAGTGCGGGCATGACTCGTGCTCTCGTCGCCGTCGCCGCGCTGGGCGGCACCATTTCCATGGCCCCCGGCCGCTCGATCGAAGACGGGGTGGTGCCGCGGCTGACCGCCGAGGACCTGCTCGGCGACCTCGGCGCCGACCTGCCGATGGACGTCGCGGCGGCCACACTCGCCGGTATCTCCAGCGCCTCGATGGACTACGAGACGCTGCTGCGGACGCGCCGATGGGCTCTGGAGCAGGTGGCGGCGGGCGCGGCGGGACTCGTCGTGGTGCAGGGCACGGACACCCTCGAGGAGACGGCGTACTTCTTCGAGCTGACCTGGCCCCACGACGTGCCGGTGGTCGTCACCGGCGCGATGCGCAACCCGAGCCTGCCCAGCGCGGACGGTCCCGCGAACCTCCTGGCGGCGCTGACCGTCGCGGCCGAACCCCGCAGCCGCGGGCGCGGTGCGCTGGTCGCGTTCAACGACGACGTGCACTCGGCGCGCTGGGTGCGCAAGGCACACGCGAGCCACCTCGAAGCGTTTTCCTCGAACCCGGCGGGACCGCTCGGGCTCGTCGCGGAACGCAACGTGCACTACTTCCACCCGGCCGGCGGACGTCCGTCAGCAGTTCCGGTGGAAAGCGCCGACTTCTCGGGGCTGGTTCCGTTGCTGGAAGCGGGCATCGCGGATTCCGGCGAACTGCTCAAGCTCGTCCTCGACGGCGGCGCCGACGGGGTGGTCGTGGCGGCCAGCGGCGTCGGCCACGTTTCGCGCGGGACCGCCGACGTGATCGCCGATGCGAAGGTGCCGATCGTCGTCGCCTCACGCACCGGCGCGGGCACCACGTTCCGCGGCACCTACGGTTTCCACGGCTCCGAGTCGAGCCTGATCCGCCTCGGCGCGACGATGGCCGGCTGGCTCGACCCCCGCAAAGCCCGCGTCCTGCTTCAGGTCCTGCTCGCCACCGGCGCCTCGCGAGAACGCGTCGAGCAGGAGTTCCGCCTGCGTGGCGACCTGGACCGCTGAGCCGTCAGTCCCGGACCGGACCACCGAGCGGATCCAGGTGGTACGGCCGCATCGCGCGCGGCCCGTCGCGGTAGACGTGCACGCTGATCGCCGGGTCCGGCCCGTCGTTGCGCATCTCGTGCACATACCCGGGTCCGAACACGCGCGACTGCCCGACGGCCAGCGCGTGCAGCTCGGTGACCGCGCGGCTGTCGGGCGAGCGGCGCGCGACGGCCTCGGTCAGCCGCCCCGAGACGACCGTGAACGCGCCGGTCGAGAACTCGTGGTCGTGCAGGTCGGTGTGCTGGCCGGGCAGCCAGCTCAGCAGCCAGACCTCCTGGCCGTCGCCGCGTTCCACGAGGGCGGAGAAGCGCTCGTCGGGGTCGTAGCGCAGGAGGCTCGCCCAGCGGTCGCGGTCGGCGGCCACCTGAAGGGCGACGCGCACGGGGTGGCGCAGGGCGGGGTTCTCGGGACGCAGCAGGGTGTTGTCCGGGACGGCGAACATGGTCGTTCCTCGCAGGAGAAAAGGGGGGAGAAGCTGGGCCGGGGCTGGGTTCACCGACAACAGCGACACGACGGCATGACCGGGCGGAGGTCACAGGACCCCGGCCGCGCAGTCATCAGGCACATCGTCACGCCGACAGCCAACCAGCGCCGGCCCCGGCGGTCAACCGCTTCCCAGCCCCTGGGAGGTCAGCTCCACTCGTGCTTCTGCGAGCGCCCCAGCAGCTCCGCGCCGGCCCGACGCGGGTCCACGCCCTCGTGGCACACGCGGTGCATCGCGTCGGTGATCGGCATGTCCACGCCCAGGCTGCGCGCCAGCTCGCGGATCGACGAGCACGACGTGACGCCCTCGGCGACCTGCCCGCCGGTGGCGGCCTGCGCCTGCTCCAGCGTGTCGCCACGACCGAGGCGTTCACCGAACGTGCGGTTGCGCGACAGCGGCGACGAGCACGTCGCCACGAGGTCACCGAGGCCGGCGAGACCCGCGAACGTCAGCGGGTCGGCGCCGAGCTTCGCGCCCAGGCGCGCCATCTCCGCGAGCCCGCGCGTGATCAGCGTCGCCATCGTGTTGGCGCCGAAGCCCATCCCCGCGGCCATGCCGCAGCTGAGCGCGATCACGTTCTTGCACGCGCCGCCCAGCTCGACACCGACGACGTCGGTGTTGGTGTAGGGGCGGAAGTACTGGTTCGAGCTCGCCCGCTGGATTGCCATGGCGCGCTCGTGGTCGGCGCACGCCAGCACGGCGGCGGCCGGCTGCGCGGCGGCGATCTCGCGCGCCAGGTTCGGCCCGGAGACGACCACGATCTCGCCCGCGTCGACCTTCGCCAGCTCGGCGATCACCTCGCTCATCCGCTTGAGCGTGCCCAGCTCCACGCCCTTGGCCAGGCTCACGAGGATCGCCTCGGGCGGCAGCAGCGGCTGCCACGCGGTGAGGTTCGCGCGCAGGCTCTGGCTCGGCACGCCGAGCACCACGGCCTGGGCGCCGTCGAGCGCCGCGGCCGGGTCGGCCGTCGCCGTGATGCGGTCGGGCAGCCGCGTGCCGGGCAGGTAGGACTCGTTGGTGTGGTGCGCGGAGATCTCCGCGGCGATCGACTCGCGCCGCGCCCACATCGTCACGTCGCGGCCGGCGTCGCCGAGGACCTTGGCGAACGCCGTGCCCCACGAGCCGGCGCCCAGCACCGTCACCCGCTGGACGTCGGTGGCGAAGGCGGCCATCAGGCGCCGTCCTCCGGCTTCTTCACGGGCGGCTCCTCGTGGCGGATCTCGGCGAGCAGCCGGGTGACCTCGTCCATCATCAGCTTGGTCACCTCACGCAGCGTGGAGGCGCTGCGGGGGTTGGCGTTCGCGTAGGCCGACAGGTCCAGCGGGTCGCCGATCAGGTGCGTCACGGTCTTGCGCGGGAACGGCGTGAACTTCTTCGTGTAGCCGTTGTAGATCTGGTTGGTACCCCAGCGTGCGATCGGGATCACGGGCGCGTCGTTCTGCAGCGCCAGCCGCGCGACACCGGTGAACGACTCCTTGGGCCAGCCGGCCGGATCCTTCGTGATCGTGCCCTCGGGGTAGATCACGACGATCTTGCCCTCGGCCAGCGCCTCGTGCGCGGCCCGGAGGCTGTCGCCCGCCGCGCTGGAGTTGCGCGACACCGGGATCTGGCCCGACGCGGTCGCGATCTTCCCGAGGACCGGGACCTTGAGCAGGCTGTCCTTGAGGAAGAACCGCGGCACGCGCTTCTGGCGGTGCACGAACACGGCATCCACCACCGGGTCGAAGTGGGAGATGTGGTTCAGCACGAGCACCGCCGGGCCTTGGCGCGGAATCTTCTCCGCGCCAAGGTACGACCGCTTCCCGATGCGGGTCAGTGGGTAGAACACGAACGCGGCCAACCCCACCCAGAAGCCGCCCTTCTCACGCCGTGCCAAGTCTCCTCCTCCGAACGATCCACTCGGGCAGATCCTGCCGCGCCGGGGTTCACGCAGTCCAGGGAGGGTGTGCTCACCACGCACCGCGGAGCTTTCGGGTAAAGATGGACAGGTGGACGTGGACCTGGTCGTGCCGTTGAAACACCCCCGCGTGGGCAAGTCGCGCCTGCGTGGCGCGGTCGCCGAGCCGGAGCACGCCGAGCTGGTGCTGGCGCTGGCCTACGACACGCTGGCCGCGGTCACCTCGGTGGCCGGCGTGCGGCGCGTGCTCGTGGTCGCCTCGGACCCGGCGGCGGTGTCCGAACTGGCCGGTCTCGGCGTCGAGCTGGTGACCGAACCGGGCGACGGCGGCCTCAACGAAGCACTCCGTCACGGTGCGGCTCTGCTGCGCGACGACGAGCCACGCGGAATCGTCGGCGCCCTGCAGGCCGACCTGCCGGCCCTGCGCGCGGGCGATTTCGCCGACGCGCTGGCCGAAGCAGCCGGGCGGCGCGCGTTCGTCGCCGACCACCAGGGCACCGGCACCACGCTGCTGCTGTCGGCTCCCGGCGCACCGCTCGACCCGCGGTTCGGCGGCGGTTCCGCCCAGCGGCACGCCGATTCCGGAGCCGTCCCGCTGGCCGGGGCGGTGGTGTCGTTGCGCAGCGACGTGGACACTTCGGACGATCTCGAGCTCGTGCGCGCGCTCGGCGTCGGCAAACGCACGGCGGCACTGCTGCCCGACGAATCCGTCCCATTGGGCTGAAGGTGTTCATTTGACCTTCACCGCGGTCTGCGCAAACTGCTGCTTCGTAGTGAACAATGGGCGTCGTGAGCACAGACGACGCCAGCACATCCGCCCGGAACGGACAGCCCGCCCGGCGGCGCAGGGCCAGCGCGGCGAAAGCTGAGGCGCCTGGAAGCCCCGCACGACACACCAGCGCAGCGAAGAAGACGCCTCCGAGCAAGAGCGTCGCTTCCGCCGACGCGGTGACGACGGCTGCTCGCGCGACCGCGGCCAAGGCGGGCACCAACGCCGCCGGCAAGGCCAAGACCGCCAAGAGCGAACCGAAAACCACACCGGTGAAAACCTCGCGCGCCCGCAAGACCACCGCGGCCACGGCCGTGGCCGCCCCCGAGACCGCCCGGCCCGCGGCCCGGCGCACCACGGCCGCGGTCGACGCCTCGGGCGACGACTTCCGCGGCGTGCCCTCGGCTCCTCCCGCCGTCACCTTGGCCGCGCCGACCGCCGTTGAGACGCTGCCCGACGACCGGTACTTCAACCGCGAGCTGTCCTGGCTCGACTTCAACGCGCGAGTGCTCGCACTCGCCGAGGACGAGTCGCAGCCGCTGCTGGAGCGGGCGAAGTTCCTCGCCATCTTCGCGTCCAATTTGGACGAGTTCTACATGGTCCGCGTGGCCGGGCTGAAGCGCCGCGACGACACCGGCCTGTCCGTGCGCAGCGCCGACGGGCTCACGCCGCGCGAGCAGCTGGACTACATCGCCAAGCGCAACCAGGACCTGGTGGAGCGCCACATCGGCGCGTTCGAGAACCACCTGCGCCCGGAGCTCGCGAAGCAGGACATCCAGCTCGTCGGCTGGGCGGACCTCGCCGGCGCCGACCAGCTGCGCCTGTCGAGCTACTTCTCGGAGCAGATCTTCCCGGTGCTCACACCGCTGGCGGTCGACCCGGCGCACCCGTTCCCGTACATCTCGGGCCTGTCGCTCAACCTCGCGGTGACGGTGCGCGACCCGCAGGGCGGAACGGAGCGCTTCGCCCGGGTGAAGGTGCCGAGCAACGTGCCGCGCCTCATGCGCGTGGAGCCGGAACGCACCAGCCGCACGGCCACGTTCCTGCCACTGGAGGAGCTGATCGCCGCGCACCTGGGCGAGCTGTTCACCGGCATGGAGGTGACGGAGCACCACGTGTTCCGCGTCACCCGCAACGCCGACTTCGAGGTCGAGGAAGACCGCGACGAGGACCTCCTGCAGGCCCTAGAACGCGAGCTCGCGCAGCGGCGCTTCGGCCCGCCCGTGCGGCTCGAGGTCGCGGAGGACATGAGCGAGCACATGCTCGAGCTGTTGCTGCGCGAGCTCGAGGTGGACCCGGCCGACGTCGTCGAGGTGCCGGGCCTGCTCGACCTGACCTGTCTGCACCAGCTGTCCGGTGTGGACCGCAAGGAGCTCAAGGACCGGCCGTTCGTGCCGGCGACGCACCCGGCGTTCGGCGAGCGCGAGACGCCCAAGAGCGTGTTCGCGACGCTGCGCGAGGGCGACGTGCTGGTGCACCACCCGTACGACTCGTTCTCCACGAGCGTGCAACGCTTCATCGAACAGGCCGCGGCCGACTCGAAGGTGCTGGCGATCAAGCAGACGCTCTACCGCACGTCGGGCGACTCCCCGATCGTCGACGCGCTGATCGATGCCGCCGAGGCCGGCAAGCAGGTCGTGGCGCTGGTCGAGATCAAGGCGCGCTTCGACGAGCAGGCCAACATCACGTGGGCGCGCACGCTGGAGCGCGCGGGCGTGCACGTGGTCTACGGCCTCGTCGGGCTCAAGACCCACTGCAAGGTGTCGATGATCGTGCGCCAGGAAGGCTCGACCATCCGGCGCTACTGCCACATCGGCACCGGCAACTACAACCCGAAGACCGCGCGCCTGTACGAGGACATCGGCCTGCTCACCGCCGATCCGAGCATCGGCGCCGACGTGACCGACCTGTTCAACGTGCTCACGGGCTACTCGCGGCAGGACACCTACCGCACGATCCTCACGTCGCCCCACGGAATCCGCCGCGGCATCGTGCGCGCGATCGGCGAGGAGATCGAGCTCGCGCGCGCCGGGCAGGACGCCGGGATCCGGATCAAGTGCAACTCGCTCGTCGACGAGCAGGTGATCGACGCGCTGTACCACGCTTCGCAGGCCGGGGTGCCCGTCGATGTAGTGGTGCGCGGGATCTGCGCGCTGAAGCCGGGTGTCGAGGGGCTGTCGGAGAACATCCGCGTCCGCTCGATCCTGGGCCGGTTCCTGGAGCACTCGCGGGTGTTCCACTTCCGCGCGGGCGGTACGCACTGGATCGGCAGCGCCGACATGATGCACCGCAACCTCGACCGTCGTATCGAAGCGCTGGTGCGCGTGAAGGACACGAAGCTCACGCAGCAGCTCGACGCCGTGCTCGATTCGGCGCTCGACCCGACCACGCGGTGCTGGGTCCTCACGGCCAGCGGCGAGTGGCAGCCCTCCCCGGGCGCCGGTTCGCAGGTACGCGACCACCAGGTGGAGCTCGCGAAGCTGCACGGGGCCGCCGGATGAGCGTGGATGTCCGCGCAGCCGGCGCGGTGCTGTGGCGCCGCGCCGGTGACGGGTTCGAAGTCGCCCTGGTGCACCGGCCTCGTTACGACGACTGGTCGTTGCCGAAGGGCAAGGCCGATCCGGGCGAGACCCTCGCCGCCACCGCCGTGCGGGAGGTGTGGGAGGAAACCGGCTACCGCGTGGTGCTGGGGCGCCACGTCGCGCAGAGCGCGTACGACGTGCCCGCCCGCAGCGGCGGTGGCGTGCTGAAGAAGACCGTCGACTACTTCAGCGGTGAAGCCGTGTCGGGGACTTTCCTGGCCAACGACGAGGTCGACGAGCTGCGCTGGCTCGACGTGGTCGCGGCCGAACGCCTCCTCACGCGCGACGCGGACGTGCGCGTGCTGCGCGAGTTCTGCGCGCTGCCGGTGTCGCTGATCACCGTGCTGCTCGTCCGCCACGCCAAGGCGGGCAAACGCGACGACTGGACCGGCGACGACGACTTGCGCCCCCTGTCCGACGCCGGCCAGCGCCAAGCCGAAGCCCTGCGCAAGCTGTTGCCTTGTTTCGGCCCGGACCGGGTTTTTTCGGCCCCGCGCCTGCGCTGCGTGCAGACCGTGCGAGGCGTCGCGGAGGACCTGGGCGTCGACGTGCGCCACGAGAACCTCCTCTCGGAAGAGGGCTACTGGCCCGACCCGGTCCTCGGGATCGCCCGCCTCCTCGCCATCGCCGGCGGCGGGGGCACCCCTTTGATCGCCAGCCAGGGCGGCGTGATCCCGGACCTGATCAGCGCCCTGGCCGACCGCGACGGCACCGAGCTCGCCGCCGCCCGCGGGGGCGTCGTGCCCAGCAAGAAAGGCTCCCTCTGGGTCCTTTCCTTCCTCCCCCCGTCGGGCGACGTCGGCCCGCGCCTGGCCGGCGCGGACTACTACCCGACGCCGTTGCCCGCACCCGCCCCTTCGCGACACTGACGCAGTTCTTCTGTTCGGGCCTCCCCGCCGGCTGTTGTCGGCCGCGGGGAGGCCTTCCGCGTTTCGGGGAATGGCGGTGTTCGAATGGGCTCGAAAAGTGGGCGGGTCGCTATTCGCGGGGCGGCTTGGCGGGGATTCTATAGAGATGGCTATTCCCGCCCGGGGTGGCCGGCGATGGGTACACAAGTCCGCCCGAACGGCGGATCAAGCGCTCGGGGTGGGAGTGAAATTTCATCCCGCCTTGCGTCGTGGGACCGCCGGCAGGGGCGCTCAGGCTCGCCGTGGACTGTCCGTCTCGCCTCCGCAGAGCCCTCGGCCGCGCTGTGGCCTTCGGGCGCCCCAGCGACGCTCCCAGGCCACGACTCCCTGGTACGGTAGGGGTCTCGGCTGAGCCTTCCTCGCTCCGCATTGCGGAGTGAACTCGCAGCTCCAGGCCATATCCGCCGGCAGGCCTCGGATGCGTTGCCCCGCAGCCGATCCACTCGACGGCCCAGCCGCTCCCGCTTCCTTCCCCGCGGAATCCGGGCAATCGCAGGCCTCGAACGGCGGTTCCGCCGCACTGCTCCCGCACACCGCAGGCACACGACAACGTGCGGCAAGGTCCGCGCGGCCCGCCCTGCCTCTCCGGCACTCCCAGCCGCGCTCCAAGCTCAGCCCCGGGAAGAACACCGAGCTGCGCGCCACTTCGCAGGGCCGCAGCAGCCCTCCTGCGGCCGAGGGCACCGCACCACTATCTCCACCCGGCAGACCAAACACCGGCGTCACGCAAGCCGCGAGCCCGACCGCTCCAGCCATGCCGGTTCAGCGCCACGGCCGATCTCCGGAGAGATGATCGAGGACCGCCCGAGTCTCGCTGCCCCATCACGCCTTACCCAACCTCGCCTGGACCGAGAGCGCGAACATGCAGGTAGCGCACCTTTCCAGCGCGTCGCACCACGCCCACCCCGGTCATCTCGACGGGGATCGCAGCCACTCCCGACAGACAAAGGACGCCCGCGGCAGCACCCCGCCGCTCCGCCGCGCAGCACCCGACCTGACGCGAGCCGAGCGCGCGAACAAGCAGGTAACGCTCCATTCCCAGCGCACTGCACCGCACCCATCCCTCTGTCATTCCGGCACAGGACCGCAGCCGCTTGAGAGGGACACGGGAGTCCGCAGCAGCCTGCCGACCACAAACCCCGCGCGGATCGAGCGCGCGAGCATGCAGGCGGCGCTCCATTCCGGCGCATTTGCACCGCACCCATCGCGGCCGTACCAGCACAGGACCGCAGCCACTTCAGAGGGACAACGGGAGTCCGCAGCCGCACCCCGCCGACCACAAAACCCCGCGGGCCCGACTACAAACCAAGCGCGGATCGAGCGCGCGAGGCGACGCACTATTCCCAGCGCACAGCACCCATCCCGGCCGTTCCGGCACAACCTCTCCCCCCGACAAATACGAGAGGACGGCTGCGGCACCCCACCCCTCTGCCACGCCGCACGCAACCTCGCGCGGCCCGCGAGCCGACCATGCACGCAGCGCACCATTTCCAGCTCACCGGACCACAGCCGTCCCGCGTCGTTCCGGCGAAGCCGCTCTCCCGACAGACACGAGAAGACGGCGGCGGAACCCGCGGCGCGACCACGCCGTTCGCACCTCGCGTGGGCCGGAGAGCACGAACACGCAGGTAGCACACCATTTCCGGTGCGTCGGGCCTCAGGCGTCCTGCCGATCAAGAGCGCGAGGAACGCGCGGTAGCGCCCTCATTTCCCGGCCACGTTCGCGTCCTGACATCCGCCGCGTGGCCGAGCTGCCGGCCCGAGGCCAAGACCGCACCCTGAGCTGGGCGGGCGATTCCGCCGATAGGAAGCTGGGAGTTGATTGCGTGTCCGCGCATTACACCGTGCCGCGGCCGGGCGGTAAGTGAGGCAGTGATCTATCGCAGGTATGCCACTGCCTGGCGATTGCTTGTCCCGGCATTGCGAGGCTCGCGGGAGCCGTCCTGCGGGAGTACGCGGGACAGACCCAATGGCTGGACCGCGCCCAACCCGTTACACCAGAGCGTCGGGCCGCGTTGTTCGTAGCGGGCTCTCGGCTTATGCAGCAGCGTGTTCTCGTCCGCCGTTCTGTGCCGCGCGAGCCAGCAGTGCGCAGGTCTCGTCATTCCCGTGCAGTGCCGTGATCCTGCAGGCCAGACCATGCGCACCGGCACCGCCGGCCAAAACCCGGCGACCGAACCATGCGCACCGTTTCCTGCGAGCCCCAGCATCCCCAAGCCAGTCAGACCCGATGTCCAACACCGCATCCGACTCGACCAGAACCACCCCACACATGCGGCAGGGCCCCCTCCCGAGATGGGAGGGGGCCCTGCCGTGAAGTGCACGTCCCGGCGTCAACGCCGGGATGGTGTTACTTCTTCTTCGCAGCGCTGGTGCGCTTGGCGGCCGGCTTCGCAGCGGCCTTCTTCGCAGCAGGCTTGGCAGCGGCCGGCTTCGCGGCAGCGGCCTTGGTCGCCGTGGCCTTGGCGGCCGGCTTCGCAGCGGCAGCCTTGGTGGTGGTGGCAGCCTTCGCGCGCGTCGCGGCGGGCTTGGCAGCGGCGGTCTTCGTCGCAGCGGCCGGCTTCGCAGCGGTGGCGCGGGTACGCGTCGTGGTGGAGCGCGTGGTGGCCGGGCGGGTCGCCGCGGTGCGCGAGGCAGCCGCACGTGTGCCGGTCGCCGCGGTCGCGCGCGTGGTGGTCGCGCGGGAGGCGGTGGCAGCCGTGGCGGTGGTGGTGCGCTTGACGGCGGTGGCCTTCGGCAGCTTCTTCGTGCCGGAGATGACGTCCTTGAACGTCGTGCCCGCACGGAAGGCCGGCACGTT